>NZ_JAHBDB010000021.1:0-84623 GCF_019956105.1 Pseudomonas sp. BF-RE-25
CGCTTACCCAAGCCCCGCCCCACCCCCGTGCTACCCGCACCCCCGCATCAAACCCACATCCCTGGGTGTTCGACCATAATAATTCGCTCCACTGGGGCACATGACTGTCAGGGATTACCGCATGACTACCAGCACGACCTATTCAGAAACCACGCCTGCGCAACCGACGAACTCCGCCACCCGCGTGGCGACCGCGAGTTTCATCGGCACCGCCATCGAGTTCTACGACTTCTACGTGTACGCCACTGCCGCCGCGCTGGTGATCGGTCCGGTGTTTTTTCCGCAGACCTCCGGCACGGCCCAGATGCTCTCGGCGTTTCTCACGTTCGGCATCGCGTTCCTCGCCAGGCCACTGGGCTCGGCACTGTTCGGCCACTTCGGTGACCGCATCGGGCGCAAATCGACCCTGGTCGCCTCTTTGCTGCTGATGGGCGTGTGCACCACGCTGATCGGCGTGCTGCCGGGTTACGACAGCATCGGGGCCTGGGCGCCGATCCTGCTCTGCGTGCTGCGCTTCGGCCAGGGTTTGGGCCTGGGTGGCGAATGGGGCGGCGCGGCATTGCTGGCGACGGAAAACGCGCCCAAGGGCAAGCGCGCCTGGTTCGGCATGTTCCCGCAGCTTGGTCCGTCGATTGGCTTTCTCGCGGCCAACGGGCTGTTTTTGACGCTGGCAATGACGCTGGACGACGAACAGTTCCGTTCGTGGGGCTGGCGGATCCCGTTCCTGCTCAGCGCCGCGCTGGTGATGGTCGGCCTGTACGTGCGACTCAAGCTGCACGAAACCCCGGTGTTCGCCAATGCCATGGCCCGTCAGGAGCGAGTGAAGATCCCGCTGGTCGAGCTGTTCAGCCAGCATTGGGCGCCGATGCTGCTGGGCGCCGGTTCGATGGTGGTGTGCTACGCGCTGTTCTACATCTCGACGGTGTTTTCACTGAGTTATGGCGTGTCGACGCTGGGCTACACCCGCGAAACCTTCCTCGCACTGCTGTGTTTTGCGGTGCTGTTCATGGCCGCCGCGACGCCGTTATCGGCCTGGGCCAGTGACCGTTACGGGCGCAAACCGGTGCTGATCATCGGCGGCGTGCTGGCGATTCTGTCCGGGTTCTTGATGGAGCCGCTGCTGACCCAGGGTTCGACCTGGGGCGTGGCGCTGTTCCTGTGCATCGAGCTGTTTTTGATGGGCGTGACGTTTGCACCAATGGGTGCGCTGCTGCCGGAGCTGTTTCCGACACACGTGCGTTATACCGGCGCGTCAGCGGCCTACAACCTGGGCGGCATTGTCGGAGCCTCGGCGGCGCCGTTCTTTGCTCAGAAGCTGGTGGCGATGGGTGGTTTGAGTTATGTCGGCGGGTATGTGTCGGGGGCGGCGGTGCTGAGTTTGATTGCGGTGCTGTGCCTGAAAGAGACGCGTCACAACGACTTGAATCGGGTGGCCTGAACCAGAAGCATCGCCAGCAGGCTGGCTCCCACAGGGTTATTGGGTGTACACAAAATCTGTGACCGCCCAATAACCCTGTGGGAGCTAGCCTGCTAGCGATTGCCGCGCCTCGGTTTACAGCTCGACCACAACAGACTGAGAAGCGCGGGTCGCTTTAGCACGGGCAGCTTCGATCGACTCGTCCCGCGCCAGCGCCACACCCATCCGGCGCTGACCATTCACTTCAGGTTTGCCGAACAGACGCAACGCCGTGTCTGGCTCGCTCAATGCCGCGCCGAGATTGGCGAAAGCCGTCTGGGTCGACTGCCCTTCCACCAGAATTACCGCCGAAGCCGAAGGCGCGAACTGACGGATCAATGGAATCGGCAGCCCCAGAATGGCCCGTGCGTGCAATGCGAACTGCGACAGATCCTGAGAAATCAGGGTCACCAGGCCGGTGTCGTGCGGGCGTGGCGAGACTTCGCTGAACCACACCTGATCGCCTTTGATGAACAACTCGACGCCAAACAGACCACGACCGCCCAAGGCTTCGGTGACCGCCTTGGCCACACGCTCGGATTCCGCCAGGGCAACCGGGCTCATGGCTTGTGGCTGCCAGGATTCCTGATAGTCGCCCTTCTCCTGACGGTGACCGACCGGCGCGCAGAACGTGGTGCCGCCAACGTGGCGCACAGTCAGCAAGGTGATTTCGTAATCGAAGTCGATGAAGCCCTCGACGATCACCCGACCTTTACCGGCACGACCGCCTTCTTGCGCGTAATCCCACGCGGTTTTCACGTCATCGACGCTGCGCAACAGGCTCTGGCCCTTGCCCGACGAACTCATCACCGGCTTGACCACGCACGGGAAGCCCAGGTCCTGAACGGCTTTGCTGTAATCCTCGAAGGTGTCGGCAAAGTGGTACGGCGAGGTCGGCAGGTCCAGCTCTTCAGCGGCCAGGCGACGGATGCCTTCACGGTTCATGGTCAGTTGCGCGGCGCGTGCAGTCGGGATCACGGTGAAGCCTTCGGCTTCCAGTTCGACCAGGGTCGCGGTGGCGATGGCTTCGATTTCCGGCACGATGAAATGCGGCTTCTCGGCTTCGATCACGGCACGCAGGGCAGCGCCGTCGAGCATGTTGATCACGTGGCTGCGGTGAGCGACTTGCATGGCCGGCGCGTTGGCGTAACGGTCAACGGCAATCACTTCAACGCCCAGGCGTTGCAGCTCGATCACCACTTCCTTGCCCAACTCACCACAGCCACACATCAATACGCGGGTCGCGGTTGGCGACAATGGAGTTCCGATACGGGTCATCTCAGGTCCTCAAAGGAGCGGATCATCGAGGGTCGCTGTGCCTGGCACGCTTCCCATGGGGAGAAAGCGCGGCATTTTACATGAACCTGAGGGTTTGGCTTCAGCCGGCGATGGCCAGTTTGCGCAAGCGCCACGCCATGATCAGCCACACGGCGGTCACGCCGGCGAACTTAGAGCCCATGGCGGTGAGGATCACGGCCGGGGTGAAGGCGTCGATCATGCCGAAGAAGATGAAGGTATCGAGGGGAATGCTCAGGGCCGAACTTATCCACAGACGGTCGTGCAGCGGGCGTTTGGTGATGCTGAACACCAGCCAGTCGATGCATTCGGAGACCGCGAACGCGGTGGCGCTGGCAAGGGCGATGGACGGATCGGAGGTGACATAGGACAGCACCAGCGCTGCCAGCATTGCCGCGATTGCACCGTGGCCGAAACGGGTTTGCACCATGTCGCGCAGGACAAAGACCAAACCGCCCCAGGCGGACCAGATGACGTCCAGGTGCGGCGCGGTGGAAAAGGCGTAGTTGATCAGCACGACGCTGCTGATGTAGGCGATCAGGAAGAGCATGTGGCGTGGGGATTCCTGTAGGAGCGAGCTTGCTCGCGATGGTCGTTAACGATAACGCGAAAAACCGGATGTGCTGCGGTGCTCTCTGGTTCTTCGCGAGCAGGCTCGCTCCTACAGGGAACGCGATCAATTGTCGGACTTGTTACCAATCATCCAGATCAACCCGCTGGATTTCGCCCGTTCGTGACACAGTCCCAGGACCGTTCGGCGCTCGTCATTACTCATCCGGCTCCAGCCCGTGATTTCCGCCACGGTGCGCTGGCACCCGGTGCAGATGTCATCGTCGTCCAGCGCACAAATGTTCACGCAGGGCGATAGCACCGGGCGTTCGGGCGTGTTCATTCTTCCTGCTCTGCCAGATCGCGGGCATAACGCTGGGAGTTATGCACATAGTGCGCAGCGCTGGCCTCGAGCATTTTTTTCTGCGGCTCGGTCAGCTCGCGCACCACCTTGCCGGGTGAGCCCATGACCAGCGAACCGTCCGGAATCTCCTTGCCTTCGCCGATCAGCGAGTTGGCGCCGATGATGCAGTTCTTGCCGATTTTTGCGCCGTTGAGGATCACTGCATTAATACCGATCAGGCTGTAGTCACCGACGGTGCAGCCGTGGAGCATGGCGTTGTGGCCGATGGTCACGCCGGTGCCGATGGTCAGCGGGTAGCCCATGTCAGTGTGCATCACGGTGCCGTCCTGGACGTTGCTGTTCTTGCCGATCAGGATCAGTTCGTTGTCGCCACGCAACACGGCGTTGAACCAGACGTTGGCGCCCTCTTCCAGTTTGACCTTGCCCACCAGCACGGCGTTGGGGGCAACCCAGCTCTGCGGATGGGTGTCGACGCGGGCGTCGCCCAGGCGGTATTTCATCGTGTTGTCCTCAGGCTCAGGCAGCAGCGGTTTCACGCCATACGAGCGATGGCTTCAGGTGTTGATAAAACTCTTGGGCGGCTGGTGCAGGCTGATTTTGGCGTCATAGAGCAAGTTGATCAACTCGACGATCATGATCGCGGTCAGGCCCCAGATCTTGTATTCGCCATAACGATAACTCGGCACGTACCAGCTGCGGCCCTGGTAATCGATGCGATGGGTATGTTCACGCGGGTCTTTGCGGAAGAATTCCAGGGGAACGCTGAACACCGCAGCGATCTCGGCGTCGTTGGCCAGGTACTCGACAAAATCCGGGATCACGCCGACATAAGGCGTGACCTTGATGCCGTGCAGGGAAATCAGCGGGCTCAACGGCCCGATCACTTCGACCAGCCCCGGCGGCAGGCCGATTTCTTCTTCGGCCTCGCGTAGCGCGGTGAAAATCAGGTCCGGGTCTTCCGGGTCGCGGCGTCCGCCGGGGAAGGCCACTTCGCCGCCATGGGTCGAGAGCCCGCTGGCGCGCAGGGTCAGAACCAGTTCCGGTTCATCACTGCGAGTGATGGGCACCAGAACCGCGGCCTCCGGGAAACGCTTGTCGGTTTCCAGTGTGCGTGGGATGTGGTTGCTTACTCGATGCAGTAGCTCGTCCAGCATGAGTCTTCTCGATTTATTCGCTACTTCGCATCATGCACCAATCACACCGACCGCCCAAGCCCCCGAACTGCGGAGTGTCGCTAAACGACAACTTGCCGACAGACACCGCCGCACGCCAAGATAGGCGCAGCATTCAGGAACCCAAGCATGAAATTTTGCAGTCAGTGCGGCAACCCGGTCACCCAGCGCATTCCCGAAGGCGATTCGCGTCTGCGTTTTGTCTGTGACAGCTGTCAGGCGATTCACTACCAGAACCCCAATATCGTCGCCGGCTGCGTGGCGACCTGGGGCTCGAAAGTGTTGCTGTGCCGGCGCGCCATCGAGCCACGGCTCGGTTACTGGACCCTGCCCGCCGGTTTCATGGAGAACGGTGAAACCATCGAGCAGGCGGCCATTCGCGAAACGGCCGAAGAAGCCTGCGCGCGGGTGCGCAACTTGAGCATCTATACGTTGATCGATGTGCCGCACATCAGTCAGGTGCATGTGTTCTTTCGCGCAGAGCTGGTGGACCTGGATTTTTCCGCCGGCCCCGAGAGCCTGGAAGTGGCACTTTTCGACGAAGCCGACATCCCGTGGTCCGACCTGGCTTTCCGCACGGTGGGCCGTACCTTAGAATGCTTCTTCGCTGACCGGCGGACCGAGGTCTACCCCGTGAGATCCGAGTCGATCCCGCCGCTTGCTCAGCCTGCCATCACCTAAAAAACATCTATAAATAAAATAGCCGCGACACCTCTTAGGGATATCGTTTCAATGCGCTGGTTGCTTGCCCTGTTTTGCTTGTCGTTCGTCGCTATCTCCCAGGCTTCCGTTGCGGAAACGCTGGACGGCAAAGTCATCGACAAAGTCCTGGTTCTCAAGTCCGCCCACCAATTGCAATTGATCAACGACGGCAAGCCGTTGAAGACCTACCGCATCTCCCTGGGCAAACGCCCCAAGGGGCCGAAACTGATGGAAGGCGACAAACGCACGCCTGAAGGTTTCTATTGGCTGGACTGGCGCAAGGTCAGCGATAAATTCAACCTGGCGATGCACATCTCCTACCCGAACATCAGCGACTCTGCGCGCGCCCGGCGCGAAGGTGTCGAGCCCGGCGGCATGATCATGATCCACGGTACGCCGGACACCGAAGAAAACCCTGAAAACCTGTTCCACACCCTGGACTGGACCGACGGCTGCATCGCCATGCGCAACATGGACATGCGCGAGGTATGGGGCCTGGTGCCGGACGGCACGATGATCGAAATCCGCCCGTAATCCCACCGCGGGATTGTCGCCTCCTGACAGTCCGCTATCGCCGGCAAGTCGGGTCGCCGCATCGCAGCTCCTACAAAGTTACGCATACCCTGTAGGAGCTGGCTTGCCAGCGATGAGGCCCGGACAGACGCCAAAAATCTCCACCCCTGTCCAGAACCTGAACACACGTTACGAAAACCCTCCTGCCATTGAAACCACCCCCCACCTGCCCCATCTAAGAC
The DNA here is from genome assembly GCF_019956105.1 of Pseudomonas sp. BF-RE-25. Taxonomy (NCBI): domain Bacteria; kingdom Pseudomonadati; phylum Pseudomonadota; class Gammaproteobacteria; order Pseudomonadales; family Pseudomonadaceae; genus Pseudomonas; species Pseudomonas sp. BF-RE-25. The sequence continues at coordinate 6,295 of NZ_JAHBDB010000021.1, forward strand.
CCATACCCCATTGCGCAGGTGCCCCATGAGCGACCAGCAAGAATTCCCCGAAGACCCGAGCGACTACGCCGACCCCGAAAACGCCCCGCACCACTCCACCGGCAAAGGCCTCGCCCTGCCCGGCCAGAACCTGCCGGACAAGGTCTACATCATCCCGATCCACAATCGCCCGTTCTTCCCGGCCCAAGTGCTGCCGGTGATCGTCAATGAAGAACCGTGGGCTGAAACGCTGGATCTGGTGAGCAAATCCGATCATCACTCCCTGGCCCTGTTCTACATGGACACGCCCCAGGAAGACCCGCGCCATTTCGACACCTCGGCCCTGCCGCTCTACGGCACGCTGGTCAAGGTGCACCACGCCAGTCGTGAAAACGGCAAACTGCAATTCGTCGCCCAGGGCCTGACCCGCGTACGCCTCAAGACCTGGCTCAAGCACCATCGCCCGCCGTACCTGGTGGAAGTCGAGTACCCGCATCAGCCGACCGAGCCGACCGACGAGGTCAAGGCCTACGGCATGGCGCTGATCAACGCGATCAAGGAACTGCTGCCGCTCAACCCGCTGTACAGCGAAGAGCTGAAGAACTACCTCAACCGTTTCAGCCCCAACGATCCATCACCGCTGACCGACTTCGCCGCCGCCCTGACTTCGGCGACCGGCAGCGAGCTGCAAGAAGTGCTCGACTGCGTGCCGATGCTCAAGCGCATGGAAAAAGTCCTGCCGATGCTGCGCAAGGAAGTTGAAGTTGCGCGACTGCAAAAAGAAATTTCCGCCGAAGTTAACCGCAAGATCGGCGAGCATCAGCGCGAGTTCTTCCTCAAAGAACAGTTAAAAGTCATCCAGCAAGAGCTGGGTCTGACCAAGGATGACCGCAGCGCCGACATCGAGCAGTTCGAACAACGCCTGGTCGGCAAGGTGTTGTCGACGCAGGCGCAGAAACGCATCGAAGAGGAAATGAACAAGCTGTCGATCCTCGAGACCGGATCGCCGGAGTACGCGGTCACGCGCAACTACCTCGACTGGGCCACCTCGGTGCCGTGGGGTGTGTACGGCGAGGACAAACTCGACCTCAAGCACGCCCGCAAGGTGCTGGACAAGCACCATGCCGGCCTCGATGACATCAAGGACCGCATCCTCGAATTCCTCGCGGTCGGGGCCTATAAAGGCGAGATCAGCGGTTCCATCGTGCTGTTGGTCGGTCCGCCGGGCGTGGGTAAAACCAGCGTCGGCAAATCCATCGCCGAATCCTTGGGCCGGCCGTTCTACCGCTTCAGCCTCGGCGGCATGCGCGACGAAGCAGAGATCAAGGGCCACCGCCGCACCTACATTGGTGCGATGCCGGGCAAACTCGTGCAAGCGTTGAAAGACGTCGAAGTGATGAACCCGGTGATCATGCTCGACGAAATCGACAAGATGGGCCAGAGCTACCAGGGCGACCCGGCCTCGGCGCTGCTGGAAACCCTCGACCCGGAACAGAACGTCGAATTCCTCGATCACTACCTCGATCTGCGGATGGACCTGTCGAAAGTGCTGTTCGTCTGCACCGCCAACACCCTCGATTCAATCCCTGGCCCGTTGCTCGACCGGATGGAAGTGATTCGCCTGTCGGGTTACATCACCGAAGAAAAAATCGCCATCGCCAAGCGCCACCTGTGGCCCAAGCAACTTGAGAAGGCTGGCGTATCCAAAGGCAGTCTGAGCATCAGCGACAGTGCGTTGAAGGCGTTGATCGACGGTTACGCCCGTGAAGCCGGGGTGCGACAGTTGGAAAAACAACTGGGCAAACTGGTGCGCAAAGCCGTGGTGAAGCTGATCGACGAGCCGAAAGCGGTGATCAAAATTGCGCCGAAGGACCTCGAAGCATCGTTGGGCCATCCGGTGTTCCGCAACGAACAAGTGCTGTCCGGTACCGGCGTGATCACTGGCCTGGCCTGGACCAGCATGGGCGGCGCAACTTTGCCGATCGAAGCGACGCGGATTCACACGCTCAACCGTGGCTTCAAACTCACCGGGCAACTGGGCGACGTGATGAAAGAGTCGGCGGAAATTGCCTACAGTTACGTCAGTTCGAATCTGAAGTCGTTTGGCGGCGATCCGAAGTTCTTCGACGAAGCCTTTGTGCACCTGCACGTACCGGAAGGCGCCACCCCGAAAGACGGCCCGAGCGCCGGCGTGACCATGGCCAGTGCCCTGCTCTCGCTTGCACGAAACCAGCCGCCGAAAAAAGGCGTGGCCATGACCGGCGAACTGACGCTGACCGGGCATGTTTTGCCGATTGGCGGAGTGCGCGAGAAGGTGATTGCGGCGCGGCGGCAGAAGATCTTTGAATTGATTCTGCCGGAGCCGAATCGTGGGAGTTTTGATGAATTGCCGGATTACCTGAAGGAAGGGATTACCGTGCACTTTGCCAAGCGTTTTGCGGATGTGGCGAAGGTGTTGTTCTGATAGTCATGTTGTGGCTGCACCAACGCTATCGCCAGCAAGCCGGCTCCTACAAGGGTTTTGTGTCGTTCACATTTTTGTGACCGACACAGGTCCTCTGTAGGAGCCGGCTTGCTGGCGATGTCGTCGGCGCTACCGACATCACTTCCCGCCGCTGTCACACTTTGTCTCATCTTCAGTTATGCTCGCCGTTCGTCGTGAATGCCGGAGCCACTGACCTCATGTCCCCCACCCGCCTGTTTGTCCCCCTCGCCCTCGCCTTGCTGGCCGCGTGCGCCACGCAACCGAAACAGAACGTGACCGTGGAAAAACAAAGCGAATGCCCCGTGCAACTGCATAACGGGCAAAACCTGATCCTGACCCTGCCGAGCAACCCGACCACGGGCTATCGCTGGGCAATCCAGGATTCGGCCGGTGGCGTGTTGCGCGCGTTAGGGCCAGAGGTCTATCGAAATCCGGAAGATGCTGGCGTCGTCGGTGCTGCTGGTGTTTCTACCTGGCGTTTCCAGGCATTCGCACACGGTGACGGACGCTTGCGCCTGACTTCGCAACAACCCTGGGCGCCGGAAGTGCCGGCGGTGGAAACCTTCGACTGCGCGATCTCGGTTAACTGATCATGGGCTGGCTGATTCTGGCGCTGATGGGCGCGGTGACCTTTCTTTACGGCCTGAGCGTGCACGCCGCGCTGCTCTGCCTGCTGGTCAAACCGTTGCCCGTGCTGGCCTTGCTCGGCTGGCTGCACGATGCACCGCCCAGCGAGTATCGACGCTGGATCAGCCTGGGTTTGATCTTTTCCCTGCTGGGCGATGTGTTGCTCGCGTGGCCGGGGGATTTGTTTGTGTTCGGCCTCGGGGCGTTTTTGGTCGCGCACCTTGCCTATCTGAAAGCGTATTTGAGTGATTGCCGGCGGTTGGCGGTGTTGCCGTTGATCCTCGCGCTGAGTGTCGGCGCGATGCTGTTGGGGATTTTGATTGCCAATGGTCTGGGCCCATTGCTGATCCCGGTGATCGTCTACGGTCTGGCCATCAGCGCCATGCTTTGGCGGGCACTGGCTCGCCTGGGCACCGATGTACCGAAACGCTCTGCGCTGCTGGCGGCTGGCGGAGCGCTGGCGTTTGTGTTTTCAGATAGCGTGATTGGCATCAACCGGTTTGTTGCGCCATTCGATGCCGCGCCTTATGTGATCATCCTCAGCTATTGGTTGGGGCAGTGGGGCATCACCGCCTCGGCGTTCGGTCCGAAACCGCGCTGAATTCATCGCGAGCAGGCTCACTCCCACAGGTTCACCGCAATCCCTGTAGGAGCGAGCCTGCTCGCGAAGCAATGTCCCTGAACACGAATATCTAAAAGCCTGCCCACCGCTTTATCAGACAACCCGCGCATCCCCGCGCCAAGTTGGCTAAAATGCCGGCCTTTTCCACATACGCCGCTGGAACCGCCGTGAGCAAAGAACCCGATCGCCTTTTCGCCCAGCCTTTGGCCCAGGTGCCCGACTTCGCCTTTAACGAGGACGTGGTGCGGGTGTTCCCGGACATGATCAAGCGCTCGGTGCCAGGTTATCCGACCATTGTCGAAAACCTCGGCGTGCTCGCCGCGCAATTCGCCCAGCCCAACAGCGTGCTCTACGACCTCGGCTCGTCCCTCGGCGCCGTGACCCAGGCGTTGCGCCGTCACGTGCGCACCGACGGCTGCCGCGTCATCGCTGTGGATAACTCGGCGGCGATGGTCGAACGCTGCCGCGAATACCTCAACGGTCAGGATTCGATGTTTCAGGAGTTACTGCCGGTGGAAGTGATCGAAGGCGACATCCTCGCCCTCGACTTTCAGCCAGCCTCGGTGGTGGCGCTGAACTTCACGTTGCAATTCATCGCTCCCGAGCAGCGCACCGCGTTGCTGAGTCGCATCCGTCAATCGCTGCTGCCTGGCGGTGCGTTGATCCTCTCGGAAAAGCTGCGCTTCAACGACCCCGAAGAACACGCGCTGCTCACCGACCTGCACGTCGCGTTCAAGCGCGCCAACGGCTACAGCGAACTGGAAATCGCCCAGAAGCGCAGCGCCATCGAAAACGTCATGAAGCCCGACAGCCTCGAAGAACACCGTGAGCGCCTGCTGGCCGCCGGGTTCTCGAAAGTCGTGCCGTGGTTCCAGTGTCTTAACTTTGCCTCGTTGATTGCCTTGCCATGATTGATCTGTCCCCCCTCGCCCGCCGTCTGGCCGGTACACCGCTGGCCGAATGGGCCAACACCCTGCAAGCGCAACTCGACAAGAAAATGGAAAAGGGTCACGGCGACCTGGAGCGCTGGCAGAGTGCGCTGGACGCCTTGCCGAAGATCCAGCCGAGCGAAGTCGACCTGCTCAACGGCCTGACCCTGGACACCGATTGCGACGCTGAGACCCGCGCGCAAATGCGTACCGCATTGATGGGGTTGTCGCCGTGGCGCAAAGGCCCGTTCAATCTGTTTGGTGTGCACGTCGACACCGAATGGCGCTCGGACTGGAAATGGTCGCGCGTCGCGCCGCATCTGGACCTGAAGGGCAAACGCATCCTCGATGTTGGCTGCGGCAATGGTTACTACATGTGGCGCATGCTTGGTGCCGGCGCGGACAGCGTGATCGGCGTCGACCCGAACTGGCTGTTCTTCTGTCAGTTCCAGGCGGTTCAGCGCTATTTGTCCGAGCCGAATGCCTGGCACCTGCCGTTTCCTTTTGAAGACCTGCCACCGGAACTCGAAGGCTTCGACACAGTGTTTTCCATGGGCGTGTTCTACCACCGCCGCTCGCCGATCGAGCATCTGTTGGCGCTGAAGGATTGCCTGGTCAAGGGCGGCGAACTGGTGCTGGAGACGCTGGTGATCGAAGGTGATCAACAGCAGGTGCTGGTGCCGGAAGACCGTTATGCGCAGATGCGTAACGTGTGGTTCTTGCCATCGGTGCCAGCGCTGATGCTCTGGTTGCGGCGTGCCGGTTTCACGGACGTGAAGTGCGTGGATGTCAGCGTGACGACCGTCGAGGAACAGCGCGGCACGGAGTGGATGAAGTATCAGTCGTTGAGTGATTTCCTCGATCCCGAGGATCACAGCAAGACGATTGAAGGGCTGCCGGCGCCGATGCGTGCCGTCATCGTCGCCCGCAAATAAATTCCGCAAACACTGAATAAACCTGTGGGAGCGAGCCTGCTCGCGATAGCGGTCTGTCATTCAACATCATCGTTGACTGTCAGGCCCTCATCGCGAGCAGGCTCGCTCCCACAGTGGTTTGGTGTTCAGTCTGCGGGCTTGGCGCGCCGGGCCTTGAAGAATTCGCTCAAAACAGCCCCGCATTCCTCGGCCAACACCCCACCTTCATACAACACCCGGTGATTCAAAAAGCCCTGGGTAAAGAACTGCCCCTGACTCTGCACAATCCCCGCCTTGGGCTCCAGCGCGCCGTACACCACCCGCGCAATGCGCGAATGCACGATCAGCCCGGCGCACATGCTGCACGGCTCAAGCGTCACGTACAGCGTACTGCCCGGCAGGCGATAATTGCTGGCGGCCAATGCCGCCGCGCGGATCGCGACCATCTCGGCATGCGCGCTCGGGTCGTTGCCGCTGATCGGGCAATTGAAGCCACGGCCGATGATTTCACCGTCCTGCACCAACACCGCGCCCACCGGCACTTCACCCAGCGCAGCGCCTTGTGCGGCCAGCGCCAGCGCTTCGCGCATGAAGTCACGATCACGGCTGCGGTCGATGATTGCGGCGGGACGAATCTGACGCATCACGCCACCTCGATCGCGGCCATCAGGCCGGTTTCCATGTGGTCGATCACATGGCAATGGAACATCCACACCCCAGGGTTATCCGCCACCAGCGCCACTTGCGCGCGCTCGTTCTTGCCCAGCAAATAAGTGTCGGTGAAATACGGGATGACCTTGTGCCGGTTCGAGGCAATGACCTTGAAGCTCATGCCATGCAGGTGAATCGGGTGCTGGTACTGAGTCATGTTCTTCAATTCGAAAATGTAGCTCTTGCCCTTCTCAAGCTTGGCAATCGGGCGGTCGGCGCAGGTCTTGTCGGTGATGTCCCAGGCCTTGCCGTTGATCTGCCACAGGCTCGGCGGCCGGCCGTTGTCGACGTTCACCGAGACAGAACCCACCCATTCGAAATTGAAGTTGAGTTTCTCGGCATTGGCCAGGTCCGGCTCGGCCACCGGGTTGGCGGGCAGCGCGGGCGGCCACTCGGTTGGGGCATCGGTGTTCGCCACTGAGCGGAACGTGCCCAAACGTACCGGGCCGTTGCGCAGGGATAATTCTTCACCGGCCGCAGGTGCCTTGATTGCCAGGCAAATGCGCATGCCCGGCCCAAGCCAGTATTCCTTGCCCAACGGACGTGGCTCGACGGGATTGCCGTCCAACGCGTAGATCTGCGCCTCGACACCGGGAATGTTGAGGCGATAGGTCAAGGTGTTATCGAGATTGAGCAGGCGCACGCGAGTGATCTGCCCGGCCGGCAAATCGATGACCGCTTGCGGCACACCATTGATCGTCGCCAGACGCCCCGCCGTGCCGCCCCGGGCCGCTTCCCGGGGAATGCTGAACTCGACGAAATTGCCCACCTCGTCGACATGCCAGCTCTTGAGGCTCAAGGTTTTCTCGTACTTGAAACCGGTCGGCTCGCGCTCTTCGACAATCAGCGGCCCCACCAGGCCTCGGCCCAGTTCTTCGCTGCTGTTCACATGCGGGTGATACCAATAGCTGCCGGCATCGGGTACGCGGAATTTGTAGTCGAAGTATTCACCCGGCAGCACCGGCAACTGCGAGACGTAGGGCACGCCATCCATTTCCAGCGGCAGGCGGATGCCGTGCCAGTGAATGGTGGTCGCCACCGGCAAATGGTTGATGAACCGCACCCGCAGCCATTCGCCCTGACGCACGCGCAACTCGGTACCCGGCGCCGACGGGCCGAACGCCCAGGCTTGGGTCTTGTGCCCGGCCACCAGCTCGACGTCCAGCGGCGCCGCAATCAGCTCATAGTCGTGGCCCGCATCGGCATCGGCCATCTTGCCCAGCCAGTAACGCGACGCGCCCCCCGCACCGACGCCAACGACAACAAGACCGGCCAGGCCACCGAGGATTTGGCGACGGGTAAAGGACATGAACTCAACTACCTCACGTATCAGCGACAGGTCTGGAGACCTGGAAAAGGCGAATACGATACACCTGCGGTTGAGAAACGGTAAGGGCGACCGAGAGACGCACATCATCTGTGGCGAGGGATCGGTTATGGCTGAAGGCCAGTGATCAGGTGCACCACGCCGCCCTCCAGCATCATGACGCCTGGCACACCTGCCAGATTCAAAGCCTGTCGATTCATCCGCCCCACATCGCGCAATTCCACCCGAACCCGGGTCAGCGCCACAGGCTGCTGCGACTTGAGGTTATCCACACCACCCAACGCGGCCACCACATTCGCTGCCAGGCCAGGCCCCGATGGCGCAGCCACCTTCGGTTCATCCACGATCAGATCCGGCGTCAAGGCTTTCCAGAACGCTCGCTGCATTTTCTCGAACATGTTCAGTTCTCCATAACCAGTGAAGTTTCGACCGTCGCGTCGCGATACAGCCTCAAGACCTCGCGTACTTGCCCGGCACTTTCCAGACTAAGGATCTTTTGGGCGATGGCCTGGCAATCCACCAGGTCCACTGTGCGAACCGCCGCTTTGACCGCCGGAATCAACGGCACGCTCACCGACAACTCATCCACGCCCAGCCCCAGCAAAAGCGGCGTGGCCAGGGTTTCGGAGGCCAGGGCGCCGCACACGCCCACCCATTTGCCGTGGCTATGGGCGGCTTTCACGGTGCTGGCGATCAATCGCAGCACCGCAGGATGAAAACTGTCAGCCTGACTGGCCAGCCGCGGATGATCGCGGTCCATGGCCAAGGTGTATTGGGTCAGGTCATTGGTGCCGATGGAGAAAAAATCCACTTCGGGCGCAAACAGATCAGCCATCAGTGCCGCTGCTGGCACCTCGATCATGATCCCCAGCTTCGGCAGTTCCGTGAGGCCCAGGGCCAGCGCCTCCTCTTCGAGCAGTTGACGAGCCACGCGCAACTCCGACAGCTGCGTCACCATCGGCAGCATGATGTGCAAACGCGTCAGTCCCGCACAGCTCAGGATTGCCTTGAATTGATCGCGCAACAGCTGCGGACGCTCCAGGCACAGACGAATCCCGCGCACGCCCAGAAAGGGGTTGGTTTCACTGTCCATCGGGACATAGGCCAAAGGCTTGTCACCGCCAACATCCAGCGTGCGCACCACCAGATTACGCGCAGGCCCGAGAGCTCGGGCGATGGCGCTGTAGGTGGAGGCCTGCTCGTCCTGGCTAGGCGCATGATGGCGATCCAGATATAGAAACTCCGAACGCAGCAAACCAACACCCGCGCCTCCCAGCGCCATAGCCTGTTCGGCTTCAGCCAGCGAAGCGATGTTGGCTGTCACCTCGACATGATGTCCGTCGCGAGTACAGGCAGCCAGTGACGCCTGCGCCAACTCACGGTGCTGACGTTGCTGCGCAAGCGCGCGCCTGGCTTGAAGTTCTTCAATGGCGGCCAGATCCGGGTCGAGCTGCAACTCCCCCTTATCGGCATCGAGCAACACCTGGGTGCCGTTGACCAGCGCCAGCACTTGCACCGGTAACCCACAGATCGCCGGCAAACCGAACGCCCGCGCCAGGATCGCGACATGGCTGGTGGCGCCACCGCCGACCGTGGCAAACCCCAGCACCTTACGGGTATCGAGCCCGGCGGTCTGGGACGGTGTCAGTTGTTCAGCAATCAGAATGGCGCCTTCAGGCAACTCCAGCTCGCGGTCCCGAACGCCGAGTAGCAACTTGAGCACTCTCTGACTGACATCGGCCAGGTCTGCCGCTCGTTCGGCCAGCAGCGCATTGCCCAGGCTTTTGAATAAGGTTGCCGTCGACCCGGTGGCCGCACGCCAGGCGAATCCGGCGCTTTTGCCTTCGTCGATCAGCACATGAGCCACCTCCAACAAACCCGGGTCTTCGAGCAGTTCCTGATGCGCCCTGAAGATCTCTGCCTGAGCATCGCCCGTGGCGTTATCACGCATCTGCTGCAACGCTGAAATTGCCTCGGTCAACGCTGCGGACAGGTGATCGCGCTCAACCCGCGAACTCTCACCCCATTCGCTGACATCAAGGACCTGCTCGGCGATCTGTACCACTTGGCCAAATGCCGAACCCGCCGAAGCACATACCCCACGCAGCACCTTGGGCGATGATGCCTCCAAGGGCTGCGGGGCAACATCCGCCGTCACGGGCACGGTCTCGCCGCATCCGGCGGTCAGCAGCTCGGCCAGTGCCTTGATCGCCGCCTCAGCATCCGGGCCGACCGCACTGACTTGCACAACATCATCGTGAACGGTCTGCAATGCCATGATCGCCACCAGGGATTTCGCATTCGCACTCTCCTGCTGTTTATGCAGGTGAATGCTCGCCGAGAAACCTTTCGCCGCTTGGGCGAACACCGCCGCAGGACGGGCGTGCAAGCCGTTCGGGTTGGGCAACGTCACCGGTTTGGAGAACAGCGCCTCGCCCTCTTTAGCCACAGACTCATCCGTTGTCAGCTCGACAGAATTCAAACCCAGCAATGGCTGACCACTGTCTACCCACCCGGTTTCCGCCGTCAGCCAAGTGAACGGCTCACCGCTGACCACCAGCATCAAGGTCAGCAGGCTGCGTGCATTCAACGCAACAAAATCAGCATCGAACTCAATCAGCGACTGCCCGACGTCAACCTGCTGCCCCTCCTCCACCAACCGCGTGAACCCCTTTCCTGCAAGGTTCACCGTGTCGAGCCCAATGTGCATCAACACCTGCACGCCATTTTCATCGGTGATGCTGACCGCATGCCCACTGGCCTGCACATTGCTGACAACCCCCGCCAGCGGCGCGCACAACGTTGTTGACGTCGGATCGATGCATAGCCCATCGCCGATGATCCGGCTGGAAAAAACTCGATCGGGCACAAGGTCCAAGGGCATCAATACGCCGGACAGGGGTGCGTGAAGCTGCAATTGTTGGGGTGTGGCCATGACTTCACCTGCTGTTCTGTTCTTTGAAGTGCCGATGGAGCGCGACGCTCCGACAGCATCGCTTATTTCCACCAGTACTCGACCTGCAATCCGACGTTCGCACCGTGTCGCGCCGTGCCGAAGGCTCCGGTGTCGGACAACGCTGAACCCGCTGCCAGTTCATTGGCCGCACGCTTGGCCGCCTCGTTCCAGCTGGCATAGGTGTAATACAAGCGCACTTCGGGCCGCGCCCAGAATTCAGGGCCCTTGGGTGACCAGGTCGGGGCAAAGGTGAACTTGCTCAGCTTGCGCGTGCCACCTGTGGCTTCGACCTGATCGTGACCCAGCTCGGTCACCAGTTTGAACTGCTCGCTAATCGCGTAGGCCGGCCGAACGCCCAGGGAAATCCAGTTCTGGTCTGATCCGTCGGGGCGAATATCCTTCTGGTAAACCGCCTCGACCTGCCCGCCAAACCGGGGCGTCACCTGCCAGTCGAAGAACTCCACCACCCGGTAGCTTTTATTGCTGTCATCCAGCTTCACGTTACCGGTATAGCCCAACCCGGTGCCCGGCCCTTCACCGTACTGAAACGCGAGTTTGTTCTTGCCACCCAGAAATCCTTTTTGCACATGCTGGGTGGTAATCGCCCAGCCACGATGAGCGTCGCGGCTGTCGGGTTTGTCGATGTAGCTCAGGCCAAACTCCAGCTCACCGCCGGGGTTAGTGTTGAAACCGGCAACGTTGAAATCGTGACGATTGATGTAATCCTTCTGGTACAGGTTGTCCTTGCGCGAAAAGGCGTAGCTGTATTTCAGATCTCCGATCAGCACGTCCTCGATGCCGCCGCCGGTGGCGCTCTGGTTCCAGTAGTAAAAGTCGGAAATGTGGATGTCGTTCCGTTTGTAATAGCGGCGACCGGCCCACAGCGAACCGCCGTTGAGGCCAGGCATGTTCGACCATTGCGCGTACAGCTGCGGCAAGCGCACCGAGCCGTTGTCGCCATTGAACGTCAGGTCCTTGTCGTACTGGTTATACAGTGAGGCCATGCCATCGACACTTAGCACCGAACCGTCATCCAGCGTGTACAAGTCCTGACGAAGTTCCAGTTCCCCATATTGCTCGCACTCGTTACCGAGGCGGTATTTGGTCTGTGCTCCGGGCAGTTGGAAACACTGTTGTTTACCACTGTTGACCGACGTACCGACGCCGCTGCGCAGGTAACCGCCGAACTCCAGCGCATGGGCCGTCAGTGGCAACGCCAGGCAAATGCCAGCGGCTGCAAGGCCGCGATTTATTGTTGTTTTCAAGAAACACTCCATTATTTTTATTGTGTGCTGCAGCAAAATCGGCGCGCAAAACTCCCCCGCGCAGCGTTCTGCGTGTTTTTGAAACGGTGTTTTTTTGTGAGGGGTCAGTGGTCAGTCAAGTGCAAGACAAACGACTCATACGGTCGTAAAAACACCTGCCGATTTCGCGGCGGACAGTCCGCATAGTTGCTGATGACCAAGCGCTGAGTCATGAATTCAGCGATCACTGCATCCGGCAATTCAACTTCGCAAGGCGTCCCGTAAAAGTTGTTCAATACCAGCAACCGTTCGCCGCTTCCTTCCCGTACATAAGCCCAAACTTGCGCGTGCTCAGGCAACAGCTGACGGTAAACACCGTCGGATATCAGCACTTCGGTACGCCGCAAATTGATCAACTGGCGGTAGTGATGCAGCACTGAATCCGGGTCGTCGAGTTGAGTGGCGACGTTGATCTGCGCCGAATTGGCCGGCACGCCGATCCAGGGTTGCACAGAGCTGAAACCGGCGTTCGGTCCGGTATTCCAATGCATCGGCGTACGGCCGTTGTCACGGGACTTCTGCATGATCGCCGCCATGTTGTCGGCATCGCTCGCACCCGCCTCGCGCTTGAGCCGGAAGATGTTCAGGGTCTCGACGTCGCGGTATTGATCGATGTGATCGAAGCCCGGATTGGTCATACCCAGCTCTTCCCCCTGATACACAAATGGCGTGCCCTGGAGAAAATGCAGCGCGGTGCCGAGCATCTTCGCCGACACCACACGGTGCTCGCCGTCATGACCAAATCGCGAGACCACCCGAGGTTGGTCGTGATTACACCAGAACAGCGCATTCCAGCCGCCGCCGGCCTGCATGCCGGTTTGCCAGTCGGAGAGGATGCGCTTGAGCTCGAGGAAGTCGAAATCGGCGCGAATCCACTTTTGCAGGTTCGGGTAATCGACTTTCAGGTGATGGAAGTTGAAGGTCATCGACAGCTCTTTGGAGCCCGGCCGCGAATAGCGAATACAGTGTTCGAGACTGGTAGACGACATCTCGCCGACATTGATCAGGTCATGGCCTTCGAACACTTCGCGGTGCATTTGCTGCAAGTATTCGTGAACATTCGGCCCGTCGGTATAGAAGCGTCGGCCGTCGGTATTGTCCTCGGGAAAGTCCGCCGGTTTCGAGATCAGGTTGATCACATCCAGCCGGAACCCGCCCACACCTTTATCCCGCCAGAATCTCATCATCTTGAAAACTTCGGCGCGCACCTTCGGGTTGTCCCAGTTCAGGTCGGCCTGAGTGTGATCGAACAGGTGCAGGAAATACTGGCCGGTCTGCGCCTCGTACTCCCATGCCGAACCACCAAATTTGGACTCCCAGTTATTGGGCTGATCGCGCCAGATGTAGAAGTCGCGATACGGATTGTCGAGACTGCTGCGCGCCTGCTGGAACCAGGTGTGCTCGATCGAGGTGTGGTTGACCACGATATCGAGCATCAACTTGATCCCGCGCTTGCCGGCCTCGGCGATCAGCAATTCACAGTCGGCCATGGTGCCGTAGCTCGGATCGATGGCGTAGTAATCGCTGATATCGTAACCGTTGTCACGCTGGGGCGAACGCAGGAACGGCGTGATCCACAGGCAATCGACGCCCAGCCAGTGCAGGTAGTCGAGCTTGGCCACGACGCCGAGCAAATCACCCGTGGGATTGCCTGCGTGGCTGTAAAAACTCTTCGGGTAGATCTGGTAGATCACCGAACGTTGCCAGTCTTGCATGGCTGTATTCCTTCTTGAACTGCGATAGCGATCTATCAGGCGACCCGATACCCAGGCCGAACAATCTTCATGCTCAACCCACAGGTCAAAACAAACGGCACGACCATGGCGATGATCATCCCGATCACAAACATCGGGATGAACTGCGGAATGATCGAGATAAATCCGGGCAAACCGCCGACACCGATGGCCGAGGCCTGGACCTTGTTCATCGACAGGAAGATGCCCCCCAGCGCCGAGCCAATCAGTGCGGCGTAAAACGGAAATTTGTAGCGCAGGTTGACCCCGAACATCGCCGGTTCGGTGATGCCGAAATAGGCCGAAATCGCTGAGGTCGACGCCATGGACTTGTCCCGCGCATTACGGGTCATGTAGAACACCGCGAGCGCCGCGCTGCCTTGGGCGAGGTTGGACATGACGATCATCGGCCAGATGAAAGTACCGCCCTGGGTCGAGATCAGCTGCAAGTCGACCGCGAGAAACATGTGGTGCATGCCGGTGATCACCAAGGGGGCGTAAAGCAGGCCGAAGATCGCGCCGCCGACCATCGGCGCCAGATCAAACAGGGTGACCACGCCTTCGGTGATGAGAATCCCCAGATGCCGGGTCACCGGGCCAATGACCGCCAGCGCCAGCACGCCGGTGACCACGATGGTGGTGATCGGCACCACCAGCAATTGCACCGCATTAGGCACTCTCGCCCGCAGCCATTTTTCGATGACGCTCATCACGTATGCCGCCAGCAGGATGGGCAGGATCTGCCCCTGATAACCGACCTTTTCGATCTGGAACAGACCGAGGATGTCGAAATACGGCAGGCTCTGGCCGTCGAGACCTGCGACTGCCTTGCCATAGTTCCAGGCATTGAGCAGATCGGGATGAACCAGCATCAGACCGAGCACAATGCCGAGGATTTCGCTGCCGCCAAACCGCTTGGCTGCTGACCAGCCCACTAGCGCAGGCAGAAACACGAACGAAGTGTTGGCCATCAGGTTGATCAGGCTCCAGAGCCCGTCAAGCTTGGGGTAAGCGTCCAGCAGGGTCTGGTCCTCGATGAACATGCCCTTGGCGCCGATCAGGTTATTGATGCCCATCAGCAGGCCCGCAATGATCAACGCCGGCAGGATCGGCATGAACACATCGGAAAACACCCGCACCAGACGCTGCATGGCGTTTATCTTGTCGGCGCTTTTCTGTTTAACGTCGGCGATTGTTGACGCGGCAAGACCGGTTTGATGGCGCAGCTCTGCGTAAACCTTCTCCACCTCGCCAGGACCGATGACCACCTGGAACAGGCCGCCGGTAAAGAATGAGCCTTTGACCAGGTCAATCTGGTTCAGCGTGGCACTGTTGACCCGGCTCGGGTCCTTGAGGGCAAGGCGCAGGCGTGTGACGCAATGCGCGGCTTGCTCGAGGTTGTCGCTGCCACCGAGGCTTTGCAGCAGCTCGCTGACGATGTTCGGATAGTCGTGGCTCATGCTTGTTTTTCCGCTGTGGTTTTTTGTTATTGGCAGCACGCCGAAGCGAAAAGTACTCGTCTGTACGAGTTAAATCAACAACTCGTACAGACGAGTTTGAAATTGTTTACTTGTCACCCGACCGGCGGCGATTTTTCCCACCCTCTCAGACGATGAAAACCCAAACCCGCATGGACAAACCCCTACCCTGCCCTTAAGGTTCGAAACCTTGAGCACATTGCGGCACAGAGCCATCCCCATGAGTAAATACAACCAGATCTACAGCGATCTGCTTGCCAGCATCACGACCGAACGTCTGGAGCGCGGCGCCCGGTTGCCCTCCGAAACCGAACTGATGGACAGCTACCAGGCCAGTCGCGGCACCGTGCGCAAGGCCATCGAGCAATTACAGGAGCGCGGGTTCGCCCAGAAAGTCCACGGGAAAGGCACCTTTGTGTTGTCGACCGACCCGATCGAATTTCAGTTGGGCGGCATCGTCAGCTTTCAGGAAACCTATCCGCGACTGGGCAACAACGTCAGCACCGAAGTGGTCGAGTTCAGCCAGATCCCTCTCGAAGGTGCGCTGCTGGAACATATCAAGGCTGAAGAAGGCAGCCTGATCACGAGGATCAAACGCGTACGGCGGATCGATGGAAAACGAGTGATCCTCGACATCAACCATTTCGTCAGCGACGTGATCCCCGGACTATCGCGGGACATCGCCGAACACTCGATCTACGCCTTCATCGAACAGACCTTGCAACTGCAAATCGCCTACGCCCAGCGAACCATCGAAGCCGTGCCCCGCAGCAAGGACGACCAGCAACACCTCGACCTCGACGGCCAGAGCCATGTGATCGTGGTCAGCAACCATACGTTTCTGCAGGACGGCCGGCAGTTCGAGTACACGGAATCACGGCACACCCTCGACAAGTTCTACTTTTCGGATGTGGCACGGCGCTGACCCTACAGGTTCTTGAATCGCATTTGGGCATAACTATGTAGTGCACCTCCTGCATGGAAACGGGCAATCATCGCTGCCCATTTCTCAAGGAGCGAGAGCATGTCCACCGAACAAAACACCCCCGCATCAAGCAATGCCGCCGACCAGGAAACACTCAGACTCATCGCGCCGGTCGTGGTGACAGCCTGCCCCGGTTTGCAGGAAGAAGCCCATTCGGTCGCCAGTGAAATCCTGCAAAAACACGGCATCACCCACCTGGACCCGGATCAGGTCTGGTGGCATCGCTTCGACAATGTCTCGGCCAGCAGCACCAAGGCTTTTCTGGGTTGGGAGCACGCGCCCAAACCCAGTGAATCTTTAACCCTGACGCAACTGGTCATCCATCGGTACCGCGTGACCGACCAGGACGACGCCCTCGAACTGGACAGCAATGGCGGGTTTTACACGGCGGATGCAAACGCCAGTATTTACAACGAAACCAATGAAGTGCGGATGTACCCCAGGCAGGTGCTCGCGGACCTGTGGGAGAAGAACCTCAGTCAGCGATACCTGGACAAGCTGAATGCGTTCTGGGCCAGCCATTTTGATGACTACCGCACACTGGCCAAATGTAACTACCTCAGCAAAGCCGTGGAGGCGCGGCAAAGCGGGCAACTCGAAGAGGAGGATTTCCAGACCGTCATCAGGGCCGTCATCGGTGGCGCGTCCTGGCCGATCACCTTGGCGACCCTGAAAGCGCAAACCGCTACGCCTGCGGATCTTCGTGTCTGCGCGCTGGATGTCGCAGGGCATGTCGCCACCGATATTCTGCGCATCGTTGAGCCCAACGGTCGGCAAATCACCTACGTTCCCGGTGCCGCAGACCCCTTCCACGTGCACCCGACATTGACGGACATGCATTGGTGGATGCTGTTGCAAATGAACGAAGAAAAGCCCCGAACCGAATTCATGACCCATTTCCCGCTGTCGGTTCGCAAGGAGGTCCACGACAACATCACCCCGCTGATGAACCAACTGGTCGGCACCTGGGGCAAGTACGACCACCATTTGATCAATCAAAAAGACATCACCATCAGCGGTGACGTGTTCACCTGGCAGAGCCGGGCTGTCCAGAGCACGATGCTGGAAGAGGCTGACCTGACGCTGGTGAGTAATGGACAGATGCGTAAGCAGCTATGGCTGGGTTATCTCACCGCCGCACTGCACGCTTTCGGCCCGTTGGCGGTGCTTGGCTGGCCGATCGCATTGCCGGTGATCGGGGCCAGCATCGCGGCCATGGGTTTGAACATCGACAAAGCGGCGAATGGCAAAACAGCGGCAGAACGCAAGGCCGGCATCATCGGCGCGGTGCTCGATGGCATCAATGTGCTGTTCAATCTCCCGCTGCTCAAAGAGGTCAGTGTGTTGGACGAAGCCGGGGCTGCGGCTGAGGCGGCAGAAGCGGCCGAGATGTCGGACTTGAACAAGACGCTCGATCCCGAAGAAACCGCTGGCACGCAAGAAACGCAGGCACCCGACGAATCAGAGGAAGTCACCCTGCAACCTGGAGAGTTGTCAGGCCTGCCCGATGAAACCGCCCAAGCGTTTGAAGTACCAGAGCACTGGCAAAGTAATGAAATCCTCGAAAGCTACCCCATGGCCACCAGCGGAAAATTCCAGGGTGTCTACACACTCGATTCACAACCCTCCAATGCCATCTTGATAAACGAGCAGGCGTACTTCGTACGTTTCGAAGCAGACGCCAATGGTGGCGGAACATGGGCCATCATTGATCCGCAGAATCCGAATGCCTTTACGGGGTCGATTCCCGTGCGCCTGAATGCCGAAGGTGAATGGGAGCTGGCGCCGAAAAACGGGTTGAAGGGTGGCGGCAAAGGCCCCAGCAAACTTGTTCCCGGGCCCTCCCGGCCCGCGGCCCCATTGCCGCCCAAAGTAAATGATCACGCACACTTGACCCGATACGATGCCCCTAACGGTCGCTCGTTGAATTTCCTGGCGTTGGGAAAACAGGAAACCCATATAAAAGTCGTCAACATGCCTGGTGGGCGAATCAGAGGGGTCTCCCCCTACGAAGAGTATGTCGCCGGACGTCGCACGGCACTGGCCAGGGATGCAATCGCATTCCAAATGCCCAAGGACTTTTTCGCCTCGCTGCCTCCCCGACCGGTCCAGCCCGTGATCACTCCATCCACGACGGTCACCGAACTCATCGAGAAGGTATTCGATGCAGCACCGGGGCTGGTGGTCGGTGAAAGTCAGGATCGCATTGCCAGCATGCGCTTCCTGATCGAAAACATGCCGACGCTGGCCAGGAAAGGCGTCAAGACGATCTACATGCATCGTCTGCTCAACGACTTCAATCAAGTCGACCTGAACAACTTCGCCGAAACCGGAAACATGCATGGCATGCTGGAGATGTACCTGAAAAAGTTGCCAGGCGATCCTGCGGGACAGTTCACGCCGCTGGAGGTCGTCAAAACGGCTCAACAGAACGGCATTCGAATCCAGGCCACTGACTGCCTGGCGAGTTATCGTTATGAAGACTCGACCATGACCCTCAGAGCACAGCAATCCTTCAAGACCTACCTTACCCACACCATCATGCAGGCGACTCAAGCCCGCAACGGCGGCGGAAAATGGCTGGTACTCACCGACCAGGAGAGTACCAACACGTTCAGGGGAATGGCCGGCATCAGCGAAACGGAGGGTGGTATCGGTTTGCGCATAGAAGAAGTGCAACTCGATCAGAGTCTGCACCTGGACATCGACCATGGTATCGAAGTAGGCCATGAGAATGCCGGGGGAGCTGGCCCGATGCACGGTAGTACCGACACCCTGTATGCCGACATCAGCCTGCAGATGCCGACGCCGTTCATTCAACGAACGCCCGAGCAGATCAATCAGCTGCTGTTCCGCCAAGGCATGTTCACCATTGAAAGGTCGGAAGACACCTTCTCGCTGATTCATCGCAGCCGCACTGGCCAGATTGTGCGAACGACAATCGAGCGAACGATGGATAGCGGCTTTCGGATCAACCGTCCGGCCTGGGCGGGTGTGCATCAGATCACCTACGCGAATCTGATCAGCCTTGCCCACGCACTCAACCGCATGGGCCTGACGTTGCAAGGGCGCCTGCCGGCTGTAACTGCCTGATACGCAAAGGCCCCGTGAATTCACATTCACGGGGCCTTTGAGGTGTTACAGGCGATCAGTCAGACCGGGATCATTCCCACTCGATGGTCGCTGGCGGCTTGCTCGACACGTCGTAAGTGACGCGGGAGATGCCTTCGATTTCATTGATGATGCGGCCGCTGACGGTTTCCAGCAGTTCGTAAGGCAGGTGAGCCCAACGCGCAGTCATGAAGTCGATGGTTTCCACGGCACGCAGGGCCACGACCCAGGCGTAACGACGGCCATCGCCTACAACGCCAACCGATTTCACCGGCTGGAACACCACGAACGCCTGGCTGACTTTGTGGTACCAGTCGGCCTTGCGCAGTTCTTCGATGAAGATGTGGTCGGCGCGACGCAGCAGGTCGGCGTATTCCTTCTTCACTTCACCGAGGATCCGCACGCCCAGGCCCGGGCCCGGGAACGGGTGACGGTAGACCATGTCGTACGGCAGGCCGAGTTCCAGGCCCAGACGACGGACTTCGTCCTTGAACAGCTCACGCAGCGGTTCAACCAGCTTGAGGTTCATTTCTTCCGGCAGGCCGCCCACGTTGTGGTGCGACTTGATCACGTGCGCCTTGCCGCTTTTCGCGCCAGCCGACTCGATCACGTCCGGGTAGATGGTGCCTTGGGCGAGGTACTTGATGTTGTCCAGTTTGTTGGACTGGGCATCAAAGACGTCGATGAAGGTACGACCGATGATCTTGCGCTTCTTCTCTGGATCGCTTTCGCCAGCCAGGTTGTTCAGGAACTGGTCTTCAGCGTTGGCACGGATCACCTTGACGCCCATGTTCTCGGCGAACATGGCCATCACTTGCTCACCTTCGTGCAGACGCAGCAGGCCGTTGTCGACGAAGACGCAGGTCAGCTGGTCGCCGATGGCTTTGTGCAGCAGCGCGGCAACCACCGAGGAGTCAACGCCGCCGGACAGGCCGAGCAAGACGTTGTCGGTGCCAACCTGGGCGCGAACCTGGGCGATGGCGTCTTCAGCAATCTTCGACGGCGTCCACAGCGCTTCGCAGCCGCAGATCTCGAGGATGAAGCGCGACAGGATCCGGCCGCCCTGCTTGGTGTGGGTCACTTCCGGGTGGAACTGCACGCCGTAGTAGCGCAGGTCATCGTTGAACATGCCGGCAATCGGGCAGCTCGGGGTGCTGGCCAGGATGTGGAAGTCCTGCGGCATTTTGGTGACCTTGTCACCGTGGCTCATCCACACGTCGAGGCCGAACAGGCCGTCGGCGTCGATGTGGTCTTCGATGCCGTCCAGCAGCTGGCTCTTGCCGACCACGTCGACACGGGCATAACCGAATTCACGCAGTTCGGAACCTTCGACCTTGCCACCCAGCTGTTCGGCCATGGTCTGCATGCCGTAGCAGATGCCGAAGACCGGCACGCCCAGGTCAAACACCGCTTGCGGGCAGCGAGGGCTGTTGGCTTCGTGCACGGACTCGGGACCGCCGGCGAGAATGACGCCTTTTGGAGCGAATTCGCGAATCGCTTCGTCGTCCATGTCGAACGGATGCAGTTCGCAGTACACGCCGATTTCACGCACGCGGCGGGCGATCAGCTGGGTGTACTGGGAACCGAAGTCGAGGATCAGGATGCGGTGGGCGTGAATGTCGAGGGCCATGAAGTCAGTCTCGTCTATGTAATTCAGAAACAACTCGGGGCTGAATAAAACAGCCCCGGTTACTTAACTTTTTGCTTGAAGGCTCAACCTACGCGGTAGTTTGGCGCTTCTTTGGTGATCTGTACGTCATGAACGTGGGACTCGGCCATACCAGCGCCGGTGATCCGCACGAACTCAGGCTTGGTGCGCATTTCTTCGATGTTGGCACTGCCGGTGTAACCCATCGAGGAACGCAGGCCGCCCATCAGTTGATGGATGATCGCGCTCAGGGTGCCCTTGTACGGAACACGCCCTTCGATGCCTTCCGGAACCAGTTTCTCGGCGCCTGCCGAGGAGTCCTGGAAGTAACGGTCGGAGGAACCTTGAGCCTGGGACATGGCGCCCAGCGAACCCATGCCACGGTAAGCCTTGTACGAACGACCCTGGAACAGTTCGATCTCGCCTGGCGCTTCTTCAGTACCGGCGAACATCGAGCCCATCATCACGCAGGAAGCACCGGCTACGATGGCCTTGGACAGGTCACCGGAGAAACGGATGCCGCCGTCGGCGATCAACGGAACACCGGTGCCTTCAAGGGCAGCGGCGACGTTGGCGATGGCACTGATTTGCGGGACGCCGACACCGGCGACGATACGGGTGGTGCAGATCGAGCCAGGGCCGATACCGACCTTGACTGCATCAGCGCCAGCTTCGGCCAGGGCCTTGGCGGCAGCGCCGGTGGCGATGTTGCCGCCGATGACCTGCACTTCAGGGAAATTCTGTTTGACCCAGCGAACGCGGTCGATCACACCTTTGGAGTGACCGTGAGCGGTGTCGACCACCACCACGTCAACGCCGGCATTGACCAGCGCGGCAACGCGGTCACCGGTGTCTTTACCGGTGCCGACCGCAGCGCCTACGCGCAGACGACCTTGATCGTCCTTGCTGGCCAGCGGGTAAGCCTTGGCTTTTTCGATGTCTTTGACGGTCATCATGCCTTTGAGGGCAAACTTGTCGTCGACGATCAGGACTTTTTCCAGGCGGTGCTTGTGCAGCAACTCGCGGACTTCGTTCTTGTTGGCGCCTTCACGGACGGTGACCAGACGCTCTTTAGGCGTCATCACTTCACGTACGGTGGCTTCCAGACGGGTTTCGAAGCGCACGTCACGGGAAGTGACGATGCCGACCAGGTCGCCATCGTGCAGTACCGGAACGCCGGAGATATTGTGCATGCGGGTCAGTTCGAACAGATCACGGACCGTGGCGTCAGCCTCGATGGTGATCGGATCCTTGACGACGCCGGCTTCGAACTTCTTGACCTTGCGAACTTCGGCAGCTTGCTGCTCGATGGTCATGTTCTTGTGGATAATGCCGATGCCACCTTCCTGAGCCATGGCGATTGCCAGACGGGCTTCAGTAACGGTGTCCATGGCGGCAGAAACCAGAGGAATGTTCAGCTCGATGCCACGGGTAAGGCGGGTCTTGAGACTGACTTCGTTAGGAAGCACCTCGGAATAACCGGGCACTAGGAGAATGTCGTCGAATGTCAGAGCTTCTTGGCTGATACGCAGCATCGCGGGGGCTCCCGAGCGGGAAAATGGAAGCGCGCCATTATAGTCAGACACCCCCTCGGGTTCAATGTAAAACTCTGTCTATTATCGATGCGGTGATCGACGGGAGATTTACAGAGCATCGCCAGCAAGCCGGCTCCTACAAAAACACCGCCGATCTGTAGGAGCCGGCTTGCTGGCGATGAACGTTAACGCGGTCCATCAGGCGTGTCACAACTCGACCTTCACCCAACTAACCGGCTGATCCAGCCAATCGGCAAACTCATCGATAAAGCTCTGCTTGAACCCGGCCTCGGCCCAGTTGTTGAAAATGAACCCCAGGTTGGAAAACCCGCACTCCTGCAAAAACAGAAAGCCATTGATGTCATCTTCATGCCCGCATTCGGGACAGGTGAAGTTATCGGTACGCCCCGGCATCCAGTCTTCGAGGCTTTCGAACAGCGCTTCGCCGATTTCCTTGCGGCACTCGGCGCAACCCGCCTCACCCAGAAAACCTTTGGCCGGCGTATAAATGCAGCGTTTGGTAATGATCTCCAGGCCATTGACCGGCTCGCCGAACGGCAGCGCATCCGGGTGCAGCACCACGGCGCGAGCACCGTCGGCGATCGCGTGCCCCATGCGGTTGCCGGTGCGGCCGCAAGTGGTCAGCTCTTCCTTGATGATGTCCTTGCGCACCAGCCACCGCACGACCGCCCGGGCCCGGGGTTCGTGCACCGGCAGCGTGGAGATTTTCGGGACGATGATGCTTTGGGAGTTCATGGGTGCAAGCCTGCTGCGTCAAATGGAAGTTCTGCGGTGTGCCGTCCTACGCCTTCGCGGGCAAGCCTCGCTCCTACAGGTTCTGCGCCTGCCTTTGTAGGAGCGAGGCTTGCCCGCGAAGGCGTCCGAGCGGGCGGCAGCTTAATCCTTGACGAAATACGGTCAAGTACTCAAATACCGCCCGATCAACGCAATCCCGCTGGCCAGCACCAACCAGGTCACCAGCCGCACAAACGCCTCGCGGGACAATCGCATGGTCAACCGCCGGCCGACCCACAACCCCAGCGCCATGGCCGGCAACAAACACAGCGCCAGTAACAACAAGGGTAGCTCGGCATACACACCCGCGACAGCAAACAGGCTCAGGCGCACCACGGTGCTGCAACTGATCAGCGCACTCTGGGTCGCCCGCGCCGCGTCTTTCGGCAACCGACTGTTCAAATAGATCGCATATAAAAAGCCGCCACTGCCAAACAACGCCCCGAACATCCCGCCCACCGTGCCCATCGGCACGGCCCAGGCGGCAGACAACTGGGTCGGTCGGGTTTTGACCCACAGGCTGTAAACCGCATAGACGCTGATAAACAGCCCCATCAACAGCAACAACACGTCGGATTTCAGGTTCAGCAGAAAGATAACCCCCAGCGTGCAACCCACCGCCATGCACGGCAACAGCCGCAGCAACTCAGGCCTGGCCACATCCCGTCGCGAGGGCAGCAGATTGCCGAACGCCGCGACAAAATCCAGCAGCACCAGCAACGGCACGATCTTCGACAGCGGCATGAACAAAATCAGAATCGGCCCCGCCACCAGTGCAGTGCCAAACCCGGCGATGCCAAATACGATGTACGCCAGGGCGATGGCCGCCCCGATCACCAGCCAATCCACCCCGCCAAATGGCCATTGATTCATCAGTTCAAACACATTCATCCCCAGTCATCCATGAATCCCGAGGCAGACTCTACCCCTGTAGGAGCAAGCTTGCTCGCGATGGTGTGTCAGCCGACACCAATGTAGCTGACACAGCATCGCGAGCAGGCTCGCTCCTACAGGGGATCGTGCATTCGGCTGGAGAATGCCTTTATCATGCGCCCCA
This sequence comes from Pseudomonas sp. BF-RE-25, assembly GCF_019956105.1. Lineage (NCBI taxonomy): Bacteria > Pseudomonadati > Pseudomonadota > Gammaproteobacteria > Pseudomonadales > Pseudomonadaceae > Pseudomonas > Pseudomonas sp. BF-RE-25. The sequence goes on from NZ_JAHBDB010000021.1 coordinate 30,491, forward strand.
TGATTAAAGATCCCTTTGCAAGACTCGGCCTGGACCGTGAAGTCCTGACTGTCAGCCAGCTCAACGGCCGCGCGCGGGTGTTGCTCGAAGACGTGTTCAGCAATATCTGGGTCGAAGGCGAAATCTCCAACCTCGCCCGCCCGGCGTCCGGCCACGTGTACTTCACCCTCAAGGACAGCGGTGCCCAAGTACGTTGCGCGCTGTTTCGGCAGAACGCGGCGCGGGTTCGTCAGGCGCTGAAGGATGGTCTGGCGGTCAAGGTTCGCGGCAAGGTTTCGCTGTTCGAAGGCCGTGGCGATTATCAGCTGATTCTCGACACCGTCGAGCCGGCCGGTGACGGTGCGCTGCGCCTCGCCTTCGATGCCTTGAAGGAAAAACTCAGCGCCGAAGGCCTGTTCAGCGCCGAGCGCAAAGTGCCGCTGCCGGCGCATCCGCAGCGCATCGGCATCATCAGTTCGCCGACCGGCGCGGTGATCCGCGACATCATCAGCGTGTTCCGCCGTCGCGCACCGCAGATCCAGCTGACGCTGATCCCCACCGCCGTGCAGGGCCGTGAAGCGACGGCGCAGATTGTCCACGCGTTGAAACTGGCGGACGCCCGTGGTTTCGATGCGTTGATCCTGGCCCGTGGCGGCGGCTCGCTGGAAGACCTCTGGTGTTTCAACGAAGAAGCCGTGGCCCGCGCCGTGGATGCTTGCGTGACGCCGATTGTCAGCGCCGTCGGCCATGAAACCGATGTATCGATCAGTGATTTCGTGGCCGACGTTCGCGCCCCGACGCCGTCCGCCGCCGCCGAACTGCTGGCGCCGGATTCCAGCGACCTGGTGCGTCGGGTCGAAAGCCTGCACCGCCGGCTGGTGATGCGCATGCGTGACCGTTTAATGCGTGATCGACTGCGCCTGGAAGGCATCTCTCGTCGCCTGCGCCATCCCGGTGAACGTCTGCGCCAACAGGCGCAACGTCTGGATGATCTGGACATGCGCATGCGCCGCGCCTTCGAGCGCAGCCTCAACACCCGTCGCGAACGGCTGATCCGCCTGGAAACCCGCCTCGCCGGGCAACATCCGGGGCGGCAACTGGCGATGTTGCGTCAGCGCCTCGACAGCCTCGCCGAACGCCTGCCTCGGGCCATGCGCGAAGGGCTCAAATCCCGTCGCCTGCAACTGCAAAGTCAGGTGCAGACTCTGCACGTGGTCAGCCCTTTGGCGACCCTCGGCCGTGGCTACAGCATTTTGCTGGACGAGCGCGGCAACGCGATCCGCAACGCCGCGCAAACCCACAACGGCCAACGCCTGAAAGCCAAACTGGGTGAAGGCGAACTGCAAGTGCGGGTCGAAGACAATCACCTGACGCCTGTCACCCTTTCTTTACTGGATTGATCCATGCCGCGTTTTTTTGCTTCGCTGCTGTTGCTGTGCCTGACCTTCAACGCCCACGCTGACAGCTACATCACCCGCCTGTTGAACAAACCAGTGCCGGGGGGCGTGGCGGTGGTGGATCTGGGCAGCTCTGCCCAAGCGCCGAAAGCCAGTTATCAGGGCAAACCGGTGCTGGTGGTCAAGGAACAGGACAATTGGCTGGCGATTGTCGGTGTGCCGTTGACCGTCAAACCGGGTGCCCAGTCCATCAGCAGCGGCGGCCGCACCCTGAGTTTCACCGTTGGCAACAAGAAGTATCCGGAACAGCGCATCACGTTGAAAAACACTCAACAGGTCAACCCGGACCCGGACAATCTCAAGCGCATCGAGCGCGAACTGGCCGAGCAGATCGCCGCCTACCGCACGTTCAGCCCAAATACGCCGAGTAACCTGCTGCTGGACAAACCGGTCAACGGCCCGCTGTCGAGCAAGTTCGGCGTGCGCCGTTTCTTCAATGGTGAAGAGCGCAATCCCCACTCAGGCCTGGATTTCGCCGTGGGCGCCGGCACGCCGATCAAGACCCCGGCGGCGGGCAAGGTGATTTTGATCGGTAACTACTTCTTTAACGGCAACACGGTGTTTGTCGACCATGGGCAGGGCTTTATCAGCATGTTCTGTCACATGTCGAAGATCGATGTGAAGGTGGGGCAGCAACTGGCGCGTGGCGGGGTGGTTGGCAAGGTCGGTTCGACCGGACGGGCGACCGGGCCGCATATGCACTGGAATGTAAGCCTGAATGATGCGCGGGTGGATCCGGCGATTTTCATTGGTGCGTTTCAGCCTTAGATTTTCGGTGAGGTTGATGGCCTCATCGCGAGCAGGCTCGCTCCCACATTTACCGTGTTCACACCGAACAAATGTGGGAGCGGGCTTGCCCGCGAAGGCGGCATCACTGACAACGATTATTCCGCGTCCAGGTCCTCTATCCCATGGACCTCTCGGTCCGCCAGGCAGTGTTTGACCCACTCCTGCGTCTCGACTGAAAACCAGCTCAACTCCTCTGCCGTGATCAATTCCCGCGCGCACAACCCAAGCAAATGCGATCGGGCTTCATGACGCGAAAACCTGAAAACACCAAACGCCCAATACAGCTCCTTTTGCCCGGCTTTCAGCAGCTCCTCGCTGGCATCTATTCGTTCGTAGGGCGCGTTGCTCTTATCCAGCAGCGTTTTTTCGACATCCGACAAAATCCGCTCGCACATCCGCTCATGTGCCACCGGCCGTAACACGCAATACTGCTTCCAGTCAGACTCGTTCATCGCCGACTCCTGAATGCCAGTCGAGGCTTTAAGAATAGCCCGACTGTCAGCACCCGGCGCTCAAACCATCAATTGCGCATCGCTTGAAGCTCGCGCAAAAAACCAAACAATCACGGGGACTCACAGCAATAAAATCTCGATAAATACGCGCTAGCGAGTATTCCTCTCAATTTTTTTCGACTGCTTGCCATCCTTCACCCTCGCGGTTAGGGTTGAAGACATGAAAACCTCTCACACCCTCATTCAGCTTCGCCAGCACCGCAGCCTGTGCCTCGTCAGCGCACGACTGCCAGGCTGAATCGCGACGCCTCGTTTACGCTTTTCCCCAAGAACTTTTGATCCACCGGCAGGCCGCCTTTTTTCGGCCCACACAATAAGGATTTCCCGATGAGCATGCTCAAAGACCCGTCTTCGAAATACCGCGCGTTCCCGACCATCGACATTCCGGACCGCACCTGGCCGTCGAAGACCATCACCGCCGCGCCGATCTGGTGCAGCTCCGACTTGCGCGACGGCAACCAGTCGCTGATCGAGCCGATGGACGCGGTCAAGAAGCTGCGTTTCTGGAAAACCCTCGTACAGGTTGGCGTGAAAGAAATCGAAGCGTCCTTCCCGGCTGCGTCGCAAACCGACTTCGACTTCGTGCGCACCCTGATCGAAGGCAACCACATCCCGGACGACACCACCATTCAGGTGCTGACCCAGGGCCGTGAAGACCTGATCGAGCGCACCTTCGAATCCCTGCGCGGCGCGAAGAAAGCCATTGTTCACCTGTACAACGCGACCTCCCCTTCCTTCCGCCGCATTGTCTTCAACCAGGACAAGGACGGGATCAAGGCCATCGCCGTGAACGCCGCCAAGCTGTTCGTCAAATACGCTGCCCAGCAGCCGGACACGCAGTGGACCTTCGAATACTCGCCGGAAACCTTCAGCGCCACCGAGCTGGAATTCGCCAAGGAAGTCTGCGACGCGGTCATCGAAGTCTGGAACCCGACGCCTGAGCACAAGGTGATCCTCAACCTGCCGGCCACCGTCGAATGCGCGACCCCGAACATCTATGCCGACCAGATCGAATGGTTCGGCCGCCACATCAACCGTCGTGACAGCGTGATCATCAGCCTGCACACCCACAACGACCGTGGCACCGGCGTGGCCGCCACCGAGCTGGGCCTGATGGCGGGTGCGGATCGTGTCGAAGGCTGCCTGTTCGGCAACGGCGAGCGTACCGGCAACGTCGACCTGGTCACCGTGGCACTGAACCTCTACACCCAGGGCATCCACCCTGAGCTCGATTTCTCGGACATCGACGGCGTGCGCAAAGTCGTCGAAGAATGCAACCAGATCCAGGTGCACCCGCGTCACCCGTACGTCGGCGACCTGGTTCACACCGCGTTCTCCGGCTCCCACCAGGATGCCATCCGCAAGGGCTTCGCCCAGCAGAAACCGGACGCCCTGTGGGAAGTGCCGTACTTGCCGATCGACCCGGCCGACATCGGCCGCAGCTACGAGGCGGTGATCCGCGTCAACAGCCAGTCGGGCAAGGGCGGTATCGCTTACCTGCTGGAACAGGAATACGGCATCAGCTTGCCGCGCCGCATGCAGATCGAGTTCAGCCAGGTCGTGCAGCGTGAAACCGATCGCCTGGGCCTCGAAATGACCGCCCAGCAGATCCACGCGTTGCTGCACAGCGAGTACTTGCAGGCCAACACCCCGTACGCGCTGGTCAGCCATCGCCTGCAGGAAGAAAACGGTCACAGCGCCGTGGAAGTGGAAGTTTCCGGCAAGGGCCAGGGCGAAACCAACCTGCACTGGCGCGGCAAAGGCAACGGCGCGCTGGAAGCGCTGGTGGCCGGTCTGCCGATTCCGGTGGAGATCATGGACTACAATGAGCACGCCATCGGCGCGGGCACCAACGCCAAGGCCGCGGCCTACATCGAACTGCGTGTGGAAGGCCAACGTGCGGTGCACGGCGTGGGCATCGATGAAAACATCACCACCGCCAGCTTCAAGGCCCTGTTCAGCGCGCTGAACCGCTCGCTGAGCCAGCCGGAAGCGAAAGCGGCGTAAGCCTTCGCTGCAATGCAAAAGGCCCCAAGGTGCGAACCTTGGGGCCTTTTTGTTTGCCTGCTGTTTTTGTACTGTCTGTTATGGCCCCTTCGCGGACAGGCCCGCTCCCACAGTGAACGATGTGAACACAAAATTTGTGTACATCCCGTCCGTGTGGGAGCGGGCTTGCCCGCGAAGGGGCCCTGTCAGGCGACAAAGATTTCAGGCATGGGTATCTACGCTGAACATCGCCTGCAACAAAGCGGCTTGCAGCACCTGCAAGTTGCTGCTGGTCACGGCGATCTGGCTCTGGATTTCCATCACCTGCGCCGCCTTCTGCTCGTTGTCCTGGCTCTTCTGCGCACTTGCCAGTTGAGCTTGCTGTTCGGCCAGCAATTTCTGGGCTTCTTCGATCTGCTTTTTCAACGCGGCAATCGGGTCACTGGCACCACCGACCGAGTCGATGTTGGCCCCGGCACTGTTGACGCGCAGCGTGCCATCCTTGTCAGTCGCATCATCAACCGGGACCAGTTTGCGTTCGTCAGCTTGACCGGTCGCGACATTCGGCGAGGACACGGCGTACGAGTTAATGGTGATGGTGCTGACATTGATCATGGGTCACTCCTCCTTGGCTGACCTTGCTATCGGCCCGCACAGAAAAATCTGTACCCATAGATCGTTCAACATTCACCGATCAGGTGAACTCAAACGTATCAGCATCCAGATTCGCCGGAAAACGTGTGCGATAAGCCTGAAGGTCGGCCGCATTCAAAACGACCTGAAACACCCCATCGGCTTCGCCGGCACTGAGCAAGGTCTCGCCCTGGAAATCCAGCACCTGGCTGTCGCCGGTATATGCAAAGCCTTTCCCGTCGGTCCCAATGCGGTTCACTGCCGCCACGTAGCACAGGTTTTCGATTGCCCGCGCCGGCAGCAAACGGTTCCAGTGCTGGCGCCGCGCGCCCGGCCAGTTGGCGGTGTACAGCAACAGGTCTGTGTCCTGGGCATCGCGGCTCCACACCGGGAAACGCAAGTCGTAGCAAATCAACGGGCGCACGCGCCAGCCTTTGAGCTCGAACTGCACCTGACGCTCACCCGGTGTGAAGTGATTGTGCTCACCGGCCATACGGAACAAGTGGCGCTTGTCGTAATGCCAGACTTCGCCATCCGGCCGCGCCCACAACAGGCGATTGCGATGGCTGCCGTCAGCGGCCTGAACGATGATGCTGCCGGTGATCACCGCATCGAGTTTTGCCGCCTGGGCACGCAGCCATTTGCTGGTGGGACCGTTTTCCGCCTCGGCAAGCGTCTCGGACTCCATGGAAAAACCGGTGGTGAACATCTCCGGCAGGATGATCAAGTCCGCGCCACGAGCCTGCTCCAGCAGTTGCTCGAAATGCTCCAGATTGGCCTGGCGGTCGTGCCAGGCCAGTGTTGTCTGGATCAGCGCGATGGTCAGATTCGGCAATGCACTCAGATCACGCATAGTTTTGCCGCTGCGTCACGCAGGGTCTCCTCACGTTTGGCGAAGCACAGGCGCACCAGGCGCTGGCCTTCGGGTGGCGTCTGGTAGAACACCGAGATCGGGATGCTCGCCACGCCGTGTTCGCGGGTCATCCACAGCGCCATCTCGACGTCGTTGAGGTCGGGACGGATCTGCGAGTAATCGACCAACTGGAAATAGGTGCCGGTGACGCGAGTGAAACTGAAACGCGATGGTGTCAGCAAGTCGCAGAACAGATCGCGCTTGGCCTGGTAGAAGCCCGGCAGTTCTTCAATGTGCTCCGGGTGTTCGGCCATGAAGTCGGCCAAGGCGTATTGCAACGGCGTCACACCACAGAAACTGACGTACTGGTGCACCTTGCGCAGCTCCGCCGTGAGGGCCGGCGGTGCGACCACGTAGCCGGTTTTCCAGCCGGTAACGTGATAGGTCTTGCCGAACGAGCTGACCACGAAGGCGCGCTGATACAGCTCTTCGTGATTCAGCACGCTGACGTGAGGCACACCGTCAAATACCAGATGTTCGTAGACTTCGTCGCTGACGAGGTAGATGTCGCGATCACGGATCAGATCCGCCAACTGATCGAGCTCGGCACGGCTGATCAACGCGCCGCTTGGGTTGTGCGGGCTGTTCAGCACAATCATCCGCGTACGCGGGGTAATGGCCTCAGCCAGTTTCTGGAAATCGATGGAGAAATCATTCAGCCCGAGTTGCACATGCACGCAACGACCACCGGCCAACTCCACCGACGGCTCGTAACTGTCGTAGCACGGATCGAACACGATCACTTCGTCGCCGCTGTGGATAACCGCCTGAATGGCACAGAAGATCGCCTGGGTGGCACCGGGCGTGATGGTCACTTCGTTGTCGGCATCGACATTGACGCCGTAACTGCGAGCGATCTTCGCTGCCACTTGCTGACGCAGGGCCGGCAGGCCGGTCATTGGCGAATACTGGTTGTGGCCATTGGCAATGTGCCGCCCCACCGCATCGCACAAGGCTTGCGGGGCATCGAAATCGGGAAAACCCTGTGACAGGTTGATCGCCCCGGTTTGCGCCGCGAGCTGAGACATCTGCGTGAAGATAGTGATGCCGACATTCGGCAGCTTACTGGTGATCATCGGTGATTCCCTGCTCTACACCCGGCTCTAACGGCGGCGCGGGAGAGCCCGAGGATAGCCAAACGGCGCCCATAAAAAAAGGGCGCCAGTGGCGCCCTCCTTCTCGAACCCGATCCCGTAGGAGCGAGGCTTGCCCGCGAACGCAACACCGCGGTGTATCAGATACACCGCGTTATCGTTCTTCGCGGGCAAGCCTCGCTCCTACAGAGGCGAGCCAGCCTTGAATCAACGCTTGTCGCGGCGCTTTTTGTCGGCTTTCTTGTGGTGCGACATCAAGCGACGCTTCTTGTTGACCTGACGATCAGTAAGCGAGTTCTTGTTGCCTTCGTACGGGTTCTCGCCGCCCTTGAACTCGATGCGGATCGGCGTACCGACCAGCTTCAAGACACGACGGTAAGTGTTTTCCAGGTAACGCACGTAAGACTTCGGCACCTTCTCGATCTGGTTACCGTGAATCACGATGATCGGCGGGTTGGCACCACCCAAGTGCGCATAACGCAGCTTGATCCGGCGGTTGTTGACCATCGGTGGCGCGTGCTCGCCAACCGCATCTTCCAGAATCTGGGTCAGGCGGTTGGTCGGCCAGCGGGTGACCGCGGACTTGAACGAGTTCTGTACGGAGGCGTAGAGGTTGCCCACGCCCGTGCCGTGCAGTGCCGAGATGAAGTGGATGTCGGCGTAGTCAACGAAGAACAGTCGACGTTGCAGCTCGACCTTCACGAAGTCACGCTCGCTCGGCGTCATGCCGTCCCACTTGTTGATCGCGATGACCAGCGCACGACCGGACTCAATGGCGAAGCCCAGCAGGTTGAGGTCGTGGTCCACCACGCCTTCGCGGGCGTCCATCACGAAGATCACCACGTTGGCGTCTTTGATCGCTTGCAGGGTTTTGACCACGGAGAATTTTTCGACTTCTTCGTGGATCTTGCCGCGCTTGCGCACACCGGCGGTGTCGATCAGCGTGTACTTCTCGTCGTTACGCTCGAACGGGATGTAGATACTGTCGCGGGTAGTGCCGGGCTGGTCGTACACGATGACCCGGTCTTCACCGAGCATACGGTTGACCAGGGTCGACTTGCCGACGTTCGGGCGGCCGATGATGGCGATCTTGATCCCGTCTTTTTCGCTTGGGCCAGGAATGCGCTTGGCTTCCTCGCCTTCGGCAACGTCCTCTTCCTCGCCTTCTTCCAGCTCTTCTTCGTCTTTCGGGAAGTCGCTCAAGGCGATTTCCAGCATCTGGGTGATGCCACGACCATGAGCACCGGCGATCGGGATCGCGTGGCCCATGCCCAACGGGGCGAATTCGGCGCGGGCCATTTCAGGGTCGATGTTGTCGACCTTGTTGGCAACCACGTACGAACGCTTGTTACGTTTGCGCAAATGCTCGGCGATCATCTGGTCGGCGGCGGTGAAACCGGCCTTGGCATCTACCAGGAACAGAACGACATCGGCTTCTTCAATGGCCAGCAGCGACTGCTCGGCCATTTTTTCGTCCATACCGTGCTCGTCACCGGAGATACCGCCGGTGTCGACCAGAATGTAGGAACGCCCTTGCCACTTGGCCTCACCGTATTGGCGATCACGGGTCAGACCGGACAAGTCGCCGACGATGGCGTCGCGAGTCCTGGTCAGGCGGTTGAACAAGGTGGACTTGCCGACGTTCGGTCGGCCCACCAGGGCGATTACGGGAACCATGCGGCTCTCCACTTCGTTATTTCAGAAAATACAAAAGCCGCTGCGAGGCAGCGGCTGGTGCTCGGGGCAATCACCTTGAGTTCTGTAGGAGCGAGCTTGCTCCGGGCGGCGCTCCGACGAAAAACGCCAAGGCACCGCGTTTATTCAGGCCGCCAACGTCATCGTTGACGACCATCGCGAGCAAGCTCGCTCCTACATTCCTACACAGGTGAAGCCGCTTGGGGGTTAAACCCCAAGCATAGTCGTTACTTGATGGTCAGGGCTTCCAGTTTGCCGCTGTTGCCATACAGATAAATCGTGTCACCCACCACCAGCGGACGGGCACGCAGGCCGTCGCTGTCGATGCGTTCGCGGCCGACAAAACGACCGTCCACCTGGCTCAGCAGGTGCACATAGCCTTCCATGTCACCGACTGCAACATAGCTGGAGAACACTTCCGGAGCCGACAGTTGACGGCGAGCCAGCGAGTCGTTGCTCCACAAGGCTGTGGTGGAACGCTCGTCAACGCCTTCAACGGTGCCCGAAGCCAGGCTCACGTACACAGTGCCGAAGCCCTGCGCAACGCCGGCATAGCTGGAAGCATCACGCTGCCAGAGCTGACGACCGCTTTCCAGGTCCAGTGCCGCAACGCGACCCTGATAGCTGGCGACGTACAAGGTACCGCCGGACAGCAGCAGACCACCGTCGATATCGACAACGCGCTCCAGCTCCGAACGACCTTGTGGGATTGCAACCCGCTGTTCCCACACCGGCACGCCGTTGGAGATATCGAGCGCAACCACTTTACCGGTCGACAGGCCAGCCACCGCGAGGCGGTTGGTCACGATCGGCGCACTGGTGCCACGCAGGGTCAGGACCGCAGGCGTGCTGTCATACAACCAGCGCTGGTTGCCGGTGGAGGCATCCAGACCGATCAGACGGTCATCCTGAGTCTGAACGACCACAACGTCACCGTTGTTGGCCGGCGGCGCGAGAACTTCGCTGGACACGCGAGCGCGCCATTTCTCTTCACCGTTGGTGGCGTCCATCGCAACGATTTCGCCCTTGGTCGTACCGATCACGAGCAGGCCATAACCTACGCCAACGGCGCCGGAAACTGGCAGTTCGAGGTCTTTCTTCCATTTGACGTCGCCATTGCTGCGATCCATCGCCATCACCACGCCAGTGACGTCGGCGGCATAGATGGTATCGCCATCGATCGCCGGAACCAGCATGTTGTAGGTTTCGCCCTGACCGTCACCGATCGAACGACTCCACTGCTTTTGCAGGACCACTTCTTCTTTGAAGTCGACCAGCTCGGCAGGCGGCAATTCTTTTTTGCTGTTGCTGCTGCAACCCGCGGCCAAAACGGCCAGAGCCAGCAATGCTGCATGTTTCCAACGGATCACGTCACGCATCCCCTTTCGCCAGATCGTCCAACTTGATTTGTAGGCCACCGACTGCCGCTTCATCCGACAGTGCCGCCTTGGCTTTTTGATACGCAGCGTGCGCTTCGTCAGTACGACCCAACTGCACCAGCAGGTCGCCCTTGAGTTCTTCGCGGGTGGCGAGGAATGCTTTATCGGCATCGCCTTCGAGCAGTTTCAGCGCTTCATCGACCTTGTTCTGCGCGGCCAGTACCTGCGCCAGGCGCTGACGGGCGATTTCGCCCAGTGCCGGGTTGGCCGGTTTGGCAACGATGGCTTTCAGCTCGGTGGCAGCGTCGTCCAGCTTGCCGCTGTCGACCGCGACTTTCGCCACGAACAGGCTGCCGTACTGCGCGTAGGCGCTGCCGCCAAATTCGCTGTTGAGCTTGCCGGCCAGGTCCGAAACACGGGCGGCATCAGGCTTGCCGCTGGGCGTCAGCGTGGTTTCGAGCAATTGCTGATAGAGCATCGAGGCGCCTTGCGACTGATTGCTCTGATACTTTTGAAAGGCCTGCCAGCCGAACACGATGACCAGCGCCAACAGGCCGCCAGTGACCAGGGGCTTGCCGTTGCGTGTCCACCAGTCCTTCAAATCCGCCAGCTGTTCGTCTTCGGTACTCGACACCCCAATACTCCTTAATCGCTAAATCGGCTGTTTATGACAGCTTCAACCCTGCACGACGCAGGTGGCCAGGTGTGCAGCAAGCGCATCCCAGGCAATGCTTTGTTGTTCGCCCTGGCCACGCAGGGGTTTGAAACCTACCACTTGCTGGGCCATTTCGTCGTCACCGAGGATCAGCGCGTACAGCGCACCGCTCTTGTCGGCCTTCTTGAATTGACTTTTGAAGCTGCCGGCGCCGGCATTGATCTGCAGACGCAGGTTAGGCAACTGATCGCGCACCTTCTCGCTCAACGTCAGGGCCGCCAGTTCGGCAGCCTCGCCGAATGCGCAGAGATAGACGTCGACCTGACGGGAGATCTCTTCCGGGATCTGCTCCAGGGTTTCAAGCAGCAGCACCAGGCGCTCGATGCCCATGGCGAAACCAACGCCCGGGGTCGGCTTGCCGCCCATCTGCTCCACCAGACCGTCGTAGCGGCCGCCGGCACACACGGTGCCTTGAGCGCCCAACTTGTCGGTGACCCACTCGAAAACCGTCTTGCTGTAGTAATCCAGCCCGCGTACCAGCTTCGGGTTGATCACGTAAGGAATACCGGCGGCGTCCAGGCGAGCCTTGAGGCCCTCGAAGTGCACGCGGGATTCGTCGTCGAGGTAGTCGGCCATTTTCGGCGCGTCGACCAGGATCGCTTGAGTGTCGGCGTTCTTGGTGTCCAGAACGCGCAACGGGTTGGTCTTCAGACGACGCTGGCTGTCTTCGTCGAGCTTGTCCAGGTGAGCGGACAGGAACTCGACCAGCGCTTCGCGATAACGACCACGGGATTCGCTGGTGCCCAGGCTGTTGAGCTCGAGCTTGACCGCATCACGGATGCCCAGCTCGCCCCACAGGCGCCAGGTCAGCACGATCAGCTCGGCGTCGATGTCCGGACCGTCGAGGTTGAACACTTCGACACCGATCTGGTGGAACTGGCGATAACGGCCTTTCTGCGGACGTTCGTGGCGGAACATCGGGCCGATGTACCAGAGTTTCTGCACCTGGCCGCCGCCAGTGATGCCGTGCTCGAGCACCGCACGCACGCAGGCCGCCGTGCCTTCAGGGCGCAGGGTCAGCGAATCACCGTTACGGTCTTCGAAGGTGTACATCTCTTTTTCGACGATGTCGGTCACTTCACCGATCGAGCGCTTGAACAGCTCGGTGAACTCGACAATCGGCATGCGGATCTGCTTGTAACCGTAGTTATCCAGCAGACGCGAAACGGTGCCCTCGAAATGACGCCACAGGGGAGTCTGTTCGGGCAGGATGTCGTTCATGCCACGAATGGCTTGCAGAGACTTGCTCACTTTAAATCCTTAAATTCGTTCGATCAGCCGCGAGCGATTACAGCTGCGTCAGCTTCGACCTTCTCGGCCGCTTTCTGGCGGATCAAGCGTTCAAGCTCATCCACCAGATTGTCATTCGTCAGTTTCTGCGACGGCTTGCCGTCGATGTAAATCAGGTTTGGCGTGCCGCCGGTCAAGCCGATATGGGCTTCCTTGGCTTCGCCCGGCCCGTTGACCACGCAACCGATGACCGCGACATCCAGCGGCACCAGCAGATCTTCGAGGCGCCCTTCCAGTTCGTTCATGGTCTTGACCACATCGAAGTTCTGCCGCGAGCAGCTCGGGCAGGCGATGAAGTTGATGCCACGAGAACGCAGGTGCAGGGATTTGAGAATGTCGTAGCCGACTTTCACTTCCTCGACCGGGTCGGCCGCCAACGAGATGCGGATAGTATCGCCAATCCCTTCGGCGAGCAGCATACCGAGGCCCACGGCGGATTTCACTGTGCCTGAACGCAAACCACCGGCTTCGGTGATGCCCAAGTGCAGCGGCTGGACGATTTCCTTGGCCAGCAAGCGATAAGCAGCGACGGCCATGAACACGTCGGAGGCTTTCACGCTGACCTTGAAGTCCTGGAAGTTCAGGCGCTCAAGGTGCTCGACGTGACGCAGGGCAGATTCGACCAGCGCAGCCGGGGTCGGCTCGCCGTATTTCTTTTGCAGGTCTTTTTCCAGGGAACCGGCGTTGACGCCGATGCGGATCGGAATCCCGCGATCACGGGCGGCATCGACCACCGCACGCACGCGGTCTTCACGACCGATGTTGCCCGGGTTGATCCGCAGGCAATCAACGCCCAGTTCGGCTACGCGCAAAGCGATCTTGTAGTCGAAGTGGATGTCGGCCACCAACGGCACTTTGACCAGTTGCTTGATCTTGCCGAAGGCTTCGGCGGCGTCCATGTCCGGTACGGAAACCCGCACGATATCGACGCCAGCGGCTTCCAGACGATTGATCTGGGCAACGGTGGCGGCGACGTCATTGGTGTCGCTGTTGGTCATGCTCTGCACAGCGATGGGCGCATCGCCGCCAACAGGCACGTTACCGACCCAGATTTTCCGGGATTCGCGACGCTTGATTGGAGATTCGCCGTGCATGACTTATTGACCCAACTTCAGGCGAGCAGTCTCGCCACTGGTGAATGGAGCGACATCAACCACCTGACCGTTGTAGCTGACCTGCGCGCCACGGGCGAAGCCCAGACGCACGGCAAACGGCGGCTTACCACTGAGGGAAACGGTTTCGCCTTTGCGCTTGAGACCACTCAGCAGCACTTTGCCAGTGCCGTCGGTGACTTGTGTCCAGCAATCAGCGGTGAATTGCAGTTGAACCTGGCCTTGGCCGGCAACCGGAGCAGCCGGAGCAGCCGCTGCCGGAGCAGGAATGGTCGGCGTCACCGAGGCGGTTGCAGGCGGGGTCGACACAACCGGAGCCGTCGGGGCCGCAGGCGCGACAACTGGCGCGGTGCTGTGCGCCGGGGCGACGGGTGCCGGAGCAACCGGCGCGGCCGGTGCGGTGTTATGTGTCGGTGCAACTGGCGCCGGGGCAGCCGGTGCGACCACAGGCACAGCGGGTTCAGCTTCAGCCGGCGCTTCAGTCGAAGTCTCGGCTTGCGGCAATACGAGCGCGGTCGAACTTTCAGCCTGACCTTCCGCGACAGCCTGGTCTTCCGGCTCGTCCAGCGGATGGATCTGGGTGGTGCCGTCGGCGCCTTCGACTTCAACGTGCTCCGGGCTCAGGCTGATCAGGTCCTTGGTGCGCAGTGAGGTTTGATCCTGCCACCAGATGAAACCGCCGCCGATCACCGCGATCAGCAGCAGCAGGCTGACGATTCGCAAAATAGTGTGGGAAACCCGAACCGGCTCTTCGATGCGACCCAGGCTGTGGACGTTGGCGCCCTGGGAGTCGGTACCGGTGGACTGGTCGAATTGCTGAACCAGAACGGCCTGGTCCATGCCGAGCAATTTGGCGTAGGCGCGAATATAACCGCGGGCAAAGGTATGCCCCGGGAGCTTGTCGAATGCGCCGGCTTCCAGATTACTCAGGGAATTAACGGTGAGGTTGAGCTTGAGGGCCACTTCGGCCAGCGACCAGCCATTGCTTTCGCGGGCCTGGCGCAAAGTTTCACCGGGGTTAACGCGATTCGCTGCTACAACTTCGGGATGCGCCGCTTTCATCATTGCTCCGACAGGTATTGCTGATATTCCGGCGTACCGGGATAGAGTCGTTTTAGTTGCAGGCCATAACTGGCTGCCTTGTCGCGATCTTCGAACACTTTTGCCAGCCGAACGCCGAGCAATAGACTACGTGCATTTTGCTCGGTGAGCAGGCTAAAACGGTCGTAATAGTCACGCGCGGGCACATAATGCCTGTCTTCGTAAGACAACTCAGCCATTTCCAGCAATGCACGGGGTTGCTGACGGTTCAAACGCAAAGCTTTTTCCAACTGCTGCTGGGCCAGATCACGCTGGCCAAGCCTGGAAGCGGTCATGCCCAGGTTCTCGAACACTCGCGAACGCTCAGGATACAGGGTATCGGCAGCGGCTTGCTCGAAGCGCTCGTAAGCCTCTTTGTAACGTTTCTGTTCGAAAAGAAAACTGCCGTAATTATTCAGGATACGGGCATCGTTCGGGCGGGAAGAAAGCGCCTTGCGAAAGTGCTCATCCGCCAGCTCCGGCTCCATCTCGGCCTGAAACACCAGACCCAATGCTGCATTGGCGTCAGGATCCGAACCGTCCAGCTCCAAGGCCTTTTTCAGCGGGACCTTGGCGCGTTCGGTCATGCCCTGCTGCAAATAGCCCAAGCCCAGTTGCACGTATGCAACTCGCGCTTCATCGCGGCCCTTGCTGGTCTTCATCGGATTGAAATCGCCCGACAGGACGCAGCCAGTACAAAGACTGGCCAACAGCAAAAGCAGCGCAAAGCGCAGGGACATAGAGATCCTCTCTTGAATTATTTCGCAGCGTTCGAAGCCATATCGTTGTCGGCGCTCAACTCGCGCACGGCGATATAACGTTCACTGCGACGGGTGCGATCCAGCACCTGCCCTACCAATTGGCCACACGCGGCATCGATGTCTTCACCGCGAGTGGTGCGCACGGTGACATTGAAACCTGCATGGTGAAGCTGATCCTGGAAACGACGAATCGCATTGTTGCTCGGACGCTCGTAACCGGAATGCGGGAACGGGTTGAACGGAATCAGGTTGATCTTGCACGGGATGTTCTTGAGCAGCTCGATCATCTCAACGGCATGTTCAACCTTGTCGTTGATGTCCTTGAGCAAGGTGTACTCGATGGTCAGCACGCGTTTTTCGCCCAGGGACGACATGTAGCGCTGGCACGACTCGAGCAGCATCTTAAGCGGATATTTCTTGTTGATCGGCACCAATTGGTTACGCAATGCGTCATTCGGTGCGTGCAGGGACAACGCCAGGGAGACGTCGATGTGCTTGGACAGCTCATCGATCATCGGCACCACGCCGGAGGTCGACAGGGTCACACGGCGCTTGGAAATGCCGTAACCCAGGTCGTCCATCATCAGATGCATGGCCGCAACGACGTTGTCGAAGTTCAGCAGCGGCTCGCCCATGCCCATCATCACCACGTTGGTGATGGCACGGTCGGCGGTCGCCGGGATGCTGCCGAACGATTTATTGGCAATCCACACCTGGCCGATGACTTCGGCGGCGGTGAGGTTGCTGTTGAAACCTTGCTTGCCGGTGGAGCAGAAACTGCAATCCAGGGCACAGCCTGCCTGGGACGAAACGCACAGAGTGCCGCGTTTGCCCTGGGGAATGTAAACGGTCTCGACGCAGCTGCCGGACGCCACGCGCACCACCCATTTACGGGTGCCGTCGGTGGAAATGTCCTCGCTGACGACTTCAGGACCGCGAACTTCGGCAATGGCCTTGAGCTTGTCGCGCAGGGCCTTGCTGACGTTCGTCATGGCGTCGAAATCATCGACGCCAAGGTGGTGAATCCATTTCATTACCTGACCGGCACGGAAACGCTTCTCCCCGATTGAGTCGAAGAATTTTTCCATTTCCTGTTGAGTCAGACCCAGCAGGTTGGTTTTTACAGTCGATGTAGTCATGGATTCACCTTCACTCTTAAGCCAATGCTTAGCGAGTGGTTACTTCAGTAGCTGCGAAGAAGTACGAGATTTCGCGAGCAGCAGCGGCTTCGGAGTCCGAACCGTGTACAGCGTTGGCGTCGATGGAATCAGCGAAGTCAGCACGGATGGTGCCGGCAGCAGCTTCTTTAGGGTTGGTAGCGCCCATCAGCTCACGGTTCAGAGCGATAGCGTTTTCGCCTTCCAGAACCTGAACAACAACAGGACCGGAGATCATGAAAGCAACCAGGTCGCCGAAGAAACCACGAGCGCTGTGCTCAGCGTAGAAGCCTTCAGCTTCGGCTTTGGACAGTTGCTTCAGTTTCGAAGCTACAACGCGCAGGCCAGCTTTTTCGAAACGAGTGGTGATCTCGCCGATAACGTTTTTTGCAACAGCGTCAGGCTTGATGATGGAGAAAGTACGTTGAACAGCCATGGTGTAACTCCAGAAACGGTAATTTGTGAAAAATTAAACCCGCGAATTATACGCGGGTTCTTGGGTATTGCCTAACCTGCAGCGTGGCTCAGTCGCGTTCTTCGATCCAGTGGGCCTGAATGGCCTCGAGGATCTTTTCGCCACAATGCTCAGGCAGGTCGTCGAACTCGGGCAATTCCATCACCCACTTGCGCAGATCGACGAAGTTGACCGACAAAGGGTCAACATCGGGCTTGCTTTCAGCCAGCTGGATTGCGATTTCCAGCACATCAGTCCACTTGAGACTCATGACAGTTCCTTGAATCAGTGCGGCGCTTCGGCGGCGTGGTTGAGCGAATACTTCGGAATCTCGATGGTCAGGTCTTCAGTCCCGACGATCGCCTGGCAGGCCAGACGCGATTGAGCTTCCAGACCCCAGGCACGATCGAGGAAATCTTCTTCCAGTTCGTCCGCCTCTTCCAGCGAATCAAACCCTTCTCGAACGATGCAGTGACAAGTGGTACAGGCGCAAACGCCGCCACAGGCACTTTCCATCTCGATGTGGTGCTCATGGGCCAGTTCGAGAATCGATGTACCGGGCTCAGCCTCGACCACCATGCCTTCCGGGCAAAACTTCTCGTGTGGCAGAAAAATGACCTGCGGCATCAGTTATCCTCGATTTCATTCAGATTGCGCCCCGCCAGCGCGGCTTTCACCGTCGAGTCCAGGCGGCGGGCAGCAAAGGCGTCGGTAACTTGCGACAGACGCTTGGTCTGCTGCTCGATGGCGTAACCATCTGTACCTTTCATCAGTTCGGTCAGTTCCTGCATCTGCAATTCGATGACCATGCGCTCCTCGGCGTCGAGCAAACGCTCGCCGTCGGCTTCGAGAGCGGCTTGCACCGCTTCGATCAGACGCTGGGCATCGACCTGCTGCTCACGCAGCACACGGGCGACCTTGTCGTCGTTGGCGTGCTGGAACGAATCCTTGAGCATCTTGGCGATTTCGCCGTCGGTCAGGCCGTAGGACGGCTTGACCTGAATGCTTGCTTCAACTCCCGAACCCAACTCACGAGCCGAGACGCTGAGCAGACCGTCGGCGTCGACCTGGAAGGTCACGCGGATCTTCGCTGCACCCGCAACCATCGCCGGAATGCCGCGCAACTCGAAGCGTGCCAGGGAGCGGCAGTCACTGATCAGCTCGCGCTCACCCTGCAACACGTGGATCGCCATGGCCGACTGGCCATCTTTGTACGTGGTGAAATCCTGGGCACGAGCGACGGGAATGGTGGTGTTGCGCGGAATCACCTTCTCCATCAAGCCGCCCATGGTTTCCAGCCCCAGGGACAACGGAATCACGTCGAGCAACAGCAGTTCGCCGCCATCGCGCTTGTTGCCGGCCAGCGTATCGGCCTGGATCGCGGCACCGATGGCCACCACTTGATCCGGGTCGATTTCAGTCAGCGGCTGGCGACCGAAGGCTTCGGCGACGGCTTCGCGAACGCGAGGCACACGCGTCGAACCGCCAACCATGACCACCGCGTGCACGTCTTCCAGCTCGACGCCGGAATCACGCACCGCGCGACGGCAGGCTTTCAGGCTGCGAGCAACCATCGGCTCGATCAGCGCATTGAAAGCTTCGCGAGTCAGCTCGGCTTTCCAGTCGCCATAAGCGACTTCAACGGCCGCAACATTGGTCAGCGTTTCCTTGGCCGCGCAGGCAGTTTGCAGCAGGTTACGTTGCGCACCCGGATCGAGATCAGCGGACAAACCGGCGCTCTCGATGATCCAGCCGGCAATCGCATGGTCGAAGTCATCGCCACCCAGGGCGCTGTCGCCGCCGGTGGCCAGCACTTCGAACACACCGCCGGTCAGGCGCAGAATCGAAATATCGAAGGTGCCGCCGCCCAGGTCATAAATCGCGACCAGGCCTTCAGCATGTTGATCCAGACCGTAAGCCACGGCAGCGGCGGTCGGCTCATTGAGCAAACGCAGCACGTTCAGGCCGGCCAGTTTGGCCGCGTCCTTGGTGGCTTGACGCTGAGCATCGTCGAAATAGGCCGGAACGGTGATCACCGCACCCACCAGTTCACCACCCAATGTCGCTTCAGCGCGCTGACGCAATACCTTGAGGATATCGGCAGAGACTTCGACCGGGCTTTTCGGCCCCTGAATGGTTTCGATGAACGGCATGTGCGACTCGCCGCCGACAAAGCGGTACGGCAGTTGCTCGCCCAATTGCTTGACGTCGGACAGACCACGACCCATCAAGCGCTTGACCGACAGCACGGTGTTCAACGGATCGGTAGCGGCAGCCAGCTTGGCCGACTCGCCCACTTCGACGCGATCGGCGTGGTAACGCACGGCGGACGGCAGGATGACCTGCCCGTCAGCGTCGGCCAGAGGCTCGGAAAGACCACTGCGCAATGCAGCGACCAGCGAATTGGTAGTGCCCAAGTCGATCCCCACAGCCAGACGACGCTGGTGCGGTTGAGGACTTTGGCCGGGTTCGGCGATCTGCAGTAGGGCCATCGTGATCAGGACTTATCTGTATATCAGGCGTGCGACCGGAGCGGCACTGGGTTAATCGTCGAGGCGCTCTTCTAACTGGCGCACTTCGTAGGTGAGCTTGTCGAGGAACTGCATGCGCCGCATCAGGCGTTCGGCCTGTTCACGTTGCGCTGCATCATTCCAACAGGCTGCGAAACTGTCGTTCAGTTTTTCCTGAGCAACTTTCAAACGACGCTTGAAGACGGCAACGCCATTCAGGTCGGCGCTGTCCTGCAGGTCTTCGAGCTCTTCGCGCAACTCCATCTGTTGCAGAAGAAACTCCGGATCATGCACCGTGACCTCCAGCGGCAGCTCGCCACCATTCAGAGCGAGCAGGTATCGCGCGCGCTTCGGGGGACTTTTGAGCGTCTGGTAGGCCTCGTTGAGGCTCGCGGATTGCTCTAGCGCCAGCCGTTGCTCGCGCTCGGAAGCGTCCGCAAAACGGTCTGGATGAACACTGCGCGCCAACTCACGGTAGCGCGTAGCCAGCTGGTCGAGGTCCAGATTGAAACTCGGTTGCAGCTCAAATAAAGCGAAATGACAAGGAGTACCCACAAGAAGCCTCAGATGTTGAAGCTTTCGCCGCAGCCACATTCACCGCGTACGTTGGGGTTGTTGAACTTGAAGCCTTCGTTCAACCCTTCCTTGACGAAATCGAGCTCGGTGCCGTCCAGGTAGGCCAGGCTTTTCGGGTCGATGATCACTTTCTCGCCGTGACTTTCGAACACCTGATCCTCGGCAACCACCTCGTCGACAAACTCCAGCACGTAGGCAAGGCCGGAACAGCCCGTGGTGCGAACACCCAGACGAATCCCTTCACCTTTGCCGCGCCCGTCGAGGGAGCGTCGCACGTGTCGAGCAGCCGCTTCTGTCATGCTGATAGCCATCGGTGACTCCTTACTCGTCGCAAAATCTTGAAAATCAGATCAAGCCTTTCTTCTGCTTGTAGTCGCGAACGGCCGCTTTGATAGCGTCTTCAGCGAGTACGGAGCAGTGAATTTTCACCGGCGGCAGAGCCAGTTCTTCGGCCAGTTGAGTGTTTTTGATGGTCTCTGCTTCATCCAGAGTCTTGCCTTTCATCCACTCGGTCGCCAGGGAGCTGGAGGCGATAGCCGAACCGCAACCGTAGGTCTTGAACTTGGCGTCTTCGATGATGCCTTGCTCGTTGACCTTGATTTGCAGGCGCATCACGTCGCCGCACGCCGGAGCGCCGACCATGCCGGTGCCGACATCCGGGTCTTCCGCGTCCATCTTGCCGACGTTACGCGGGTTTTCGTAGTGGTCGATGACCTTTTCGCTGTAAGCCATGATTCTTAATCCTCACTCATCAGAGAGTCGCTCTTGAAGCCCTGCCTACTTTAAGTTTACAGGGCCTGGTTTGCGGCGACTTGAAATCAGTGTGCCGCCCACTCGATTTTCGAAATGTCGACACCGTCTTTGTACATGTCCCACAGCGGCGACAAAGCGCGCAGCTTGGTAACGGCCTCGCAGACTTTCTGCGCGGCGTAGTCGATTTCTTCTTCGGTGGTGAAACGACCGAAGGTGAAACGGATCGAGCTGTGTGCCAGTTCGTCGTTGCGGCCCAGGGCGCGCAGTACGTACGAAGGCTCCAGCGAAGCCGAGGTGCAAGCCGAACCGGACGAAACCGCCAGATCCTTGAGCGCCATGATCAGCGACTCGCCTTCAACATAGTTGAAGCTCAGGTTCAGGTTGTGCGGAACGCGGGCGGTCATGCTGCCGTTGACGTACAGCTCTTCCAGGTCTTCGACCTGCTTGAAGAAACGGTCGCTCAAGGCTTTGATGCGCACGTTCTCGGCAGCCATGTCTTCCTTGGCTACGCGGAACGCTTCACCCATGCCGACGATCTGGTGGGTCGCCAGGGTGCCGGAACGCATGCCGCGCTCGTGACCGCCGCCGTGCATGGTCGCTTCGATGCGCACACGCGGCTTGCGGCTGACGTACAGCGCGCCAATGCCTTTAGGGCCGTAGGTTTTGTGGGCGGAGAACGACATCATGTCAACTTTCAGCTTCTGCAGGTCGATCTCGACCTTGCCGGTGGACTGAGCGGCGTCGACGTGGAACAGGATCCCTTTGGAGCGGGTCAGTTCGCCGATGGCCGCGATGTCGTTGATGGTGCCGATTTCGTTGTTCACGTGCATGACCGAAACCAGGATGGTGTCGTCACGCAGTTCAGCTTCGATCATTTCTGGTGTAACCAGACCGTCAGTGCGAGGCTCGATGTAGGTCACTTCGAAGCCTTCACGCTCCAGTTGGCGCATGGTGTCGAGGACAGCCTTGTGCTCAATCTTGGTGGTGATCAGGTGTTTGCCCTTGGTCGCATAGAAATGCGCCGCACCCTTGATTGCCAGGTTGTCGGACTCGGTGGCACCGGAGGTCCAGACGATTTCACGCGGGTCGGCGTTGACCAGGTCTGCGACCTGACGACGGGCGTTTTCGACGGACTCTTCAGCTTTCCAGCCGAACACGTGGGAACGGGACGCCGGGTTACCGAAGTTTCCGTCGACCAGCAGGCATTCACTCATCTTTTGCGCAACACGCGGATCAACCGGGGTGGTCGCAGAGTAATCAAGGTAAATCGGCAATTTCATGGACTATCTCCTAAATCAGGCTGGCTGGCGTGCCGCTAGCTCTTTGGCTGTCATTCGACGGCGGACGCTTCAATCTTGTCCAGGCGTGGCGTCTTGCTGTTGCAACGACGCTGGTCCTGACGCTGGGCTACTTCTTGTACCTCACGGCGAGTAACAAGATCAGCCAAGCTGATACCGCTCAGAAATTCGTGGATCTGCAGGCTCAGGTCACACCACAGGTGGTGGGTCAGACAGGTGTCGCCTTGATGGCAATCGCCCTGCCCCTGGCACTTGGTGGCATCGACCGATTCGTTTACCGCATCGATCACCTGGGCGACCTGGATGCCCTGCATGTCGCGGGACAGCTGGTAACCGCCGCCCGGACCACGGACGCTGGACACCAGATTGCTGCGGCGCAATTTGGCGAAAAGCTGTTCGAGGTAGGACAGGGAGATGCCTTGGCGCTCGGAGATATCGGCCAGGGACACGGGCCCGTGCTGCGCATGCAACGCCAGATCAAGCATGGCGGTCACGGCGTATCGGCCTTTTGTAGTCAGTCGCATGGACAATTACCACGGAGTTCGGAATGGGGCGAGTATGCAATTCCCGAGTATTTAAGTCAACTATAAGACCTAGTACTTTAGTCAGGTTTACCCGCAAAAGAGCGGCCGCATCATAACAAAGGCTGGGCGGTTACAGCCAGTAATACCGAGTCATCGTTCATCGCGAGCAGGCTCACTCCTACAGGGAAACGCATTTCAAATGTAGGAGTGAGCCTGCTCGCGATGCTATCGACTCGGTCTAGCTGGCCTGGCTCTGATCCTTGTCCTTCACACACGCAAAGTCTTCTTCGCGCAGCTCAGGCAGATCTTTCGCACAGTAATTACTGCCCAGATCCTTCAACGCCCCGCACATCCCCTCCAGACGACCATCAACAGCCTGCAGGTGATCAAGCAATTGGTTAATGGCGCGCGCCACCGGGTCCGGCATGTCTTCGCCAACACCGTAGGCATCGAAACCGATCTTCTCGGCCATGGCCTTGCGCTTGGCGTCCTGCTCTTCATCGGATTTGACGATGATCCGCCCTGGAATGCCGACCACTGTCGCACCGGGCGGCACAGCCTTGGTCACCACGGCATTGGAACCGACCTTGGCCCCCGCACCTACGGTGAACGGGCCGAGCACCTTGGCACCAGCCCCCACCACCACACCGTCTTCCAGTGTCGGGTGACGCTTGCCTTTATTCCAGCTGGTGCCGCCCAGCGTCACACCCTGATAAAGGGTGACGTCGTTGCCGATCTCGGCGGTTTCACCGATGACAATGCCCATGCCATGGTCAATGAAGAACCGACGACCGACCTTGGCACCCGGATGGATCTCGATCCCGGTCAACCAGCGACCGAAGTTCGACACCAGCCGCGCCAGCCATTTCAGCTCGGCGCGCCACAAGGCTGCCGACAACCGATGGATCCAGATGGCGTGCATGCCCGGGTAGCAAGTCAGGACTTCAAAAGCGTTACGCGCCGCCGGGTCACGATGGAAAACACTCTGGATATCTTCACGCAAACGCTCGAACATCATTAATCCTTCCGCTTTAGAAGCTCACCACGGGCCGCTTTCTGGGTTTCCGTGAGGATGCCACGCAATATATTCATTTCCGCCCGGCTGACCGAGCTCCGTCCGTACAACCGACGCAGGCGCGCCATCAAGTGCCGTGGCTTTTCAGGATCGAGGAATTCGATGGCCACCAGGGTTTGCTCCAGGTGTTCATAGAATCGCTCCAGCTCATCCATGGTCGCCAGCTCAGCGCTTTTGACCGAGGCCACTTCTTCCTTCTCGACCTTGCTCGGCTGGCCTTGGGCCGCGAGCCAGGACATGCGCACTTCATAGCTCAACACCTGCACCGCCGCCCCAAGGTTCAGCGAACTGAACTCAGGGTCTGATGGGATGTGCACGTGATAATGACATCGCTGCAGCTCTTCATTGGTCAGGCCGGAATCTTCACGACCAAATACCAAGGCGATTTCAGCGCCCTGCCCGGCTTCCTCGACCACTTTCGTCCCGCATTCGCGGGGATCGAGCAGCGGCCAGGGAATGCGCCGGTCACGGGCGCTGGTGCCAAGCACCAGATTGCAGCCGACCAAGGCATCTTCCAAAGTGGCGACGACTTGCGCGTTTTCAAGGATGTCCCCGGCGCCAGATGCACGGGCATCAGCCTCGTGGTGCGGGAACAACCGTGGTTCGACCAGCACCAGCCGCGACAGGCCCATGTTCTTCATGGCACGCGCAGCCCCGCCGATATTGCCGGGGTGGCTGGTATTGACCAGGACGACACGAATGTTATGCAGCAAGGGAGGCGCTCTCGAACACTTTAATGGGGAGCAGAATCTTACAGCTCAACCTACCGTTAAGCTATGAAAGCGAACACTGACCTTCACCTGTAGAAAAGTTCTGATAGAATGCCCGGCTTTCTTTAACAACCTTAGGTGACACATCCATGCAGCCCATGCTGAATATCGCGCTGCGCGCCGCCCGCAGCGCCAGTGAATTGATCTTCCGCTCCATCGAGCGCCTGGATACCATCAAGGTCGACGAAAAAGACGCCAAGGATTACGTATCCGAGGTGGATCGCGCCGCTGAACAGAAAATCATCGACGCGCTGCGCAAGGCTTACCCGAACCACTCGATCATGGGTGAAGAAACCGGCATGCACGCCGGCACCGGGATCGAAGGCGAAGAATACCTGTGGATCATCGATCCGCTGGACGGCACCACCAACTTCCTGCGCGGCATTCCTCACTTCGCTGTCAGCATCGCCTGCAAATACCGCGGCCGCCTGGAACACGCTGTTGTTCTGGACCCGGTTCGCCAGGAAGAATTCACCGCCAGCCGTGGTCGCGGCGCTCAACTGAACGGTCGTCGCCTGCGCGTCAGCGGCCGCACCAGCCTGGACGGCGCCCTGCTGGGTACCGGCTTCCCGTTCCGTGACGACCAGATGGACAACCTCGACAACTACCTGGGCATGTTCCGCGCCCTGGTTGGCCAGACCGCCGGCATCCGCCGCGCTGGCTCGGCGAGCCTGGACCTGGCCTACGTGGCTGCCGGCCGTTTCGACGCATTCTGGGAGTCGGGCCTGTCCGAGTGGGACATGGCTGCAGGCGCCCTGCTGATCCAGGAAGCTGGCGGTTTGGTGAGCGACTTCACCGGCGGTCACGATTTCCTTGAGAAAGGCCACATCGTTGCCGGTAACACCAAGTGCTTCAAGGCAGTACTGACGGCGATCCAGCCGCACCTGCCGGCCTCGCTGAAGCGCTAAGCTTCCAGCGACAGAAAAAAGCACCCTGCGGGGTGCTTTTTTATGCCTGGAATTTGTCCCTGACAACACCACCCCCTGTAGGAGCCGGCTTGCTGGCGATTGCGGTGCAACAGTCGACATCAATGTTGAATGACCGACCGCAATCGCCAGCAAGCCGGCTCCTACAGGGGGTTGCGTGAATTTTGGGTACAAAAAAAGCACCCCGAAGGGTGCTTCTTTTTCAGCGGCTGACAATCAGCTCATCAATGCGCCTGTTCATTCTGCGTCAGGATCAACTTACCTTCCTTATCCACCGGAATCTGGTTGCCCGGATCACGATCCATCCGCACCTTGCCTTCCTTGCCGTCCAGCGAATAACGAACGTCGTAACCCACAACCTTGTCGCTGATGTCATTCACCGTGTTACAGCGAGTTTGCGTCGTGGTGTAGGTGTCACGCTCCTGCATGCCCTCCTGAACCTTGTTACCGGCGTAACCACCACCGACCGCGCCTGCAACCGTGGCAATTTTCTTGCCGGTGCCGCCGCCGATCTGGTTACCCAGCAGACCACCTGCCAGCGCACCCACCACCGTACCGGCAATCTGGTGTTGATCTTTCACCGGCGCTTGCCGGGTGACCGCTACATCCTTGCATACTTCACGTGGAGTCTTGATTTGCGTCTTGACCGGCTCAACGGCGAGTACTTGCGCATACTCGGGGCCGTTATTTTTTACCAGGCTGTAGGTGGCCACAGCACCCCCGGCAGTCACACCGACAGCACCCAGTACAGCACCAACCAGCATCGACTTGTTCACATGAACCTCCTGACCATCACATGCGGGATAAACCCGTGCTTCTCCCAGCCTTGGAGCATAAAAAAAGGCGCGAGTTCAACTCGCGCCTTTTTGGACTACATCCCTGGGGAACTGCTCTGGACTAGAGAGTCCTCAAGGACGGTCGTCGACTTCCTTCTCGGTATTCACCGTCGGGATCAGGTCTTCGGAACTCAGATTCAGCCAGATCAACACCACGTTGGCGATGTAAATCGACGAATAAGTACCGGCCAGAACACCCACCAGCAGCGCCAGGGAGAAGCCGTAGAGGTTGTCACCACCGAAGAACAGCAGTGCCGCAATCGCCAACAAGGTGGAAACCGACGTCGCGATAGTCCGCAGCAGGGTTTGCGTGGTCGAGATGTTGATGTTCTCGATCAGGCTGGCCTTGC
The DNA here is from genome assembly GCF_019956105.1 of Pseudomonas sp. BF-RE-25. Taxonomy (NCBI): domain Bacteria; kingdom Pseudomonadati; phylum Pseudomonadota; class Gammaproteobacteria; order Pseudomonadales; family Pseudomonadaceae; genus Pseudomonas; species Pseudomonas sp. BF-RE-25. Next base: position 57,115 of record NZ_JAHBDB010000021.1, read on the forward strand.
GCAGTACACGGAAGTTCTCACGAACCCGGTCGAATACCACGATGGTGTCGTTGAGCGAGTAACCGATGATCGCCAGTACCGCCGCCAGCACCGTCAGGTCGAAGGTGATCTGGAAGAACGACAGGATACCGATGGTCACGATCACGTCGTGAATCAAGGAAACGATCGCACCGACGGCGAATTTCCACTGAAAGCGGAACGCCAGGTAGATCAGGATGCCGCCCAGCGCCATCAGCATGCCGAGGCCGCCCTGGTCGCGCAGCTCTTCACCCACCTGCGGGCCGACGAACTCGACGCGCTTGACCGTCGCCGGGTTATCGCCGCCGACCTTCTGCAACGCCGCTGCCACCTGGTGACCCAACTGCGGGTCTTCGCCAGGCATGCGCACCAGCAGATCGGTAGTCGCGCCGAAGTTCTGCACGATGGCTTCGTGATAACCGGACGAAACCAGCTGCTCACGCACCTTGGTGACGTCGGCCGGACGCTCGTAGGTCAGCTCGATGAGCGTACCGCCGGTGAAGTCCAGCCCCCAGTTCATGCCCTTGTGGAAGACACTGAAAATGGCCAGCGCAGTAAGGAACAATGTGACGCCGAACGCGAAGTTGCGAACGCCCATGAAGTTGATTGTACGTAACATGGCAGCCCCTTAAATCCACAACTTCTTGAAGTCACGACCGCCGAAGATCAAGTTGACCATCGCGCGGGTAACCATGATGGCCGTGAACATCGAAGTCAAAACCCCGAGGGACATGGTCACTGCGAAGCCTTTGACCGGACCTGTACCCATGGCAAACAGGATCCCGCCCACCAGCAAGGTGGTCAGGTTGGCGTCGAGAATCGCCGTGAATGCGCGACCGAAACCTTCGTTGATAGCCCGTTGTACGGTCATGCCCGCAGCGATCTCTTCACGAATCCGCGAGAAGATCAGTACGTTGGCGTCGACCGCCATACCCATGGTCAATACGATACCGGCGATACCCGGCAGGGTCAGCGTTGCACCCAGCAGCGACATCAGGGCCAGCAGCAGCACCATGTTCACACCCAGCGCAACGGTGGCGATGATGCCGAAGAAGCGATAGATGGCGATGATGAACAGCGAGACGAACAGCATGCCCCACAGCGATGCATCGATACCTTTGGTGATGTTGTCCGCACCCAGGCTCGGGCCGATGGTGCGTTCTTCGGCGAAGTACATCGGCGCCGCCAGACCACCGGCACGCAACAGCAGCGCCAGTTCGGACGATTCGCCCTGGCCGTTCAGGCCAGTGATGCGGAACTGAGCACCCAACGGCGACTGAATGGTCGCCAGGCTGATGATCTTCTTCTCTTCCTTGAACGACTGCACCGCCACGTCTTTTTCGACGCCATCGACCACTTGCTTGGTGTAAGTGGTAACCGGACGCTGCTCGATGAAGATCACCGCCATGCTGCGACCGACGTTCGAACGGGTTGCGCGGCTCATCAGCTCGCCACCGTGGCCATCCAGACGGATGTTCACTTCTGGCGTGCCGTGCTCGCCGAAGCCAGCCTTGGCGTCAGTGACCTGGTCACCGGTGATGATCAGGCCACGCTCGATCAGCGCAGGAGGACGATTGCCCTCACGGAACTCGAAGGATTCGGAAGTGGCTTTCGAAGCGCCAGGCTCAGCAGCCAGACGGAACTCAAGGTTGGCCGTCTTGCCGAGGATACGCTTGGCTTCTGCGGTGTCTTGTACGCCCGGCAGCTCAACCACGATGCGGTTGGCGCCCTGACGCTGAACGATCGGTTCGGCAACACCCAGCTCGTTGACGCGGTTACGTACCGTGGTCAAGTTCTGCTTGATGGAGTATTCGCGGATTTCCGCCAGCTTGGCCGGGGTCATCGCCAGACGCAGCACCGCCTGACCATTGAGGTCTGCCGGAACAATGTCGAAATCGTTGAAGTTCTTGCGGATCAGTGCACGGGCCTGTTCGCGGGAAGCTTCATCAGAGAAGCCCAGCTGAATGGCACCGCCCAGTTGCGGCAGGCTGCGATAGCGCAGTTTCTCTTTACGCAACAGGCTCTTTACATCGCCTTCGTACACTTTCAAGCGTGCGTCGAGGGCTTTGTCCATGTCCACTTCGAGCAGGAAGTGCACACCACCGGACAAGTCCAGACCCAGCTTCATCGGGTGCGCGGCCAGGCTGCGCAGCCATTGTGGAGTGGTTTGTGCCAGGTTCAGAGCAACGACGTAGTCATCACCCAATGCCTTGCGCACGACGTCCTTGGCAGGCAACTGGTCTTCAGCCTTGACCAGACGAATCAGACCGCCCTTGCCGTTGGTCGCCAGCGTGGCCGCCTTGACGTTGATCCCGGATTCCTTGAGCGCAGCGCTCACTCGATCCAGATCAGCCTGATTGACCTGCAGCGCAGTGCTTGCACCGCTGACCTGAATGGCCGGGTCATCAGGATATAGATTGGGAGCGGAATAAATCAGACCGATCGCCAGCACCGCCAGGATCAGAATGTATTTCCACAGAGGGTATTTGTTCAGCATCACGCCGCCCGCTTATGACGCGGGGCGCCTTGCGCGCCCCGTCGATTGAGTAGAAGTTGAAACTTAGATCGCTTTCAGCGTGCCTTTTGGCAGCGTGGCGGCAATGGCGCCTTTCTGGAATTTCATTTCGACGGTGTCGGAAACTTCCAGAACCACGAAATCGTCAGCCACTTTAGTGATCTTGCCGGCGATGCCGCCGGTGGTCACAACTTCGTCGCCTTTTTGCAGGCTGCTCAGCAGGTTCTTCTGCTCTTTGGCGCGCTTGGCCTGTGGACGCCAGATCATCAGGTAGAAGATGACCAGGAAACCGACCAGGAAAATCCACTCAAAACCGCCACCCATTGGGCCGGCAGCGGCCGGTGCAGCGGCGTCAGCCATGGCATTCGAGATAAAAAAGCTCATTTAGCACTCCAGTTGCAAATGTTGAATCTTGGGGTCAGAAAACTCAGTCCAAAGGCGGAACAGGTAACCCGCGTTTGGCGTAGAAGGCATCGACAAAGGCGGCCAATGTACCCTGTTGAATAGCCTCGCGCAAACCAGCCATAAGCACTTGATAATGACGCAAGTTATGGATGGTATTGAGCATGCTTCCCAGCATTTCGCCGCACTTGTCCAGGTGATGCAGATAAGCGCGGGAGAAGTTCTGGCAGGTATAGCAATCGCAGGTCGGATCGAGCGGCGAATCATCATGGCGATGGAACGCGTTACGGATCTTCAGCACGCCAGTATCAATGAACAGATGCCCATTGCGGGCATTACGGGTTGGCATCACGCAATCGAACATGTCCACACCGCGGCGCACACCCTCAACCAGATCTTCCGGTTTGCCAACGCCCATAAGGTAACGAGGTTTGTCAGCCGGCATCTGACCCGGCAGGTAATCCAGCACTTTGATCATCTCGTGCTTCGGCTCGCCCACCGACAGACCGCCAATGGCCAGGCCATCGAAGCCGATCTTGTCGAGGCCTTCCAGCGAGCGCATGCGCAGATCCTGGTGCATGCCGCCCTGAACGATACCGAACAGCGCCGCCGTGTTGTCGCCATGGGCTTCTTTCGAACGCTTGGCCCAACGCAACGACAGCTCCATGGAAATACGCGCGACGTCTTCATCAGCCGGGTACGGGGTGCATTCGTCGAAAATCATCACGATGTCCGAGCCCAGGTCACGCTGGACCTGCATCGACTCTTCCGGGCCCATGAACACTTTGGCGCCGTCGACCGGAGAAGCGAAGGTCACGCCCTCCTCCTTGATCTTGCGCATCGCGCCCAGGCTGAACACCTGAAAACCGCCGGAGTCTGTAAGAATCGGGCCTTTCCACTGCATGAAATCGTGCAGGTCGCCATGCTTCTTGATCACTTCGGTGCCAGGACGCAGCCACAAGTGGAAGGTGTTGCCCAGAATGATTTCCGCGCCGGTCGCGGTGATGTCCCGCGGCAGCATGCCCTTCACGGTGCCGTAAGTACCGACCGGCATGAAGGCCGGGGTCTCGACGGTACCGCGCGGGAAGGTCAAGCGACCGCGACGAGCCTTGCCGTCAGTAGCAAGCAACTCAAACGACATACGACTTTGGCGACTCATTCTTTGTCCTCAGGGCCACGTGGTGCGGGATTACGGGTGATAAACATCGCATCACCGTAGCTGAAAAAGCGGTATTCATGCTCAACGGCGGCTTTATAAGCGGCCATGGCTTCGGGATAACCGGCGAACGCCGAAACCAGCATCAACAGCGTGGATTCGGGCAAATGGAAGTTGGTGACCAGGGCATCAACCACATGAAACGGCCGGCCCGGGTAGATAAAAATGTCCGTGTCGCCACTGAACGGCTTGAGCACGCCATCGCGCGCGGCACTTTCCAGCGAACGCACGCTAGTGGTCCCCACCGCCACCACGCGACCACCGCGAGCGCGGCAAGCGGCGACGGCATCGACCACGTCCTGACCGACTTCCAGCCATTCGCTGTGCATGTGGTGGTCTTCAATCTTCTCGACCCGCACCGGCTGGAACGTGCCCGCGCCAACGTGCAAGGTCACGAACGCCGTCTCGACGCCCTTGGCCGCAATCGCCTCCATCAGCGGCTGATCGAAATGCAGCCCCGCCGTCGGCGCCGCCACCGCGCCCAGGCGCTCGGCGTACACCGTCTGATAACGCTCGCGGTCCGAGCCTTCATCCGGGCGGTCTATATAAGGAGGCAACGGCATGTGCCCGACGCGGTCGAGCAGCGGCAACACCTCTTCGGCGAACCCCAGCTCGAACAACGCATCGTGACGCGCCAGCATCTCGGCTTCGCCACCGCCATCGATCAGGATCTTCGAACCCGGCTTCGGCGACTTGCTGGAGCGCACATGGGCCAGCACGCGATGACTGTCGAGCACCCGCTCCACCAGGATTTCCAGCTTGCCGCCGGAAGCCTTCTGGCCAAACAGCCGCGCCGGAATCACCCGGGTATTGTTGAACACCATCAAATCGCCCGGGCGCAAATGCTCAAGCAAATCAGTGAATTGACGGTGTGCCAGGGCGCCGCTGACCCCATCAAGGGTCAACAGGCGACTGTTGCGACGCTCGGCCAAAGGGTGGCGAGCAATCAGCGAATCAGGGAGTTCGAAAGTAAAGTCAGCAACGCGCATGATGGGGTTCGTCTAGCAGGGCCCGGAAGTCTAGCCGAAATAGTGAAAATTCTCTATGTACCTGATTGACCGACGGTAATCTCATCTCTATACTTCGCCGCCATTGAGCCCTGATGGCGGAATTGGTAGACGCGGCGGATTCAAAATCCGTTTTCGAAAGGAGTGGGAGTTCGAGTCTCCCTCGGGGCACCAAAATTAAGAAAGGTCTTGCTTAGCAAGGCCTTTTTTTTCGTCTGCAGAAAAGCACCTGGCACCCCGCTGACGTGTGGGAACCGGCTTGATGGCGATGCTTTTGACCTTCTCGCTTGTTTCGGCGGGCACGACAATTCTCAAGGATTCATCCCATGGAACTGCTGCTGGAAACTGTTGCTTTGTTCTGTCTCAAGCTGGCTTATGAGACGGAGGGGGCGAGTCCGATTCTGCGGGATGATCCCATCATGAGCGATTATGAGCGGGAGGTGTTTGGGTTGTTGGTGCGGCGGGGGGATGTTGAGGGGATTCAGTTTCGGGTGGCGCACTGCATTGGTTTGGCGCTGGACGCTATAGGTGGTGTTGATACGCCGCTTGGGCGTGAACTGCAACGGTTGTCAGCAGATTTCAGCAGTGCTCGGACAATGGAGCAGCTTAATGCGCCGCTCATTGCGCTTAAGGATTACTTGAAAGACATTCAGTGAATGATCGAGTGAGGCAAGGTTTGGTAACCCTTTACACAGACTAGTGCTGGCTAGGGTCTTGGCTGATATGGAAATCTATCTGCCCACTTTTCAATTGCGTCAGCAGACAGCAATGAAAGACCTTTTCGGTATCACAAGGACGTATCAATGCGGCAAATCGCCCTCAGCAACAAACAACTCAGAGGCGTTCCCCGCCGCCTTCGCGCACTGGAACGCTGGGCTTCCAGTTTTCGCGACGAGTTTTACCCGCGATCCGAGCGCATGGAGCGCTACACACATTGGAAGATTCCGGTACAAGAGGCATTAGTTGAAGGCCCTCAAGCCAGGATCGAAGTTCAGGCATTTTGCATTCAGCAACTGCTCGAAGCCGCTAACCACCTGTCCAACGCTGCTGACCGCTAACAGGGTTACTATCGCGTCGCTTGCCTATTGACGTGGCCATGGGTTCATCAGAGCGATGATTACCGTCTTCTATGGCCATGATTACTATCTGGGTTTTCTCGGTGAAACTAACGCTCTAATGCCAGAGCAGATCAGTCATTCTCTTGCGTTGCACACACCAGCGAATGTCATCGAGCATGGCCATGATGTCACTCAACCTGACGATGAGGTCGCAGTACAGTGGTGGTGCATCGGGGAACCGGCCTGACATGATGAAGAAAAGGGAGGACAAAATTCTTCTTTACACTAGGACTGACAGCTGAAAATAAACCCGCCCCCTTTTTGATAGAACGATACCGGCCGCCAAGTCGCACCCAATAATAAACCTGCCTCCATTTTTCCGTTCGCTCCCTTTTCCGGATATCAGAAAACTGATTTGAAGGTCCTTGCTAACCTGCCCTCCAAGGAAGAGAATCAGGAGAGCAAATCGCTAGATACCAAACAAATGCGAAAAATGGATTTTCGATGACTGCACCATCATAGATCCAGCCTCAACAAGGATGGCAATTTTTTGCACGAGGACGAATTATGAGCAATGTAAATATCCGTCGGGCCATCGAAAACATTAGATCTGGAACAAGCGTATACACTCCAATAATCGAATCTATAGTAAACGCAATTCAGTCGATTGAAGCCAACCGAACCCAAAAGGGCATGATTGAAGTTATTATCGTAAGAGAAAAACAGATATCACTAGACGCCTCTCTACCAGAAATAACTGGCTTCATAATTACCGACAACGGAATTGGCTTCAATGACGTCAACAGAGACTCCTTTGACACCCTATATTCAGCACATAAAATTGCGGAGGGAGGAAAAGGCTTTGGACGATTGACTTATTTAAAATATTTCGACGATGTAACAATTGACAGCACATTTCTGAGCGGTGGTAATTTCCTCCGTCGAACTTTTAAAATGGGAAAAGACAACAACATAATCGTTGACGAAACCAAATCAAGCATTACAACTGACACCTCTGGATCCCGAATCACGCTAGCCAACTTGAAAAGCGTAAAGCTCCCAGACAAGAAAACTCAAACAATTGCAAGGGTTCTTGTAGAAAAGCTATTACCATACTTCTACATAAAACCAGAATCACTCCCACAGATAATTCTTAGAGAGGAGGACGAGTCCAACGCCATAACGCTGAACAGCTTCATTGATAATGAAGGCTCTCACTTAATAGAAGAGATTGAATCTGCAAGCGGCGAGTTCCATATGGACAGCACTTCGCAACCCGAATTATTTACAGCGCGAGTATTTAAGCTTTACTCGCCTAAAACCCAGACCAGCAAAGTTAGCCTTGTTGCTCACAGAAGAGAAGTTACCAGCGTTTCCCTACATAAATACATCCCAGAATTTATTGATGAGTTTTACGATCGACTCCCTACCGAACTCGAAGCAAAAGATAGAAACTTTGTAATCAAAATATATGTTTTTGGCAAATATTTAGACGACAACGTATCCCTTGAAAGAGGGGGGTTTGAATTTCAAAAAGAAAACGACGTGATGCTAGGGATTTCCCAGTCGCAAATTGAAAGCATTGCATCAGAGTTTGCAAAAAAAGCTGTGGATGCTGAGGTAGACGCTCGTATACAGAAAAAATTAGAACGCGTTTCAGCTTACGTAAGAGATAATGCCCCATGGCATGCGCAGATCCTGAAACACGCAGATCTTACCGATCTTCCGTACAATGCTAAAGATGAAGAAATCGAAAGCAGACTGCAACAAATAAAATACGAACAAGAAGTACAGATCAAAGGCCAAATGCGGCAAATTCTTGAGACAACCGAGCAATCCGACATTGAAGAAAAAACGACAGAGATAATTGAAAAAATCTCAGAAGCCAGCAAAAACGACTTAGTCCACTATGTTGCACTAAGAAAAAATATAATTGAATTATTCGAAAAAAACCTAGAAACCAATATTGATGGAAAATATTCTTCTGAGGGAATAGTGCACGACATAATTTTCCCCAGAAGGAGCGACTCACTTTCAACACCATTTAAAGACCACAACCTATGGTTAATCGATGAAAGGCTTAATTTCACACACTACCTTTCTTCAGACCTTCCACTCCAAGGTAACACTGACCGCCCAGACCTAATCGCCTACGATAAACGAGTGTTATTTCGAGGTGAAAACATAGAAAGCAACCCTGTAACAATTTTTGAATTTAAAAAGCCTCAACGAGATGACTTCACCAACCCATCTTCCAGTGAGGACCCCGTCACACAAATTATTAGATATGTGAGGAAAATCCGAAACGGCGAATTCAAAACACCAAATGGCAGAGAGATATTAATTGGGGATAACACGCCTTTTTATGGTTACGTGATCTGCGAGCTAACTAAAAAAACCAAGAGCTGGCTTGAGGACGAGAAAGATTTCAAACCTATGCCAGATCGACTAGGTTACTTTAAATGGCATGACAGCTTGAATCTCTATATCGAGGTTCTTGGCTGGGACAAAATACTTAAAGACGCGAACATTCGAAACAAAATATTTTTTCATAAACTAGGTATCAACCTTTGAGTCAATCTAAGTAAAAAGGTGACAGCCCACATTTTTTCATCTGGTGAAAAGGGGATAGATTTATTTTCAAAGAAACAAATCCATCCCCTTTTTTCGCTTCACTTCATACCTGCATCCTACTCAGATGCTTTACCTCATGGGTTACATAAAATGTGAGGCTGAACACCGTATTCCTTACAAGCTCCAATAAAAGTGCTGATCAGCCAAATTAGCTGAATATAATGCGGTCGGCACGTCCCTGTTTGCGCTAACTCATTAAATTGCGCCTCCAATACACTCTTTTTCAAAAACGGTGTCGCCAAAACTATTTTTCTTACGGAATTTTGATTTGCTGTAATCGCGTTCAATGCGTTCTCTATATCTACCCAGCTTTTTCCGCCTCTGATTCTAGTGATTTGAGTATTTTCGTAAAACCCTGTCCAATCACGATCATGTTTCTCTTTAAACTCTGAGATATCGGCGAAGGTTCGACCAATATTTTTTAGACCTTGAGCAACTACTTCATGAAAGCTACTTGCCCCGTAACTTTCACCTTTAACAAATTTCGAATGTATGAACGATATTGCGGGAGGATTAGCATTTGGCTCAAAGAAAATATGATCAGCCCACTCGTCATTCATATCGTCACACACGGTAATTCCAGCTGGGTGACAGACTAAGTTCTCGACCTTTCGAAACAACGACAACTCAGGAAATTCATCGATAGCAGGTAGATATTTCCTGTCATCGCCCTTTTCCTTTTCGCTAAGAACTCCGGAAAAATCAAAACCAGCATTAAATATAGACAAAATCGATGGCAAATTATTTAACAACTTCTTATCTTCGAAACAGTCTCTCCCGAAGTAGGCATATCTCGGGGTGTTAAACATGATCGAAAACGGCTTTTGCGTGTTAATATATTTAGTTAATGATATGGACGGCTCATTCTCGATACATATAATAATATTATCTGTTATTTTTGATTTGAATGATGCGACACGTTTTTGCAAAGTTAAGGTGCCTGCGACTTCCTGCCCTTTAAAAACCATCTTACCTACCGCCAAAATCTTAGCCGGGGTTTTAAAACAATCAAACAGGCGATTCATCTGAGGCGCCGACATCGCTTCCTCTATTCCGCCACGTGAAACCTTGATTATCGATGCGGAATTTCCGGACCGAATTAACTCATCTAATTCATCTAAGTTAACAAATAATGCGATAGGCTCGAAGCCTTTTTGGACAATCTCTTCAAGTGTTATTGGCGAGGCAAAACCGTTGATAAACTCACTTCTATTTGCAAGGTTATTAATTTCCTGCAGTGTACAAATCACCCACTTTACGATCTCGTTTAAATCAGATCTTTTATCCCTCAAGGTTACTCTAGACGCGTTAGGTGTCAAAGTAATGGTATCTCCTTGCACCTTAATTCTAAAACTTTGCGGTATGGAACGACTGGATGAAGTCGATGATAAAATCCCATTTAATCGTCGTGCTTCATATGCTCGACTTCTAATAACAGCATCGGAAATCGCCATATTATTCACGGTAACCTTTTCATACTCCGGATCGTTTCGCCCTTGGAAATTCGTAAATTTCTCATACTCGAACTCATCTAAGAATTCGGAAAATTTCTTTTCCAGCGAAAACACATGCTTTCTTATTATAGCTACAGCTGAATCACACTCTACAATCAAAGCAAACGCATATTTCTCTTCTTGAATATTAGTTTGATATAAAAACGATGGCTCACTTACAACTTTAAATGCTACCGCAGAACAAAAAACAGTTTTCTGATCAACAACCATCGCCTCCTTGATAACTTTAATCAAGACAGGTCCGACTTTCTCAGAAGAGATATACTTGAAAACTTCAGATATTTTCTTTTTTGTTATTTTTTTCTTTACTTTATAGAACTGAGCACTTTTCCCGAGATAAACATTTGTGAGATCCATCTGCCTAACTCCCTATTTGTCGAAAAGAGGAATCATAACAAATGGCCTTGTGCCATCCTATAAATCTCGAGCAAAAAAAATGAGCCCACGCTTCCAGTTGGAGTCCAAGGGACGGGTAGCTAGCCGATTTAAGAAACTCCACCCACAAACTCAGGATGTTTCAGCAACTCCGACTCAATTCCACTAAAGGCTATAACTAGCTGATTTTTTTATATTTACCACGCGAAATAGAGCCGGAATGCCGCCGTGCCTTCATTACCCGAGCATCCTGGTGAACGATCTGATAATCACACGGTGTTTTGGTAAGTTGCAGAAAATGGATCTGCACGATACCCTCCCACCGTCGCTGCAAATTCAGCGACCGGGCTTGGTAACCCGAGGTAAATCACTGCGCAACAGTGCTATGCGTCCGCAGGCGCTTTTTTTTCGCCTGCGATCTGCGTTATGGCGGCTGTGCGTGGGACGTCTTCGGACGTGCCGGTTTCCTTGATTTCCCGGTTTACCAACCTGCGCACAGCTGCCACCCATTCGCTTGGTAACGAATTGTGGCAGCTCTTCAAATTAAGGAGCTTTGCAATGCGCAGCATCAATCCGTACAAAATTTGGCTTTCCCCTCTACGCAATTCCCAATCGCGTAACGCTTCACCCCTCCCCCATCGCCTCTCTGCTACTGGAGGCACCCAATGACCAACCAACCCGAACTCAAAACCATCGGCCTAACCCCCGCCATCTATTGCGGCGATCAACCACTCTTCCACGTCACCCGCGACGTCCCCCTCGGCGACGCGTTATCTATGGCTTCCGATTTCCTGTTCCTCGCCAAAACGCTCACCGAAGATGCTGCCTACGCCAAAGACACCGATCGCCACGCCTGGGCTGCGCATTATTTGACGTCGATGAGTAAGGCGCTGGTGGATGATGCGGTGAAGGTGTTGACGCGGGATCGGGATTCTTTGTCGGGGTCCAAGCGGGCAGGGGCGAAGGCTGAGGGGGTTTAGCCGTCAGTCGATAAGGTAGGAAGGCTGTGGGGGCGGGTTGCTTGCGATAGTGGCAGTCGTTCGGTGGTGATGTTGGCTGGTTTGGCGCTATCGCCAGCAAGCCGGCTCCTACAGGGGTTGGGGTTGTCTGGAGTGTGATGTTGGCCCTGAAATTTTTGAACCAAGGAGTGGAGTGAATGATGTTGTTCGACTGGCTGGCTATTAACGGTACATTCTTTGGGATGTGGGTTTGGGTAGTGCGCTGTCGTGGCACACTGAATGTGTGGTTGGCGAATCTGGCGGGGGTTGTGAGCGGCCTTATTGTCGCGATAGTGGTGGAGCTATTGACCCAAGCTGCCCGCGGGACTCCGTCGCCGGAAGAGCCATTTATGTTGTATTCGATTATGGCTGGGCTAGGCACGTTGGTTGGGACGTGGATGTGGCTTATTGCGAGGCTTGAGCAGCCCGAGAATCTGTTTCTGCGCCATTTGTTTGCCGGGACGGTGAGTGTTTTTGTTGGTGCGGTTGTGCTTGGGCAGGCTTGGTCGTATTTGGTTTCTGGGTGAGTGCTTTTGCGGTTGGTGGTGGCTGGTTTGGCGCTATCGCCGGCAAGCCGGCTCCTACAGGGGTTGTGGGTTAGCCCCGGGTTTTCGGGGCTTTTTAGCATTCAGGTTAGAGGAGGTGTTGGGAGATCAGTTTTGAGATTTCTACCATTGATGTCCGGCCGGTGAATTCGAATTTCACTTTGCCCAGCGACGAGAAGTAGATCTCCAGTTCCGAGTCCAGGTCGAACGTGCCGGAGGTTTCTACCGAGTAGGCGACGATGTTTTTGTAGGGCAGTGAGGTGAAGTCTTTTTTGCTGCCGGTGATGCCCTGTACGTTGACGGCGATGATGCGTTTGTTGGTGAAGACGACGCCGTCGCGCATGGATTTATACGAGTCGATGACGTGCTCGCCTTCCAGCAACAGTGCACTGACCCGTTCTGCGTATTCTTCGTTTTGCTTGAGTTTGAAGAAGCCTTTGTTGTTGAAGTCGATCATCTGCCCATCCTCCGTTCGAAGAAAAATCCCTGCGAATTACTTCAGCGCTTTTACGACTCGAATGTTGACGGGGAATCCATCCTGTCCGGGCAGTTTCTTCCATCCCACGTACTGAAAAATCGCTTCTTCATCAATGTACTCGCCCCACTCCGCGACTTTGCCGCCCAACACTGCGACGTTCCGGTTAATGGCGCAGGTGCCATCGTCAGGACCGACGGTGTAGATCACATAAGGTTTGACGTATTTCGCGGCGCGGAAATGTTCGCCGCAACCAGAATCGACTCTGATCATCAAGGTCTTCAGATTTGCTTCACCATCCAGCTCGGCGTGCTGGTCGAGTTCTCCGATTTCGCCGACGTCGGTGAAGCCCAGAGAGCGAGCGCGCTTGTATGCCGGGGAGGCCAGGTGTTTGATCTGGGCTTTCGCGAGATACTCGTCCACGTCTTTGCTGAGTTCAATTTCGCCCTTGTGCGCGATCTCTTCCGCTATGGGAACGCCGCTCTCACAACGAGCGTAATCGGGGGAGCCAAGGCTTGACGGGGATAGGTAGTAGCGATGGAACTCAAGGGTACTCAGATGCATCTTGATAGCGGGATTAGCTTCTTTGGGCGTCTGGCGCCCGGCCTGCACCTCGGCCACCACCTGCAGAAATTTCTGGCAATCGGAGAGGTAGCCGTCCCAGGCGTATGTCGGGGTTTCACTCGACAGGCCGGCGAGCGCCGGGGTCATCACGACGGTGAAAGTGATTGCGCAGAACAGGCGCGAGACTCGAGTGACAGTGGCCATGTGTAGTCCGTTACAAAGTTGATGAAAGTGGCGCAACGCTACTGTTTTGCCGCCTTGCCGTCCACTGGCAGCAAAGGGGACAGACTCTATTTACTGCTAGCCCCTGTTTATTGAATTGAATCCCGAGTGCCAGGTGCATCTGACGCCTTCGGCTGCCTCTCGTCTAGACTTAATGGGTGGTCGTAGACAGAACCGAGCACGTCGCTTTGGTGCGGATTAATAAAGGGCCGCGTGGCAATCTGACTTTTATGCCCTTATTGAGGTGCGGCGAAGACCGTGCCGGGCACAACAAGATGCCCATTCAGGGTGCCCTGGCCACCGGCCTGAAATTGCCACGATACCGTGACGTGGTGTGAGTGCCGCAGCCGACACTTTCGGACGACCGACAACCTTCTGGTTTGTCCGTGACCGTGAGGATTGCTGAATGCCTGATGAGAGTTTGCACCTGCCTTTGGTCAACAGCCTGCTGGAGCGCCACAAAGGCTCCCCCGGCGCTCTGTTGCCCATTCTTCATGATATTCAGGAACGCATCGGTTACATCCCCGATGTGGCCGTCCCCGAGATTGCTCATGCCCTCAACCTGAGTCAGGCCGAGGTTCGCGGGGTGATCAGTTTTTACCATGACTTCCGTACCTCGCCGCCGGCCCGCCATATTCTGCGTCTGTGCCGCGCCGAGTCCTGCAAGAGCCGTGGCGCCGAGGAGCTTGCCGCGCAGTTGCGCGACCGCCTGCAACTGGACGATCACGGCAGCAGCGCCGACGGCAACATCAGTTTGCGCCCCGTTTATTGCCTCGGCGCCTGCGCCTGTTCGCCAGCTCTGGAATTGGATGGCCGGGTGCATGCGCGGCTCAGTGCTGAGCGTCTCGATGCCTTGCTCGACACTTGCCGGGAGGACGCGTGATGCCGACTCTTTATCTGCCCTGTGATTCCCTTGCCCGTGCTGTGGGTGCCGATGAAGTCTCCACAGCGCTGATCACTCAGGCCAAGGAACGCAATCTGCCGCTGGAGTTGCAGCGCACCAGCTCGCGCGGTTTGTATTGGCTGGAACCGCTGCTGGAAGTGGACAGCCCGCAAGGCCGGATCGGTTTCGGTCCGCTGACCGCAGACGATGTGCCGTCCGTGCTCGATGCCTTGAAAGGCGACCCATCCGCTCACCCACTGGCCCTGGGTCTGGTGGAAGAGCTGCCTTATCTCAAATCTCAACAACGCCTGCTGTTTGCCCGCGCCGGTATTACACGGCCACTGTCGCTGGACGATTACCGGGCGCACGGTGGTTTCGAAGGCCTGACAAGGGCCGTCGCCATTGGCGGCGAAGACACCGCAACCGCAGTGTTCGATTCCGGCCTGCGTGGCCGTGGCGGCGCGGCCTTCCCCGCCGGGATCAAATGGCGCACGGTGCGCGGCACTCAGGCGGCGCAGAAGTACATTGTGTGCAACGCCGACGAAGGCGACTCCGGCACCTTCGCCGACCGCATGCTGATGGAAGGCGACCCTTTCCTGCTGATCGAAGGCATGGCCATTGCCGGCATTACCGTCGGCGCCACCTTCGGCTACATCTATGTTCGTTCGGAATATCCGGATGCCGTGGCCACTCTTCGTGCAGCGTTGAACATTGCTCGTGAAGCGGGTTACCTCGGCGCCAATGTCGGCGGCAGCGGTCTGGCCTTCGACATGGAAGTGCGGGTCGGTGCCGGCGCTTATATCTGCGGTGAAGAAACCGCGCTGCTGGATTCGCTCGAAGGCAAGCGCGGGATCGTCCGCGCCAAGCCGCCGATCCCCGCTCTACAAGGACTGTTCGGCCAGCCGACGCTGGTACACAACGTGCTGACGTTGGCCTCGGTGCCGCTGATTCTGGCCAAGGGCGCGCAGTTCTATCGCGATTACGGCATGGGCCGCTCGTTGGGCACGATGCCTTTCCAACTGG
Source organism: Pseudomonas sp. BF-RE-25 (assembly GCF_019956105.1). Classification (NCBI taxonomy): domain Bacteria; kingdom Pseudomonadati; phylum Pseudomonadota; class Gammaproteobacteria; order Pseudomonadales; family Pseudomonadaceae; genus Pseudomonas; species Pseudomonas sp. BF-RE-25. The sequence continues at coordinate 72,564 of NZ_JAHBDB010000021.1, forward strand.
CGGGCAATATTCGTCACGGCGGCCTGGTGGAACGGGCCTTTGGCCTGACCTTGCGGGAACTGGTGGAAGACTACGGCGGCGGGACTGCCAGTGGTCGGCCGCTGAAGGCTGCGCAAGTCGGCGGCCCGCTCGGCACGTGGGTACCGCCGTCGCAATTCGATACTCCACTGGATTACGAGGCGTTCGCCGGCATCGGCGCGATGGTCGGTCACGGCGGTGTGGTCGTGGCTGACGACACTTTGGACATGGCCCAAATGGCCCGTTTCGCCATGCAGTTCTGCGCCGAGGAATCCTGTGGCAAATGCACGCCTTGCCGCATCGGCTCGACCCGGGGCGTTGAGGTTATCGACCGGATGCTGGCCGCGCCGGACCAGAGCGATCGCGATACGCAAGCGATCATCCTCAAGGACCTGTGCGACACGATGCAATACGGCTCGCTGTGCGCCTTGGGCGGCATGGCTCCCTTCCCGGTCACCAGCGCCCTCAAGTATTTCCCCGCTGACTTCGGTCTGCAGCCTTCGGAGGCCGAGCAATGATTACTCTCTTCGACCCGAAAACCGATATCGACCTTGGCACTCCCGCTCGCGAAAGCCAGGTGCAAGTCACCCTGAACATCGACGGCCGCAGCATCAGCGTGCCCGAAGGCACCTCGGTGATGCGCGCCGCCGCGCTGATGGGCACCACCATTCCGAAACTCTGTGCCACCGACAGCCTGGAAGCCTTCGGCTCCTGCCGCATGTGTCTGGTGGAGATCGACGGCATGCGCGGTTATCCCGCGTCCTGCACCACGCCGGTCACTGAAGGCATGACCGTGCATACGCAGACGCCAAAACTTGCAACGCTGCGCCGCAACGTCATGGAGTTGTACATCTCCGATCACCCGCTGGATTGTCTGACCTGCTCGGCCAACGGCAACTGCGAGCTGCAAACCGTCGCCGGTCAGGTCGGCCTGCGGGAAGTGCGTTACGGCTATGAAGGCGAGAACCATCTGGAGGATGTGAAAGACACCTCCAACCCTTATTTCGACTACGACCCGAGCAAGTGCATCGTCTGCAACCGCTGCGTGCGCGCCTGTGAAGAAACCCAGGGCACCTTTGCCCTGACCATTACCGGTCGCGGTTTCGAATCCCGCGTGGCCGCTGCTGGCGGTGATAACTTCCTCGATTCGGAATGCGTGTCCTGCGGCGCCTGTGTGCAGGCCTGTCCTACCGCGACGCTGATGGAAAAAAGCGTGGTCGAACTCGGCCAGCCGGAACGCAGCGTGATCACCACCTGCGCTTATTGCGGCGTAGGCTGCTCGTTCCGCGCCGAGATGAAAGGCGACCAACTGGTGCGCATGGTTCCGGACAAGAACGGTCAGGCCAACCACGGCCACTCTTGCGTCAAAGGGCGCTTTGCCTGGGGCTACGCGACCCACCCGGATCGCATCACCAAACCGATGATTCGCAAGCACATCAGCGACCCATGGCAGGAAGTCAGCTGGGATGAAGCGGTGACCTACGCCGCCAGCGAATTCCGTCGGTTGCAGCAGAAATATGGCCGCGATTCCATTGGTGGTATCACCTCCAGCCGTTGCACCAACGAAGAAACCTATCTGGTGCAGAAGCTGGTGCGCGCCGCGTTCGGCAACAACAACGTCGACACCTGTGCGCGGGTTTGTCACTCGCCGACCGGGTATGGCTTGAAACAAACCTTGGGCGAGTCCGCCGGCACCCAGAGTTTCGACTCGGTGATGCAGGCCGACGTGATTCTGGTGATGGGCGCCAACCCTAGCGATGCCCACCCAGTGTTCGCTTCGCAACTCAAACGCCGTCTGCGTGAAGGTGCGCGGCTGATCGTTATCGATCCACGTCGCATCGATCTGGTGGACTCGGTGCATGCCCGCGCCGAATATCACCTGGCCCTGCGCCCCGGCACCAACGTCGCCATGCTTAACGCGTTGGCCCACACGATCATCACCGAAGGCTTGCAAGACCAGCCCTTTATCGACGCTCGTTGCGAGGGCAATGACTTCGCCCGCTGGAGCGAGTTTGTCAGCCGTGCGGAAAACTCGCCGGAAGCCCTTGCCCCTGTCTGCGGCGTCGACGCTGCCGACATCCGCGCCGCCGCCCGCCTGTATGCCACTGGCGGCAACGCCGCGATCTACTACGGCCTGGGCGTCACCGAGCACAGTCAGGGCAGCACCGCCGTGATGGGCATCGCCAACCTCGCCATGGCCACCGGCAACATCGGCCGTGAAGGCGTCGGCGTGAACCCGCTGCGTGGGCAAAACAACGTTCAAGGTTCCTGCGACATGGGTTCCTTCCCCCACGAGTTGCCCGGCTACCGGCACATTTCCAACGAAACGGTCCGTTCGCAGTTCGAACAGGCGTGGAACGTCACCCTGCAACCCGATCCGGGCCTGCGGATTCCGAACATGTTCGAGTCTGCGCTGGCCGGCAGTTTCAAGGGCCTGTATTGCCAGGGTGAGGACATTGCCCAGAGCGATCCGAATACCCAGCACGTCACGGCGGCCTTGTCGGCCATGGAATGCGTGGTGGTGCAGGACATCTTCCTCAACGAAACCGCGAAGTTCGCCCATGTGTTCCTGCCGGGCGCTTCGTTCCTGGAAAAAGACGGCACCTTCACCAACGCCGAGCGCCGTATCTCGCGGGTGCGCAAGGTCATGGACCCTCTGGGCGGCAAGGCCGACTGGGAAGGCACCGTGGCGCTGGCCAACGCCTTGGGTTACCCGATGAACTACAAACACCCATCGGAAATCATGGATGAAATCGCCAGCCTGACGCCGACGTTCACCAACGTCAGCTACGCCGAACTGGATCGCCACGGCAGCCTGCAATGGCCGTGCAACGCCGCTGCACCGGACGGCACGCCGACCATGCACATCGATCAATTCGTGCGCGGCAAGGGGCGATTCATGCTCACCGGTTATGTGCCTACCGAGGAGAAGGTCAACAACCGCTATCCACTGCTGCTGACCACCGGGCGCATCCTCAGCCAGTACAACGTCGGCGCTCAAACCCGGCGTACCGAGAACGTCGCCTGGCACGACGAGGACCGTCTGGAAATCCACCCGACCGACGCCGAAAGCCGTGGCATCAACGAAGGTGACTGGGTCGGCATCGGCAGCCGCGCCGGGCAAACCGTGCTACGTGCGCGGGTCACCGAACGGGTCGCCCCGGGCGTGGTGTACACCACGTTCCACTTCCCTGAATCGGGGGCCAACGTGATCACCACCGACAACTCCGACTGGGCGACCAACTGTCCGGAGTACAAGGTCACGGCCGTTGAGGTCAGCCGCGTCTACCACCCTTCGGAGTGGCAAAAACGCTTCCAGGAATTCACCGACGAACAGCACCGTTTGCTCAAGGAACGTCGCGGCGCTAAAGCGGAGGTGCGCCGATGAGCACTGCCAATCTGATCAAGATGGTCAACCAGATCGCCCAGTACTTCGCCACCGAACCGGACCGGAAACAGGCCGTGCTCGGTGTGCGTAATCATCTGCAGATGTACTGGACGCCCGGCATGCGCAAGGAGTTGCTGGCCTGGCAGACAGAGCATCAGGGGGCGGATTTGCATCCGTTGGCGCAAGAGGCGGTCAGCGGGGCGGGTTGGGAAGCTTAGATCTAAAAAACGACGAAAAAACCTGTAGGAGCGAGCCTGCTCGCGATGGACGTCAACGATAACGCGGGCTGTCTGGATGCCCGCGTTGTATGGACTTGCATCGCGAGCAGGCTCGCTCCTACAGGGGTTGTGTGTAGTGTTCCGCCTTATTTATCCCCACCGGTCACCCGCACCGCGATCTCAATCGCCCGCACGCTGATCGCCGCAAAGATCGCCGTGAGCAGCACGCCGTTGAACCCGAGCAATATTGCCAATATCCGCGAAACCGGCAACTTCGGCACGAGCTCGCCATAGCCGATGGTCAAGCCGGTCACGAAGCCGAAATAGATGCCGTCGAAAGGATCCCAACCTTCCAGGTAGCTGATGATCAGGCCGCACGTGACGATGACGATCAGCATGGTGGAAAGGATGGGCCAGACAACTCGAAGGTAATAGCCGACAGCTTTGTAGAACTCTCGGCGGATGTTCGACGTATTTGCAGGCTTCATGTCGTGGGTTTCCTGAGGGCGGCAGGCGGATTGACACTCATCAGCTTGGCACAAGTATTGAAAATCGATGCCGCGTCCCAGGATGTAATGGCTACTCGATCTGAATCGGCCCCTTGGTCCCGGCATCGCTGTCGGTCCAGTAATCCTCATTCTGCAACCGCCGATCGCCCTGAATCGTGAAGGTGAGCTTGCCCTGATGAAACTGCAGCGTGCCATCGGTGCGCTTGGCATTGACCCGCTTGCCGTTGACCCAGACCTGCTCCTTGGCATCGATACGAATCGTGGCAACGGTCGCGCCAGCATCGCTCTTGGCGACCCATTGCCCGGCATAAGGCGTCTGGGTATTTGTGCTGTCCGCCGCGGGGTTGGTGAAACCGGCCTTGGCGTTTTCCGCTTTGCTCTTGTGGATATCGCAGCCCTGAGTCTCGCTGACCTGGGTGCAACCGGATTGCTCAAGTTGTTTGCGGTACTTGTCGTTGATGGCATAGGCCGGGAGTTGCACCAACATCATGGCGGCCAGTGCCGGCAAGATGATCCGTTTCATAAGTCCTCTCCTCTGATCAGCGCCTTCCCCAGCGCCCGCGAACTGCATGGATCATTCACTGTAGTCCGAATCCTGTCCCCGGATGCACCGGCAAAACCACCAACGCCGCCAACCCGCCCTTCGACCGATTGCGCAGCTTCAGCTCGCCGCCATGCTCCAGCACAATCGCCCGTGCAGCCGATAATCCCAACCCTACCCCGCCCGTGCTTTTATTCCGCGAGCCTTCCAGACGAAAGAACGGCACAAACACCTGTTCAAGACTGGCCTGTGGAATTCCCGGGCCACGATCCAGCACGTTGATCCGCACTTCCCCCGCATCAGGCATCAGCTCAATCGCGGGCTCACTGCCGTACTTGATCGCGTTATCCAGCAGATTGGTCATCACCCGCTTAAGCCCCAACGGCCGCCCGAAATACACCAGCCGTTGCGGCCCGCTGAAGGCAATCTCGACACCCTGATCCCGGTAGTCATCCCGCAAGGTTTGCAGCAGTTCTGCCAGATCAAACTGGGTCGCCGGTTCAAGCCGCGCGTCATCCCGAAAGAATTCCAGCGCAGAATTGATCATCGCCTGCATTTCATCCACGTCACGAAACAACCGCTGCTGTTGCTCGGCATCCTCGATGAATTCGCCGCGCAAGCGCATGCGCGTCAACGGTGCGCGCAGGTCGTGGGAGATGGCCGCGAGCATTTGCGTGCGGTCGCGGATGAAGTGTTGCAACTGGGCCTGCATGGCGTTGAAGGCGAGGATCGCCTGACGGATTTCCTGCGGGCCGAGGGGTTCGATGGGCGGGGCGCGGAAATCGATGCCGAAGCGTCGGGCACCTTCGGCGAAGCGCTGCAAGGGTGTGGCGAGACGGCGGGTGGCGATCAGGGCGACCAGCGCGGTGGAGATCAGCACCAGCAGGATGACGATCAGGTAGCGCGGCGTTTCGTCGAGGCCCCAACTGCGTGAGGGCGCGGAGAACATCAGCCACGACGAGTCAGGCAGCTCGATCAGCAGCGCGTAATGCGCATCCGTCGAGGGTTCCGTCCAGTCAGCCGGCTCGTAGGTCTGGATTCGACCTGCGAATTTAAGCAACGGCTGCAAGAGGGTCGAGCCGATTTCGGAATCCAGATCCTCCACCGGCGGCAGGTTGAGCTCACGTCGATCAAGGTGCCAACTGACGGTAAAGCCTTCATCACTGACAGCTTGTGCCAACTGGCTGCGCAGGGGCACCGGGGCAGCCTTGATGACGCGGGTGATGGCGGCCATTTTTTCCAGCAGCCCGGTTTCAGTCAGCGGCGGCCGCGCCCAGACGCCGGCGAGCTGGATGAACAGCCCGTTGAGCGCCAGCGAAATGAGCATGGCGAGGATGATGGTCAGGGCGATCCAGCGCGCCACCGTGTCCCGGCGAATCCGCTTCAGCCAGTTCATCGCCGCGTCACACTTGGAGTGAACAGGTAACCGCCGTTGCGCACGGTGCGAATCATCGCCGGGCGCTTGGTGTCGGATTCGAGTTTGCGTCGCAAGCGGCTGACTTGCACGTCGATGCTGCGGTCGAACGCGTCGTGACAATGCCCGCGCGCCAGGTCCAGCAACTGCTCGCGGGTGAGGATGCGTTGCGGGTGTTCGACGAAGACCAGCAACAAATCGAACTCACCGGCCGACAGCGGGATCATCACGTTGTCCGGCGAGCGCAGTTCCCGGCGGGTGACGTCGAGGTGCCAGTCGGCAAAGTCGATCAGCGGCCGTGGACGTTCCTGCGCCAGCGGTCGACGGTCCTCCACGCGGCGCAACACGGCACGCACCCGGGCCAGCAATTCACGGGCATCGAAGGGTTTGGTCAGGTAATCGTCGGCGCCGAGTTCGAGGCCGACCACCCGATCACTGAGCTCGCCCATGGCGGTGAGCATGATCACCGGGATCGCGTGGCGGATGCGCAGTTGCTGGCACAGGATCAGCCCGCTGTCGCCGGGCAACATCACGTCGAGAATGATCAGGTCTGGCGCTTGGCGCTCGATGGCCGCCCACAGCGACGCGCCGTCGGTGGCGACCTCGACGCTGTAACCGTGCTGGACGAAGAATTTTTTCAGCAGGTCGAGGACTTCAAGGTCGTCGTCGACAATTAAAAGGCTGTTCACCGAAGGTCACTTACGGGGCGAATGGAACCGTCATCTAAAACCATTCACGGCAGCGCGTCATATATTTCAATCCTGCAATAAAACGACAGCGGCGCAATAAACCGGACATCTTTGCGCAAGGCTCGGGGCCCAGCATCGCCGCCAATTCCTCCCGAGACTCGCGTCCATGTTGCCTTTCAAATGTGCTCCCTGGCTGGCCCGCAACACCTCGATTGCCGTGCTGGCCGCCGGGTTGGCGGGCTGCAGCAGCCAGCCGTCGTCCAGCGCCGAAGTGAGCTGCGCCGACATCGCCTATTCGGTGTACGACCCGGCGGAACCGCTCAATCGCGGGGTCTTCGCTTTTAACCGGGTGGTGGATGACTACGCCCTGGCGCCGGTCGCTCGCGGCTATCGCCACACGCCGGACTTTTTCCAGACAGGTGTGCATAACTTCGTGGCGAACTTCGGCGAGCCCAAGGTGTTTATCAATGACCTGCTGCAAGGCAACCCGATGCGTTCGGTCAATACGCTGGGGCGGTTCGCGCTGAATACCACGGTGGGCGTGGTGGGGTTGATCGACGTCTCCGGCATGGCCGGCATTCCACGTCATAAAGCCGACTTCGGCCAGACCTTCGGCGTGTGGGGCATCGGCGATGGGCCAATCGTCGAACTGCCGTTGCTCGGCACGTCCAACAGCCGCGATGCGGCCGGGCGTGTGCTGAGTTTCGTGGTCGATCCGTTCGGCGACAACAGCGATACCGTGGACACGCTCTCAACGATCAACACCGTCGGCGACATCGTCGATGGCCGAGCCGAAGTCTTGCCGCTGACCGACAGCCTGCAAAAACTGCCGGACTATTACAGCGCGTTGCGCAACGTGGTCGCCGAGCATCGCGCCGCTTTCGTGGTCGAGGGCAAACAAGGCTCGCCGAAGAACACTCAACCACAATGCACAGGAGCACCGGCCGATGGTTTCTGAAGGCCTGATTCTTCAACACCGCGTGACCCGCGACGATGAGGCGAATCTGCACTGCCGGGAAATCACCCTGCGCCTGTCCGCAGACTGTCGCCAACTGGTGCTCACCCGCTACACCGAACACTACGGCCCGGCGGTGGTGCGCTGGATCGAGCGCAGTCACACGGTGTCGGTGAGCGAGCTGTTTCGCTGGCTGGTCGCCAACGGTGAGGCGGATGTCAGTGAGCAGCGATCACTTCCTCCAACACCCGCGCTACGCACTGCACCGCCGCGTCCTCATCGCGGCGTTTATGCCAGGCCAGATGCACCGCAAATCCCTCAACCTCAATCGGCGGTTGCACGGCGTGCAGCGTCTTGGCCATCGGCATCGACAGGCACTGGCTGGGCAACATCGCAATCAGGTCCGAGCCCAGCAGCAGATCCGGAACCATGACGAAGCTCGGCACGACGATCCCGACCCGTCGCGCCAGCCCCCTACCTTTCAACAACTCGTCGAGCGGGCCCCAGGTTGCGCCCCGGCCAGACACCAGCACGTGTGGATAACTCAGCCAGCGATCAAGATCGAAGTCTGCAATTGCAGGATGCCCGGCGCGCATCGCCACCACGAAATGCTCGTGCAACAGCAGGCGTCGGGTGTAATCCGGTCCGAGGGGCGGGAAGACCGACATGGCCAGATCGCTTTGGCCGCGACTCAAACTTTCCTGAGCCGCTTCGCCGCCCTGCCAGGGTTGAATCACCAGGTCGATGCCCGGTGCCAACTCGGCCAGTCGCTGGTGCAACTGTTGCGCGACGATGATCGCCGGGAAGTCGGCCATGACGATGCGCACGGTTTGGCGCAGGGTACTCAGGTCGGCACTGGCAGCGCCGACCAAGGTGCTGACCGAGCCCAGAATCTGCTTCAACGGACCGCGCAAGGCCTGCGCCTTGGGGGTCAGTTGCATGCCGCCCGGTACGCGTTCGAGCAGGCGATCCTGGAACAGATGCCGACAACGCTCCAGCGCATTGGAGGCCGCCGGTTGCGACAGGCCGACACGCTCGGCGGCGCGGGAGACGTGGGCTTCATCGAGCAACGCATCGAGCACGGTCAACAGATTGAGGTCCACCGAACGTAGATTCATTGAATCAATACCTAATTAGACAAACCATCCATTGGAGCAATTTATAGCACGCTGGCACGCTGTGGCTCCCTTCACTTGAACCGGGTAATCCCATGAACGACACCACGCTGATTATGAGTTTTCACCCGGATCTGGGACGTTCACACGCCAACCGCACCTTGCTCGATGCCGTGAAGGATCTGCCGGGCGTCTCCATCGTCGATCTGTATGGGCTTTACCCGACCGATGAAGTCGACACCGCCGTGGAGGTGCAGCGCTTGTTGTCGGCAAAGCGGCTGGTGCTGCAATTTCCGGTGCAGTGGTACTCGACCCCGGCGCTGCTGAAAAACTGGCAGGACCGCGTGCTGACGCAGATGTACTACATCGCTTATGAAGCGCAGGGTTCGAGGCTTGAGGGGTTGCCGATCATGATTGTCGCGACGGCGGGCAATACGCCCGAGGCCTACAGCGAAACCGGCGCCAACCTGTTTCCCCTTGAGCAATTGCTGCAACCGCTGCGCGCGACTGCGCATCGCTGCCAATGGGCGTGGAGCGAGCCGTTTCTGGTGTATCGGGCCAACAAGCTGCCGGGGTCGGAGTTGCATGTCATCGCCACTGAATACCGGGCCAGGATCGAGCAGTTTCAACACAACCCACGACGCTCTTCAGCTCAAAGCCATTGATTTGATATCGTGCACGCCATCGTCTCTCCCGCCCCATGAACAAGGAAGAATCAATGGTACCCCTCGGCATTTTGGTGTTCCTCGCTGCATCAGCGGGGATATGGCATTGGATCGTGAGGAATCGTGGCAGCGTCAATCTGTGGCTGGCCAACCTGGCAGGTGCCCTGGCCAGTTTCCTCGTGGGTGTGGTCGTGCTGATCTTTATGGCGCCCGAACAGGCTGGAACACGGGGCCCGGCGTATTTTCTTTATTCGTTGATGACGTTCATCGGGGTGTTCATCGGGACGTGGCTCTTCGTCATCGCCCGATTCAAGGAAGGCGAACATCCGGTCGGCCGTCATTTTATCGCCGGGGCCTGCAGTGTGGTGGCGGCATTTTTCACGCTGTTGCTGTGGGTAACGACCTTTCCCGCCAAGTAAACGTTACCCCAGGCAATTGATGAAGTTCAGGCAGAGGTCTGCGTTATCATCGCCGGCCTGTGCGCCAAGAGTCTTGAACCCGGATGTCCGAATCACTGCCACTGCCTGACAACTGCACCCCACTGCCACCGGTTCTGGTCGGGCCGCTGTTGCGGCGCCTGGAGCCTTCACGGCTGGTGCTGTGGCTCGTGGGCACCCGGCCGTTATCGCTGACGTTGCGCCTGCAAGGTGTTGGCGACATCCGCCTCGACGCCGGGCAATGCACGATCATTCCCGTCGGTACCCATGCCTTCATTCACTTGATCGATGTGCCGCTCGACAACGCCCTGCCCTGCGACACGCTGATCGAATACGACCTGCTGATTGATGACGCGATGACGGGCATCGCCGAATGGGCGCCGCAGCTGTTGTATGGCGAAGCACGCTGCCCGAATTTTGTTTTGCGCTCGCGGATCGACCAACTGCTGCATGGCTCTTGCCGCAAACCTCATCACCCCGCCGCCGACGGCTTGCTCTGTGTCGATCATTTGCTGGCTTCGGAACACGAGGCCACTGAGCGCCCGGCGCTGCTGATGATGAGTGGCGATCAGGTGTACGCCGACGATGTCGCCGGGCCGATGCTGCGGGCCATTCATGCCTTGATCGCACGGTTGGGATTGTTCGGCGAACACCTCGAAGGCGCCGTAGTCAGCGACAGCGCCAAGCTCTATGAGCATGCGGCCAGCTACTACCACCGTGCGGATTTGTTACCGGCGCTGCAAAGCAATGAAACCCTGCGCGAGCGATTTTTCGGCGGGGCGCGCAAGCCGATTTTCACCAGCAGCAGTGCCGACAATCATCTGGTGACCTTCGCCGAAGTCATGGCCATGTACCTGCTGGTGTGGTCGCCGACACCCTGGACGCTGATCGCGCCAAAACCGCCGAAGTTGATTCCCGAACGGCGCGAGCGTTATGCGCTGGAGCAGACGCGCATCGATACCTTCAAGGCTGGCCTGGGCGGTGTCGCACGGGCCTTCGCGCATCTGCCGTGCCTGATGATCTTCGACGACCACGATATTACCGATGACTGGAATCTTTCCGCGCAATGGGAGGAAACGGCCTACGGCCACCCGTTCTCCAAGCGCATCATCGGCAACGCGCTGATTGCTTACATGTTGTGCCAGGGCTGGGGCAACAACCCGGATGCGTTCGGCGCGGTGCTGGCGAAGACCGATGGTTTCAGCGCGACCGGGGAAGACGGCTATCTCGACAGCCCGGTGCAGGACGCCTTGATCGATGAGCTGCTGAAGTTTCAGCACTGGCATTACGTGCTGCCCACCAGCCCCGCGATGGTGGTGCTCGACACCCGCACCCGGCGCTGGCGCAGCGAGATGACACTCAAGCAACCCTCGGGTCTATTGGACTGGGAAGCCCTCTGCGAACTGCAACAGGAACTGCTGGATCACCCGTCGGCTATCATCGTTTCGCCCGCGCCGGTGTTCGGTGTGAAGCTGATCGAAACCGTGCAACGGGTGTTCAGCTGGTTCGGTTATCCCTTGCTGGTGGACGCCGAAAACTGGATGGCCCATCGCGGCGCAGCGCAGGTGATCCTGAACATTTTCCGACACTCGCGTACACCGGGTAACTACGTGGTGCTGTCAGGCGATGTGCATTATTCCTTCGTCTACGAAGTGCTGATCCGACACCGCAAGGCGGGCCCCAGGATCTGGCAGATCACCAGCAGCGGCATCAAGAACGAATTTCCACCGACGCTGCTGGAATGGTTCGACCGCCTCAACCGCTGGCTCTATTCGCCGCGCTCACCGCTGAACTGGCTGACCAAGCGCCGACGCATGCGCATCGTGCCGCATGTTCCGGAGCATGCCGAGGCGGGTGAACGGTTGTGGAATTCGGCGGGGATCGGGCAGGTGTTCTTTAATGAAAAAGGACAGCCGCAGGCGATTTACCAGCACAATTCGGATGGCTCGCCGAAGACGCGGATGGTGGCGCCTGAGGGCGAGGATTGAAGGTACACCCTGTATGACTGGTCATCCCCAAATCCTGTGGGAGCGGGCTTGCTCGCGAAAGCGGTTTGTCAGCCGCCATCAATGTTGACAGACACACCGCTTTCGCGAGCAAGCCCGCTCCCA
>NZ_JAHBDB010000033.1:0-235093 GCF_019956105.1 Pseudomonas sp. BF-RE-25
GTGGCGGGGCGGCCACCACAGGTTTTGGCGGCGGGACCGGTTTGGGGGCGGGCACCGGCACCGGTTCTGGCTCGGGAGCCGGTACGGGTTTCGGTTCCACTACAGGCTCCGGCTCTACTACCGGCTCGGGAACAGGCTCAACCGGTTTCTCGATCGGTGTCACCACCGGGGCGACCGGTTCGACCGGGACAACCTTTTCCCGGTGCATAAACCACCAGTAAGCCCAGAGCGCCAGGAGCAACAACAGCAGTGCCAGCAATGCCGCGGCGATCCACCATCCACGGCGCGAAGGCGCCACGGCGGCCACCGGAGCCAGCGGAACCACCGGCGGCACCACCGGTTTTGGCGGGCGCTGGTTCCAGCGCACCACCAAAGGCTCACCGTTGAGGCTGTAGAGTTTGTCCAGCTCGGGAGCGCCGAGCAGGCTGCGCAGGTCATCCGCTTCCGTGGGCTGACCGCGTTTTTGCAGTTCGTCCGCCAACTGTCCAAGGGACGTCTGACGCACTTCATAGGTTTCCAGCAATCGCCGTTGAGCGTCCTCGTTGAGGTCGGCATAGGGCGTAGGTTGGCCACCCAGTTCGGTCCACCATTCCAGCACCTCGCCGCTGCCCATTCGCGGGATGGCGAAGAGGCTGGAGACGGTCGGCGGAAAGTGTTTCTGGATGAGGGCGACTTTGGCTTGCAGCGCACTCATCCCCTCTGGTGTGGCTTGCGCATCCCTGATGACCCGCTGCATGACGTCGATTCCTGAAAAGGCTGCAGGCCTCCGGCGGGAGGCCTGCGGGTGAAAAGTTACTCTTCGTAACCGAGGCTGAATTGCAGTTGATTGACCTTTTTCTGCAGCGCCTTCAGTTGTTCCTGCTTGGCGGCCAGGGCCGCCTTTGAAGGCTTGGCCACCGGTGCAGTCTGCGAGTCCTTGAGCTGCTGTTCGAGCCCGGCGATCTGCTTTTGCACCTGGCTTTCGTTGCCATGGCGCGCCTTCAGTGAGGTCAGCAACTTGCCCAGCGACTGGTTCAGTTCAGCCTGGGATTTCTGCTGGCTGGCCAAATCGGTTTTGGTGCTGAGCTGCTGGGCCTGAATGTTCTCGTACACCTGACGGAACATCGCGTTTTGCTGGCGGGACTCGGCCAGGGCCTGTTCCTTTTGTTTGACCTGATCGCTGTAACCACCAGAGTAGTCGCAGTTCATCTTGGTCAGCATGCTGCTGTCGCGATTGGTCGCATCGCATTCGCCCGGCTGGGTCGCGCAACCGCTCAAGGCGAGGACGGCGGTCAGGACCGCCAGTTGTCGTAGCTTCATGTGCTTAACCCAGAGTGATTGCGGAACGCTGGCTGTAGAGACCGTCGACTTCCTTCTGCAAGGCAGCGACTTTCTCGTTCATTTTCAGAATGCTCACATCCACCTGCTTCATCTCGGCGCTGGAGCCTTGGGCGCGTTCGGCATCGGCCACTTTGCTGTACTCGGTGACTTTTTTGCGCATGTTGCTGAGGTCTTTGCGCAAGATTGCGATGTTGTTGTCGATCTCGGCGATTTGCGTCTGGGCTTTGGTCTTGTCGACCTTTTTGCTGGCGATGTCCTGTTTGATCTTGGCGATACGCGCCTGGTCATCCTTGATCACTTGCTGAGCAGTCTCGGTACGGGCAATCACATTGCGCGTGTCTTGCTCGACTTCGCTGTTCATCTTCGCCAGACGGGTGGAGGTGTCGGCGTATTCGCTGCGACGTTGATCCAGATAATAGTTCGCGCCCATGGCCACGCCACACGCGGTAATACCGGCGGCGATGGCGCAGACGGCCTTGTTGCTGCTGTTGGACAGCGCGCAACCGAGGATGCCGACACCGGCGCCGACGGCGCAGGCCTGGTAACCGGACTTGCTGAAGAACTCCGCGTCATTGCCCTGGGTCAGGCGCGGGTCTGCGCCTTCGCTGCCGCCGAGCATCGAACTGCCGGTGTTGGCGCAACCAGTCAGCAACAGGCTGCCGGCAACGACGAATGCGATCTGTAGTTTGAAGCGAGTCCAAAGGCTGCGCGACATGGTGAAACTCCTCGATGACGGTGTTGACGTGTTGTTATTGAGTGACGGTCTTGCAGCTGGTCAGCCAGGCCTCAGTGTCGATCTTCTGTTTTTGCAGGAAGGTCTTTTGATTCGCCCAGTGCGTGCGCAAGTAGGGTTTGAGGTCCTGAAGCTGTTTGTTGCGGGTGATGATTTCTTCCATCACCGGAACTTGTGCCTCGAGCAACGGCTGACCGTACAACGTCGCCGACTCCACCAGGCTGCTGGCGTAGTAACGGCTGAGTTTGTGCAGGCGATCCTTCTGCTCGTCGAGCTTGCCCTTGCGCATGTCGCAACTGGCGTCTTTTTCGGCGGCTTCGCAATTGAGCTTGTAGTTTTTCTGCAGGAAATCCACGTACTGGCCGTCGTCGAGCATCTTGGTGCACAGGAACGCACCCAGATTGAGGCTGGCGCGAATCGCCTGGTCGCGGGTTTCTTCCTGCTGCTGGTTGCTGGCGCGCAGCTGGTTTTCCAGGGCCTGGAGTTTTTCCTTCAGCGCTTTATCTTCAACACCCGAGGCCAGCGTGTTCAGCGACTGAACCGTGCCTTTGTCGGCGGATTCGGTTTCCTTGCTGCCGGTGCCGAGTTTCTTCCAGCTGTTCTCGATGCTGGCCACGCGTTCGCGAGAGGTCAGGGTCGGCGAGACCAATACCAGGCGCAGGCCGGTGGTTTTGTTTTTCACCTGGCCTTCGGCGTTGTAGTACGGCTCTTCCTTGCGCAACGCGGTGCGCAGGTCGGCCTGGGCGGTCAGGTAATTGCCGCCGCGCACGACGTAACCACCGGCCTGGCCATGCTGGCGGTCGAGTTTGTTCAGGCGAAACGGCTCGAACATCATTTCGTCAACGTTGCCGAGCATGTCGTGAAGGCCCAACGGATTGGGCTTTTGCAGGCCGGACAACTGCAGTTTGCCGTTGGACGATTGCGCCCCGGCGAACCACTCGTAAGCGTTGATGCCGTCGGGCATCGGGTAGCGTGTATCGCGGAATTCCGCCGCACCGACTTCCAGGCCACCGCGCGCGGCGAACTCCCATTCGACTTCCGTCGGCAAACGCAGGAAGCCCAGGGCGCCGTCTTCTTTCGGCAGCTTGCCGGCGGCGTTCTTGCGCAGCCACAGGTTGTACTTGTCAGCCGCTTCGACGGCTTGCACCCAGCTCACGGCCACTTGCGGCAGGCGCATCTTGGTCGCTGCGGTGGGGCAGGTTTCATCGGTCAGGGCGGCGTACTGCAACTGACTCATCTCGTACTTGGCCATCAGGTAGTAGCGGGACTTGTCGTTCTTGGCGCCGGTGAAACTGCCGGCGATAAACGTCGGTCGAGTCTGTTCGACATAGCCGTATTCCGCGCCGTCCTGACCGATGTTGATCGGGTAGTCGTCGAGCGGGCCGGTGACCGGAATGAACACCTTGCGAAACACCATCGAGCCTTCGCACGGCATCGGCAAAACGACGTCGCTGGCTTCGGGCATCGGGTTGTAATACTTCTCTTCCCAGCCCGCCGCCGAAGCGTCGAGCAAGTAGCCCAGGCTCAGGGGCAACAGCAAGCCAAAACGTTTATAGCTCACGCAGACTCTCCGCAGGTTGGATGCTGATGGCGCGCACGGCGCCGATCACGGCCACCAGTGTAGCGACCAGAAAGGTCAGAAGCAGGGCGGCGAGGCCATGCCAGAGTGTGATGTGGCAGACAAAGGTGCCGGTGGCCTGGCTGCTGCCGAGCAAGTAGTCGAACAGATGACTGCCGACAGCGTAAAAACCCAATCCGCCGAGGTAGCCGGCCAGGCTCAGCAACAGCGCTTGCACGACCACGAAACCGGCGACCGCCGTGCGCTTGAACCCCAACAGGCGCAGGACCGCGAGGCTTTTGCGCTTGCGGTCGATGTTGGCCAGGAACGCGCCGACCATCGACGCCACACAGCCAATCAATGCCGCCAGGGCAATAACACCGAAGATCAGCCCCAGCACATGGTTGATGGCTTTGACGTTGTCGATGTCGGCCAGTCGGCTCGACGTTTCGATGTGTTGTTCGTTGAGCCAGCGCTCCAGCGGCGCCACTTGGTCGATGTCGTGTGCATACACGCGAGCGCGGGCATACAGCGGTTGCAGATCACCCAGAGGCTTGCCGGTGGTGATGCCGAACGCACTGACCTGATAGCCATCGCGAAAGCGCTCCAGGTCCAGCAGCAACGGCGGGGCGACAAACCCGGCGGCGCGGCCGAAACGGGCGCCATCGAGAATCGCCAGCACGCTCAGCGACATCTCGCCGCGCTCATTCACGCCTTCCAGACGACGCAGCACGCGCAGTTGCACGCGATCGCCGACCTTGGCCTGCAAGCGTTGCGCGGCGCGGGCACTGAGGATCACTTGATCGCCGGTGGGGTTGAGTTCCGGCAGGTTCAGTTGCGGGTCGCCGGGTTCGGTGGCGATGATTTCCGCGCCTTCGACGAAGCGTTGCATGCCGATCAGCAAATCCGCCTGGGTGTTGAGCGAACGG
This sequence comes from Pseudomonas sp. BF-RE-25, assembly GCF_019956105.1. Lineage (NCBI taxonomy): Bacteria > Pseudomonadati > Pseudomonadota > Gammaproteobacteria > Pseudomonadales > Pseudomonadaceae > Pseudomonas > Pseudomonas sp. BF-RE-25. Next base: position 4,541 of record NZ_JAHBDB010000033.1, read on the forward strand.
GTCTGGCCGAGGGCAAAACCGGTCTCGGGACGCTGGCGCAGACGCTCGATCCAGGCACTGTCGTAGTTGCCGTTGCTGAGCATCTTCACTTCAAGGTTGCGCGGGTCGCGCAGCAGTTCGTCCTGCAACTGGCTGACCACCCCGTGCTTGAGGCCGAACAGCAGCAGCAGCGGCGCGATCACCGCCACCAACGAGGCGGCGATGCACAGCGACACCTTGCGGTCGTGCCACAGGTCTTGCAGGGCCAGCGTGCCCAGCAGGCGCAGTCGGTCAGTCCATCGGTTCAAACAGAGTCTCTCCCTGGCGGCTGATAGCGCCGAGTCGCGGCAAGCCGAAATCCTTCAACAAGGCCCAATCATGGGACACCACGAGCGCACTCAGGCCCATGCTCGACACCAGGCTCAGCAGCAATTCAAACAGGCGCCGGGCACTGTGCGGGTCGAGCGCGGCGGTCGGTTCGTCCGCCAACAGCAGCAGCGGTTCATGGGCAATGGCGCGAACGCAGGCCACGCGCTGGCGTTCGCCGATCGACAGTGCCTGCGGCTTTTTATCCAGCAGTCCTTGCAGACGCAATACCTCAACCGCGTGGTCGATGTGCGCGCTGTGTGCCGACATGCCGAGCAAACGGCGCGGCAGGCTGATGTTGTCGCGCACGCTCAGAAACGGCAGCAGGCCGCCACTTTGCAAAATGAACCCCAGGTGCCGCGAACGCACCGCCGCCAAAGCCGGTTGATCATCCGTGGCCAGCAATCGGGCGATGTCCTGATCCTGTTTTGCGCCCAAGCGAAAGCGCTCAAGCTCGACCGGTGCCAGCAGCAGGCCGATGGCCTCAAGCAATGTGCTTTTGCCGCTGCCGCTCTCGCCGGTGATGGCGAGGATTTCCCCGCCGCCGATCTGCAAGTGCGGCAGGCGCACGTGATGGGCCAGCGCGCCTTCACCACGGCGCACCAGCAGGTTCCTGATATCGAGCATGGGCGTCTCGTTAAGGCATCATTTCCAGAGGCACCGGGTACACGTTGTCCCGCGCATCGCTGTCCTTGGCCAACGCCACCCAACGGTCGACGTCAGCGTTGTAACGCTGGTAGTGCCGCAGTTTGGTGTTGAGCGTACGGATGAATTTCTCCTGCGCCAGACCGTCCCAGCTCTTCCAGGTTTCTTCATCCAGGTTCAGCACTTCGCTCTGGTACGGCAGGTCTTCGATGTACTCGCCGAGCACGCCCATGTCCGCCAGTTTGGCATTGTTGTTCTGCTTGAGCTGGTTCGGATCGGCGCCCATGGTCGCGGCCACCGAGCGCAGGCGGTCGAACATTTCTGTCGGCGAAATCAGGCCTTCGTTGGCAGCGTCGAGAATCTTCTTCATCACGTCGCTCAAGTCGCTGAGCTGGGACTTGGTCAGCAACACCCGCACGTCGGTGGTGGGGATGTTCTGCTTGATCAGGTCACGGTCGGTGATCCACGCCTTGAACACCGGCGGGGACTTGCTGTTGTTCTTCTCGCCCAGATAGGCCAGTTGCATGGCGTGGCCGATCAGTGCGGCGTCCTCGAGCATTTTCTTCTCGGCCGGGTCCTGCTTGGCGTTCGCCGCGCTGCCGATGGCATCTTCGCCCATGTAGGCGGCTTTCACCTGTGTAGTGATCGCGGTGGCCAGTGCGTCGACCTTGCGCCCGAACTCCTGCACATCACCGGCATTCACCGGGTAATACAGCGAGGTGTTGGTGCCCGGGTAAGTCGACAGGTTCTGGTACTGCGCCTCGGCCTTGGCGTGATCCTTGACCCCGGCCGGGGTTTTCAAGTGCAGGGTGTAAATCGCTACGCCCGGGTTGGCAGCCTCAATACGCACCTGTGCAGCGCTCAAACCGGTTTTCGACAGTTTGTCGTCACCTTCGATGGCGCCCGCGTCGGTGATCAACACCACGTAGCGCGCACCGAACTGGCTCCAGTCGACCTTGTCGATGCTCTCCATGACGCCGGCAAAGGCATCCTCATCGAAGCTGCTGCTCGACACTTTGGCCTGTTTGAGGTCGGCGATCTTGGCGAAAAAGTCGGCGCTGTCTTTCACCTTGGTAGGGTCGGCGTACATCTTGGTGGTGTATTCCAGGCCCGGCACCGCCTGGGTATTGGAACGGAAAGCCACCATGCCGAACTTGACCTGCTTGCCGAGGTTCTGCGATTCGATCTGCTGATAAACCTTGCGGATCGCTTCGCGGGTACGGTCGATGTACGGGTCCATCGAAATCGTCGAGTCGATGACAAACACCACCGCAGCGCTGAATTCCTTCAGTTGGCTGGCGGCCATGTCTTCGGCCTCTTTGCCGCCGGACGCATTTTTGCCGGCCGCGCCCTTGGTGTCTTTTTCGTCGGGCTTGCTGACCGATGCGACATTGAGCAGGCGCGTGCGAAAGCCCGCTTCGGTCATGACTTCTTCGCCGCTCAGCACGGGCAACAGGTAGAACTGCTTTTGCAGGTCGACGAAGTATTCAGGTTCTTCGGCCAGCACGCCGGGTGCTTGCTTGCCCTTTTTCAACGTGGCGCGCAGCGGGGCGACTTTGCTCACCGGGTCCGGTGCATTGAGAATGCCTTCGACCGTGGCGCGTTCCTTGAAGAACAGCAGCCGGTCGCGGTTGGCCGGGTTGGTGAAGGCCAGGGTCAGCTGCATTTTCCAGTCGGTGGTGCAACTGGCGGGCAGCCAGCCAATGGTTTTGCCATAACTGTCGGGGCCGACTTTCAGCCACTCGGCGTTTGCCGCCTGGGCGCGTTCGTACACGTAGAAACGGCTGAACACGGGTTGCGCCTCGCCTGCCGCACCGCCCGCCGTCGGGCTGATCTTGCAGCCCGGGGTGGTCAGCACGCGTTGGAACAAGGTCTTTTTACCGGCCTGGATCAGCGGTTTGTCATCAGCCTGGGACAACGGGCTGATGCACAGCGCCAACAGCGCGGCGCTGCTCAGCAGGAAACGACTCACGGGTGAACGCATCACTTCTGCAACTCCTCGAAACGCTGCTTGGCTTCGGCGTTGTTCGGGTCCTGGGTGAGGATCGTTTCGTACCAGTAGGCCGCGGTGGCGTTATCCGCTACCGGGAAGCACTCGCTGGCCTTCAGGTATTTCGGGTCGTATTCGCGGGCATAGGCGTTGGCGATCAGCGCGTCACCGGCCTGGGCACGGTTGGCGTACAGGCGCTGGGCGACACCGCAGTGTTTGCCGGCCTTGGCTTCGTTGATGATTTCCAGCAGCTTGGCGCTGTCGGGTGCCGCCTTGATGCAGGTCTGGACGAAGGTCAGCTCGGGCAGGCTGTTCATGCTTTCCAGCGTGCAGGCTTGTGCGTCGGCACCGGCCGGTGCGGCGGCCGCGACCGTCGGGGCAGGCGCCGGCGTGCGTTTGTAGAACCAGAACCCGGCCGCTGCCGCCAGCAGCAATACCAGCACAAGCGCGAGGCCGAGCAGGCCTTTGTTGCTCTTCTTCACCGGTGGCGGAGCAGGCGTGTATTCGCGTTCGTTGGGCACCGATTCCAGTTCGATTTCTGGCTCGGCGGTGGGCAAGATCAATTCCGGCAGTTCCGGGATTTCCGGGATTTCCGGGATCTCAGGTGCTGGTGCCGCCGGCGCGGTCAAATCTGCGCCGCCGTACGTCGAGCGCGTCTGACCACCCGCCGTGGACGGCAACAGCCCGACGCCTGGCCGGACCACGCCTTTGTCGGCATGCCCCAGGCTCTGCTCGCGCAGTTCGATCTGGAATTGCGAGTTGGCGCTGCCTTCCAGCAGCGGGTCGACCACTTCCGGGCCGACCTGGGCTTCAAGGGCATCGCCACTGGCGGCGACAGTGAAGCGCGAAACCTTGAACCAGAACGGGTTGTTGCTCCAGGCCTGTTGGTCCTGGAGGTAGAAACCGTCCTGGTTACGCTGAATGGAGAATTCCAGCTGTTCTTCGCCACCCTGCCATTTCTTCACAGTAAGGCAGGCCCGGCCAGGCACATTGGGCTCTAAGGCGAGCAGGTCGACACGAATTGGCATTGCTTATCTCGCTGCGAAGGCTGTGAGCACTTGGCCCAGCCGTTCGTTCTGTTCAGGGGTGATTTCGCGACCGGCACCATGGCCGGCGTTGTCCTGCGTGATACAGGCCAGGCCCGAAAGCCAGTCGCCGAGATACCGTTGCGCCTGGTTCGCCGGTTGCGGCGGCAACTCCGGCACTTGTCCCGGACCGATGTCGGTATAGAACGAGAACAAGGGCGCTTTGGCACCGGTCCGGCTAGGTGGGCGCTCGCTCACGGGTTTCTGGAGGTAGCCGAACCAGGACACGAAATCGCGCAGCACGCGTTGTACTTCCAGTACCTGGCGCTCGACCAGTTGATCGCGACGCGCACCGCTCTGGGCACGCTTGAGGACGGCGCGGCTCAGTTGCCCCGGCAAATCCTGGCGATAACCGGCAGTGATCAGCTCGTCGACCACCGCTTCGAGCAAAGCCTTTTCCAGTCCCAGCAGGTTGAGCAGGCTTTGCCGGGTGGTCAGTTCGCGCAAGTGCGCGACCCAGGCCTTGAAGGCCGCTTTGGCAAAACGGTGTTCGTTGCTTTGCAGTTCCGGGACCGGCGTGTGGGGCTTGCTGCTGGCCGGTGTGCTGTCGGGGCTGGCGTCATCGCCGAAATCGAAATCGAAACCGGCGTCGTTGCCGTACAGGCTCTGGCTCGGTGTCAGGGCGACCGGCTCATCGCTGACCGCTGGCTCGTCATCGGTTTCGTACACGCCGCTGAGGTACAGGTCGCGTACCTCTTCGCTCGGCATGTCGAGTTGATCGATGAGTTCGCCCAGCACCGCCGGACGACGGCCCAGGGTCGACAGAATCATCTGCGCCTGGGCTTTCTTGGCAGCGGCGGCGCCGTCACCGTCGGCGTGATACCAGGTGCTCAGACCATGCGTGGTCAGGCCTTCAAGGCATTCGTCCAGCTGCTCGCGGATGCGCTGCAGCTTGAATTCGATATTGGCCACGCCCTTGAAACTGCCGCTGAAGTGACTGATGCCACCGTCATCGTTGCGCAGCATTTCTTTCCAGGTATTGGCGGGGTTGCTGACGTGTTTGCACACCAGCGCGTTGCTCGCAAAGCTTTCGCCCAGCGCATCGACGCGTTCCTGGTAACTGGCGTTGATCCCGGTTTCGGCGCCGCTGGCGTCCTGGACGATGAATGCCGCGTCCATGCGCGGTTTACGCACCAGGAAGGTGTTCTGGAACGGCGTGCCGGCCCAGTCGTTCATCCAGCTCAGGCTGCCGAAGCGCTCCAGCATGGTCAGCTTGACCATGCCGTTCCAGCTCTCGTCGTACTGATCGGGTGTCAGGCTCAGGGAGTTGGTGATGCGCAAGTCGAGCATGGTCAATGCCCAGATCAGACCGGTGTCGCGTTTGCTGCGAGCGGCCGCGTCGGCGCCCTGGGTTTTTTCGATCCAGCGCGTCAGCACCGGGCCAACGTCGTTGACGTCGCTTTGTTTGGTCGAGCCGGTGCACACCACCAGCGCGTTCATTTCCTGATTGTCGGTGTAGCGCTCAAACAGGTACGCGACCTTGCCGCGCAGAATCAGCTGCGAGACGGAGTTGTCCTTGGTGGCGGATTCCGGGTCGTTGGAGTTGGCGATCTCGTGCAGCTTCTTGCGTCCGCGATAGCCGGGGAAGTCGAGCAGATCGACCTGGTTGACGATGTCATCGGCCGGGGCTTCGATCAGGCCGAACGTCATTTCCGCCGTAAGTGCCGCCAGTTGCGCGACAGGAATGCCCTGGCTGTTTTGCAGGCGACCGTCGATGCGTGGCCGCACGTCGATCGGCAAGTCCCGCGGGCTGCCGAAGCGCTCGAGGATGTCGACGTTCATGATGCTGTCGCGCTGGCTGTAAGTGTCGTTTTCGAAACTCACCAAGGCCTTCAACGGCGCGAATACAGTTTCAGGCAGGCCCAGCTTGTGCAGCGCGCCGGCCAGTTGCTGATACACGCGCGTCAGTTCGCTTTGCTCACCCCAAAGAATGGCGAACAGCTCGGCACGTTCCTGGAAGTTCAGGCGCGGCGCGAGCTGCAAGGCTTTCGGCCAATACAGGTGCTCGAGTTTTTTCACCGAGTTACGGAAGTTGTCCCGCAGGTAATCCCACAACGACACCAGATCGTCGGCGCTGACACCCGGCTGCATCGGCCCGGTCTCGCGACCTTCGAACGGCTTGAGGACTCGCTGGATGCGTTCTTCGTCAATCTCGTAGGAAATCCGCTCAAGGTCGAAATCCTTGAACCAGGAGTTGGCGAGAATCTTCGCCAGCTCGATTTCCTTGAACAGCGTCAGCTCCACCGGGAAATCCGGGTCCTGGCTCGGTGTGGCCCGCCGGCTGAAGCGCGTCACCAGGCCGGTGGCTTCCTTGCCGCCACCCACCGGGTTGATGTGCTTGATGAAGTCCAGGCGCTGGCCGCCGAAATCGGTTTCCAGTTTGCCGTTCTGCCCGGCCGCGAGGGCCGAGATCAGGTAGGACTTGCCCGCCTGGGACAAACCGAAAAAGCCGATGGTCATCGGCGTGCAGGCCACGCGACCGAGGCTGTGGGCCAGGTTGCGGGCGCGATGCAGGCGGATGTTCAGGTTGTCGGCTTCGCTGTCCAGACGTGGCGCGTTGACACGGGTCTGGCCAATCCATTCCAGCGCCTGACCGGCACCTTCATAAACAGCGGCCCAGCGGGTAGAGAGCTGATGTTGATCGGGGGTCAGGTCATTCATTTGCGTTTCACACTTCCACTGTCGAGCCAGTACTTGGTCTCGCTCAGGCCGGCGTCGAGCATGGTGTTGAGTTCCAGCTCGAGGTCGCTGCGCGGGTTGAAGTTGACGTTGCTGCAGTTGGATTCGATGTTGCGTACCGAGAGGCGGTCGCTGACCAGATCCTGCTTGCGTGTGTACTTGTCCGCCGGTTTGACCTCGAAGCGCACCTTGAGCAGCGGCGCGCTGCCGTTTTCACCGATCGCACGGGAGAACTTCTCCCGACCGGCCTTGGTGAAACGCAAGGTGTACAGCGGCGAAGCGGCCCAGCGGTCGGCGGCCAGCTGACGGAAACCGAGGCGCAGATCGCCGCGCATTTCCAGCTGAGGCGTGTCGGCGGTGTCGCCCGTGCCGATTTCCGGCAGCTTGATTTTGTAGTCTTCGGACTGAATGTCGCGGTACAGCACGTCGGCATCCTTGATCACGTTGTTCAGGTCGATAACGCCGATGTTTTTGACCGTCGAATACGGTTTGAGTGCCGAAGCGCGGAAGTAGAAGTTCGGCACACTGTGGTTGGCGCACAACAGGCACAGCATCGCGCCGACCGAAGCGGTGCTTTTCGGGTCGTCGATCAGGCCGTTCTTGTGGAACGGGTACCAGCCGCCGGTGCGGTAGTTCTGCAACGCCAGGATGCGCCCCGGTGGCAGCGGCAACACCTTGCGGATGAACGCCTGAATGCCGGGCAGGCGCGAAGGGCGGCCGGTCAGCAGCAGGACGTCGCACGGGTAATGCGCGACCACTTCACACAGCGCACCGAGGATCTTGGTGATGTTGATCTGATCGTTGAGGAATGCGGCATGGAGCTTTTGCAGGTCGAAGCTGATCAACGATTCGTACAGGTCAAAGGCGCTTTGGCTGCCGACATCACGACGCACGGCGGCATTGACGTAATCGAGCACGGTCTGGCTGATTGCGTTGTCGCCCAGCAATTGGCGGTACGTCTGGGTGCTCACTTCCTGCTGGTCTTGCGGGTCGTAATGCTCGTAGGCCTTGAGCAGCGCCAGGCCTAGCGGGGCAAATACCTGCAGGTTCAGTTGCTGGCGCAGGATCATGTCCTGGGCGCTGACCGATTCATCGCCACACAGCCGCGACATCAGCGAGACGGGCGATTTGACCCCTGAGATCTGCAAGGCTTTTTCGAAGCTCGGCAGGACGAAGTCCTGAATCACGTCCAGCAGAATGTCGTCGCCGGCCACTTTGAAGCCATCGCGAAAACGCTGCTCGGGCACGATGTGCACGTTGCTGCCGCTGCCGGTGTTGCCGGCGCGGTCGAGGCGATAGTCGGTGATCACCAGGTCGGTGGTGCCACCGCCGATGTCGATGGTCGCCAGGGTGATGCGTTCACGGTCGGTTTTGTCCGGCCGGGCGAGGGTGTCGAAAAACTCTTCCGGGTGCCCGGCGAAGTTCTCGTTGACCTCGGTGTACAGGTACACCAACTGACCGCAGGAGGCTTCGTCCCATTCGACGCGGATGCTCGGGATCGGCGTGCGCGGGCTGACGGCCTGGTCCTGATGCGGGTCTTCCTCGCCGGCATGCCAGCCGAGGCTTTTCCACACCAGGCCGATGGCTTGCTGCATGCGTTCGTTGAGGATGCTGCGCTCGGCCTGCGGCATGCCCGGCGGCACGGTCAGGGTGATGCTGTTGAGCTGGCGCGGCACACGGGTGTGACCCTGGCGCGAGCGCTGGGCCGGGCTGTTGATTTGCGACAGCGCCTGGGCCAGGACCTCGGCGAGCATGAACGTCATCAGCGAGCTGCGCGAATAACGCGGCATGAACACCGGCAGACGATCGTCTTCTTCAAGACTGTAAAGCGCCTCGCCGGTTTCATTGATCAGGTGCGAGAACGGCGCGGCAGTGGCGTACGGCTCGCTGTCGGTCTTGATGTACGAGCAGTTGAAGCGCCAGCCGTGGCCGTAGGCGTTTTCGTCCCACAGGTAACGTTTCGGGCTGGACAACCCGGTCGAGCCTTCGGTGCCGCGACGACGGCTGGCCAGACGACTGGCCTCGTTGCCGACACGGGCAATCGTCGCCCACTGGAACGCATCGTGCCGGCCGCTTTTGACCGAGCAGTGGTCCTTGCCGAAATACGCCTGGGCGAATTCCACACGGCTTTCGAACGGCAGGTTGTAAGTGTGTTCGGGGGTGATCAGGTCGCGCAGTTCCAGCACGTAGTTCTGTTTCAACCCGGAACCGGCCTGACCGTGGTTTTCGATCAGGATGCCGCAGGTGCGCGAGTTGCCGACGTCCAGCACCAGGTCCACCGGAATCGGTTTGACCAGGCCATTGCTGTCGTTGGCAACCACCTTCAATTCAGGGATTTCAACTTTCGGCCGGGCAGTCGACTGCTCCGCCGCCGATGGCTTGCTCAGAAGGCTCAGCAAGTTGAGGTAGTGCGCCAAGTGATAGTTGGCGCGGATGTCGGTGTCCAGCTCTGCGCGCGAGCGGTGGGCATTGCCCTCGTTGAACACTTCGAGCAGCCATTCGTTGACCCACGGCTGGGCCAGGAACCAGCGGGTTTCGCTGGCCTTCGTCGCCAGTTTGAAGGACACGCCGGAGCTGATGTCTTCTTCGTTCGGCGCCAGGTAAGCAGTGCCGTCACGCTTGGGCATCACGCGGCTGTCGAACGCCATCGTCAGACGATGGGTGTTGCCGTCGATGTCGGGCGTCGCCAGTTTGACCAGGCGCATGCGCGACCAGTTGGTCGGGCCTTCGTCGAAGCGGTGCGGCGGCATGAAGCGGAAAAACGGGGTCGGCAGCCAGACACCGTCCAGCAGTTCGAGGCTGCTTTTCATGTCGACGCTGAACGCCGGTTTGGCCTTTTCGACCTTTTCTGGCTCCGGCTCGTAGAAAAAGAAGTCTTTCTCTTCGTTGTATGACAGGCGGCAGATCAACCCGCTGATCATCGGCGCGAACTCGCCCGCCGGTTCTTTGCGAGGGTCCAGGCGCAGGGCGAAATCCATGAACTGGATGCCGGTGTCGCTGACCAGCGTGACGGTGTCTTCGAATTGGGTGACTTCAGGCAACATGTCGGGTTATTCCGTTTTTATTCGGCCACGTGCCGCATGGACATGGGGAATTGTTCTTTGCCGTAACCGCCGGTGCAGTCTGCGACTGTGGTCGCCCCTTTGCGGCAGTTGACCTTGGGCATGTCGTAAGTGCTGCCATCGCCACACACGGCCTGGCCCTGACTGTCGATGGCCAAGCTGCCACCCTTCATAGTAGCGCTCACCGGCCCGGTGCATTTCGTGCCGTCGGCCTGGTGTACGGTGACTTCGCCCTTACCGTCCTTGAGCTGGTATTCCAGACGCAGCGGTTTGCCGGTCCGGCGGTCCTGAATACCGGCGCCGGCGCGGAACTGACCGTCGAGGAACTTGGCGGCACCGTCGGCGGCGTCCGGTGGAATGCTCAGGGGAGGGCCGGGTTTTGCGGCGGCGGATTTTTCGGCCTCGGGCGATGTGATATCCGGCGGCGCGGTTTTGTTTTCGGGCGGGGTGGCGGGCGATTCGGCTGCCGGGTCTTTGGCTGGGTCTTTGGCCAGGTCGGCCGGCGCTGCATCTGCCTCGTTGCCCTCGACCGCCGGCGCTTCCACTCCTTGGGTTTCGGTCACGGCGGTACCGGTGCCGGTTCCAGTGGTAGAGCCTACAACGGTGCCCGTCACCGGAACGCCGTTCAGCGTCGTGGCATTGCCGGTCAGTTGCGGTTCTTCCAGCTGTTTTTCCACCGGCACGATGCCCTCAGGCAGCAGGTCTACCGCCACCAACGGAATCGGCACGCAACCACGCAGACCAAGCAACAGCCACAAAAGCAGTAGCAGGAACGGCAGCAGCAACAGCCACCACCAGCGACGCCACCACGGACGAGCAACCACCGGCACGACGGGCGCAACGACGGGCGCAACGACAGGCGCGGCTTCGACCACCGGGGGCAGCGTAAACGCGGGCGGAACCTGATAGAGGCAGTGCAGGGGATCGCGATTGCCGGTACCGGCATGCTCGAAACCCCAAAAGGTCAGCACCGGCTTGCCTTGCACCAGGTAGACGAAATTCTCATCGGGGAAATGAATCACGCGCTTGAGCAGCTTGCCGAACACGGCTTTGTCGCCTTGCTGCTGTTCGCCGGATTCAGTGCCCAGGAAACGCTGGCTCAATTCCTCGAGCGCGGTTTTCAGCGCTTCAAGTTGGCGGCGGGCAGGGACGCGTTCTTCTTCGGTCGCACTGCTCCACGGGATCACATCGCCGTCGAGGCCGCTGTACCAATCGATCTGGTTACCGAGCTCATCGCTTTGAGGGATGGCCAGATGATCGACCATTTCGGGGTTCTTGCGGCGAATGGCTTCGCGCAATTGCAGGGCCGCCCGGTATACCGGTTGACCTGTTTCGCCCAAGGCTGTGAATGACCCGCTCTTACCGCTGCGTAATAGTGCCCCGCGCATTCAAACTCCATATGTTCTGTTGCGCAAAAATGACAGACAAAGGCGTCTGTCCTTGCTCCTGCAATTAGCTGGCGACCTTAATGTCATAATGATGTCGCCGTCAATCATCCGGAGGTCCAAAACCGTATGAGACTAGCGTAAGCGTGCGGAGGTTGCATGGGGTCAATTTAAATTGGCTTGGGAAGGCTTGGGTGTAAGCTTTTTAAGCTTGCTGAATCGTTTCATCAGCGCTATAAAAAATGCACAACTCCAAGAAAGGCCTCCCCATGACTCCGCTCAAATTCGTCGTTGCCTTTGGCGCTCTGTCCGCCTCCCACGCCATGGCTTGGGATTACGTCCTGCTCGACAGCGACAAGGCTGCTCAAAACTGGCAGATCACCAGCCAGCAACTCGGTGTGAAAACCGACAAACCCTTCTCCGTGACCCTTCGTAACTTGCACGGCGGTCGGCAGGAGGGCGTCAGCATCGTCGACATCGATAACGGCGCGATGAAACTCTCGGTGGTGCCGACTCGCGGGATGAACGTTTTGCAGGCATCGGTCGGTAATGTGCGTATGGGCTGGGATTCGCCGGTCAAGGACGTGGTCAATCCGTCCTTCATTGAGCTCAACGGTCGCGGCGGACTCGGCTGGCTCGAAGGTTTCAACGAACTGGTCGCCCGTAGCGGCTACGAATGGGTCGGCCACCCCGGCGTCGACAACGGCGAACTGCTGACCCTGCATGGCCGTGCAGCCAACATCCCGGCCAGCACAGTCACGCTGCACATCGACGAAAAACCGCCGTATGCCATCAGCCTGCGCGGCGAACTGAAAGAACAGGCATTCAAGAAAGTCGACTTCTCGGTGATCACCGAACTGGTCACCGAGCCCGGCAGCACAGCGTTCGCTCTCAACGATACCCTGACCAACAACGGCGACTATCCGAAGGAATATCAGGCGCTGTACCACAGTAACTTCAGCACGCCATTTCTGGAGCAGGGCGCGCGTTTCGTTGCGCCGGTCAAACAGGTGTCGCCGTTCAACGACAAAGCAAAAGGCGATCTGCCGGACTGGCAGACTTACCGCGCGCCGACCAAGGACTACGACGAAACGGTTTACAACGTGGTGCCGTATGGCGACGCCAAGGGTGACACGTTGACGGTGTTGCATAACAAGGCAGGTAGCCTGGGCGTTTCGGTCGGCTTTAACACTAAACCGCTGCCCGTGTTTTCGCTGTGGAAAAACACTGATACCCAAGGCCAGGGCTATGTCACCGGTCTCGAGCCGGGGACCAGCTTTTCCTATAACCGACGCTATCAGCGGCCGCTGGGGCTGGTGCCGACGATTGCGCCGAAGGAGCACAAGCAGTTTCAGATCAGTTACAGCTTGTTGGCGGACAAGGGCGCTGTGGACCAGGCGCTGAAGCGGGTGAGTGACATTCAGGACGGGCGGGAAACCGAGGTTCGGCAGACGCCGTTGGTGGATCTGACGAAGGAGTGATTCCATCAGCTGGAGGTTGGCCGGTATTGCAGCGCTTCAGCCAGATGACCACGGGTGATGCCATCGACCTGCTCAAGGTCTGCGAGGGTTCGAGCGACCTTGAGCAGTCGATGCGCAGACCTCAACGACAGGGTCAGTCGTTCGCACGCTGTTTCCAGCCAGGTTTCGTCGATTGTGGATAACGTGCAGTGTTTGCGCAGGCCCGGCAGATCAAGAAAAGCGTTCGCGCAGCCCTGGCGTTTGTGTTGCCGCTCTCTGGCGTCGGCGACCAGCAACGCGGCGGTGGCGGTGTCATCGCCGGGTTTGAGTGCAGGATTCAGCGCCGTGGCTTCCCGGGCGACGGTCAGGTGCAGGTCGATGCGATCCAGCAGTGGCCCCGACAGTTTGTTGCGGTAGCGCTGGACCATGTCCGGTGTACAACTGCATTTGCCACTCGGTTCGCCAAGATATCCACAGGGACACGGGTTCATCGCGGCCACCAATTGAAAGCGGGCCGGAAACCTCACGCGATCCTTGGCGCGGGAAATCACGATATGGCCGGACTCCAGCGGCTCTCGCAAAACCTCCAGCACCTTGCGGTCAAACTCCGGCAGTTCGTCGAGGAACAGAACACCATGATGGGCGAGGGTAATTTCACCGGGTTGTGGCTTCGAGCCGCCGCCCACCAGCGCCGGGCCGGAGGCGGAGTGATGGGGTTGGCGGAAGGGCCTTTGCGGCCAGTGGCTCAAGGGCACGCAACTGGTGACGGATTGAATGGCGGCGACTTCCAGCGCTTCATTTTCGGCCAGGGGTGGAAGCAGTCCTGGCAAACGACTCGCCAGAAGGGTTTTGCCGGTGCCCGGTGGTCCGCTGAACAGCAGGTTATGAGCGCCCGCCGCCGCGATCAGCAATGCGCGCTTGGCCGAAAGTTGGCCCTGTACTTCGTTCAAGTCTGGATAGGGTTTGCTGGCGTAAAGCAAACCGTTGGACACGTAAGGCTCGACCGGTGTGTGCCCATTGAAGTGCGCAACCGCTTCCAGCAAATGATCCACCGCGATCACCTTCAACCCCGACGCCAGGCACGCCTCCTCGGCATTCGCCCGCGGCACCATCAGCGAGCGCCCGGCCTTGCGCGCCGCCAGTGCGGCCGGCAACACGCCCCGCACGGCACGTACCGCGCCTGATAGCGCCAGTTCTCCCAGACATTCCACATCATCCAGTGTCAGCGTTGGCACCTGCACGCTGGCGGACAGAATCCCTAGGGCAATCGCCAGATCGAATCGTCCGCCGTCCTTCGGTAAATCAGCGGGGGCGAGATTCAGCGTGATACGCCGCGCCGGGAATTGCAGGCCTGAGTTGATGATCGCACTGCGCACCCGGTCCTTGCTTTCCTTCACCGCTGCTTCGGGTAAGCCGACCATGGTCAGCGATGGCAGACCGTTGGCCAGGTGGACTTCGACGGTGACGGCGGGCGCATCCACGCCGATTTGGGCGCGGCTGTGGACGATGGAGAGGGACATGGTCGTTCCTTGAGCTTTACGGGGGCCGCTTCCTGCGGGTTTTTTAAGGGTAGTCGGGAGGTGATGATTTGGTGCGGCGGCTGAGCCGCGAAACTTTCGCAGGATGTTGCGAGCTTTGTTGCGCTGCTTTGGATGCGAAAAAAAACGCCACTTGGACGGTTTATTCGGGGAGCCTGGTCCGACTCGTGCCTGCAAGCCAGCCATCAGGTTCGAGCTCTTTGCCATACATTGCTGCCACTTTAAAAAAACGATGTTGGCTGGCAGAAACGCTTCCGGCTAAACGGAGCGCCTCGGCATGAAGCTCAGCGATGAGTAACAGTTTTGTTTGCCGTTTTTTGGGCTTCACAGCGACCTGCCTTTGATTGATGGTTTAGTTGTTAGGCCAGTCAACTTAAGCGCCGAAGACAGTTTTGATGCAATCAGAATTGCCCCATATTTTTGTAGGACCAAGCTTGGTTTTTGGGGCCTTCTGAAGGGCGTGGGTAGTCCTTTTCCTAGAGTTTTGAAAGAGGGGGAAATACTCATAGCAGCGAGTTTGCATTCATGAATTTGCCTTATACACTCAAGCTTAATGCATAACGTTAAGCTTTAAATTATGATCGTTAGCTTTAAGTGTTCTGAGACCGAGTACCTGTTTTGCAACGGTAAGACCCGTTTGTGGTCAGCCATTCTGAGTGTCGCGGAACGAAAGCTGACGATGCTTGATGATGCTGTCGTGCTGAAAGACCTTCGATCTCCGCCGGGCAATCGCCTGGAGGCGTTGGAGGGAAATCGAAAAGGTCAGCACAGCATCCGCATCAACGCTCAATGGCGAATTTGCTTTGTCTGGGGCTGCAACGGGCCGGAGAATGTAGAAATCGTCGATTATCACTGAGGTGAGTAATGACTAAAAATGGTATGCGCCCGGTGCACCCTGGCGAGATCCTCAAAGAGGAATACCTGGAGCCTCTGAGCCTGACGGCTGCCGCTCTGGCCAGAGCGTTGAACGTGTCGACACCTACGGTCAACGATATTGTGCTTCAGCGTCGGGGTGTCAGTGCTGATATGGCTCTACGGCTATCTATCTGTCTGGACACGACCCCGGAATTTTGGCTCAACCTTCAATCGACCTACGATTTGCGTAAAGCCGAGATTGAGCGAGGGGCCGCGATTCGGGATCAGGTCGAGCGGCTTGCACACTGCGCCTGATTGTTGTCTTGGATTTACCGAACCCCACGCAAAAAGCGTGGGGTTTTTTATTCAGAATGCGTGAAGCATTTTCGCGGCTCTTTTCCACCAAGGTGCACTGATAGCAGACCTTGAAGACTCCTGATCAGGCAGCATCTGCGGCACATCCTGCAGACGAATCCACGGCTGGTTATTCCAGTGCAACAAGTTCAGCGACATCTCCGGCCAGTGCAGCAGGCTCAGGATCGGCCGGTCGATAGATATGGGTTGCTGGGCATCCCTTAGGGCTGGCACTACGTCGTGGGTCAGCCATTCGCGCAGGGCTCGGTGTTCGGGGCAGTAGTGGTAGATCAGTAACGCGTAGACGCCGGATTCGCTGATCAATAGCGTGTGTTCGATGCTGCCGTGGATGAGCATTTTGGCGGACTGGCGTTGGTCGGGATCGAGTTTGCGGACGGCGCGGTCGTCGAGGTAGAGGCGCAGGAAGCGGCCGAGGTCGCGGGCGCTGAACCAGGGTTGGTTTTGGAGGAGGAGGGCGTGGAGGTGGAGTTTGTGGCGGGTGAAGACGTGAGGAATCAGATAGTTTTCGTCCATCGAGCAGTACCCACATTTCGCTTGGTAGATGACTGCCACTGATCGTCGCCAAACAATAAGGGTGGCAGCTGCGTGCGGGTTGGCGAACCGGCCAAGCAAATCCCGGCAGACCCTGAGGTCTCCCACACACAGCCGCCATAACTCGAATCGGGAAATAAATACCTGATGTCGAACGATATGCGCTGCATTTGCTTGGTTCCGGGTCGCCAAACCCGGTGCTGAACATTCAGCATTGGGTGAGCTTAGAAACCGGGGCTTTGCGGCGCAATCGGACGGCGGTGGTTTTGTTGTAGGACGTTGCCGGGATTTTTGCGGGGCTGAAGATCAAATGATCGCAGCCTGCGGCAGCTCCTACAGGTAAATCTGAAGGTCGTTCCGACCTTCAATCGCGAGCAGGCTCGCTCCCACAGTGGATCGGGTTTCAAAGTGGGATTTGCGGGGTTACTCGGTTGGGGGATTGAGCTTTGCTTCCAGCTCGGCAACCTTCGCTTCCAGGCTTTCCAATCTTGCCCGCGTGCGTGCCAGCACAACCATCTGGCTATCGAATTCTTCCCGGCTCACCAGGTCCAGTTTGCTGAAGCCGCTTTGCAGCAACGCCTTGAACTGGCTTTCGATTTCGCTTTTCGGCAGTGGGGTGTCGCCGCTGAAGAGGCGGGAGGCGGTGCCGGTCAAGGCGTCGAGGAAATCTTTGGGCGCGAGCATGGGAAAGGTCCTGGAAACAATGGCGGGCAGTGTATCACGCAGTGTCTATAGTCAATCCCGACCGCAGGGATGCACGCTTTTCGCGCATGCGGACGGACGGTGCCGCACCGTTGTTGTGCGTAACGCGTCCGGTGTTGCAGCGATGTGGTGGGCATCTACGGCCAAGAGCTTGAAAACTGAGGGTTTTGTGGAGATGGCAAGCTTTCTGCTTAGACGGTAGTGACCCATGCACTGATGCAGTCGATGTGACGAATGCAGTGCGCCAAGCGAAACGGGGGAAGAGTTTCGTGCGGAGCGGTTAGCTGGCGTCGGACGGGCAGGTAAGGCCGACGATGCGTTACAAAGCCAGGCACTGCGCTTAGACTTGAGCCGGGTTTGTTTTCCTGGGGCAAGTCCACCAATTCGGGAGAGAGTTTTCATGAAGCTAGTCACTGCCATCATCAAGCCGTTCAAGTTGGACGACGTGCGCGAATCGCTGTCCGAGATCGGCGTGCAGGGCATTACCGTTACCGAAGTCAAAGGCTTCGGGCGGCAGAAGGGTCACACCGAGCTGTATCGCGGCGCGGAATACGTGGTCGATTTCCTGCCCAAGGTGAAGATCGATGTCGCCATTGACGACAAGGATCTTGATCGGGTTATCGAGGCGATAACCAAGGCAGCCAACACCGGCAAGATCGGTGACGGCAAGATCTTCGTGGTCAATCTGGAACAGGCGATTCGCATCCGTACCGGCGAAACCGATACCGACGCGATTTAAGCCGCCACAAACCCCAACGCCCCAGGAGAAAACAATATGACTCTGCGTAAATTCGCAGGGCTAGGAGCCCTGTTGTCCCTCGTAATGCCCAGCCTGGCCATGGCGGCAGACGAAGTGGCGGCCCCAGTCCTCAATTCCGGCGATACCGCCTGGATGCTGACCTCGACAGCCCTCGTGCTGTTCATGACCATTCCCGGCCTCGCGCTGTTCTACGGCGGCATGGTTCGCTCCAAAAACATTCTTTCCGTGATGATGCAGTGCTTCGCCATTACCGGTCTGATCAGCGTCCTGTGGGTCATTTATGGCTACAGCATCGCGTTCGACACCACCGGCATGGAACAGGGCGTCGTCAACTTCAACTCCTTCTTCGGCGGCATGGGCAAGGCTTTCCTCGCCGGTGTCACCCCCGCCAGCCTGACGGGTCCTGCGGCGTTGTTCCCTGAGGCGGTGTTCATCACTTTCCAGATGACGTTCGCCATCATCACCCCTGCGCTGATCGTCGGTGCCTTCGCTGAGCGGATGAAGTTCTCCGCGATGCTGATCTTCATGGGCATCTGGTTCACTCTGGTTTATGCACCGATCGCGCACATGGTCTGGTCCGGCAACGGCGGCCTGATGTGGGACTGGGGCGTGCTCGATTTCGCTGGCGGCACCGTGGTGCACATCAACGCCGGTGTGGCCGGTCTGGTGGCGTGCATCGTGCTCGGCAAGCGTAAAGGCTTCCCGACCACCCCGATGGCACCGCACAACCTCGGTTACACCCTGATGGGCGCAGCCATGCTGTGGGTTGGCTGGTTCGGCTTCAACGCCGGTTCCGCCGCAGCGGCCAACGGCACTGCCGGCATGGCGATGCTGGTTACCCAGATCGCAACCGCCGCCGCCGCACTGGGCTGGATGTTTGCCGAGTGGGTCACCCACGGCAAGCCAAGTGCACTGGGTATCGCCTCTGGTGTGGTCGCCGGTCTGGTTGCAATCACCCCGGCCGCTGGCACCGTGGGCCCGATGGGCGCACTGGTGATCGGTCTGGCAGCGGGCGTGGTGTGCTTCTTCTGCGCCACCACCCTGAAACGCAAACTCGGTTATGACGATTCCCTGGACGCCTTCGGCGTGCACGGTATCGGCGGTATCCTCGGCGCGATCCTGACCGGTGTGTTCGCCGCTCCGTCGCTGGGTGGCTTCGGCACCGTCACCGACATCGCCGCACAAGTCTGGATTCAGTGCAAAGGCGTGGGCTTCACGGTGATCTACACCGCAATTGTCACCTACATCATTCTCAAGGTACTGGACGCTGTCATGGGTCTGCGTATCACCGAAGAAGAAGAGGCTGTCGGCATCGATCTGGCGCTTCACAACGAACGCGGCTACAACTTGTAAGACGCGCATAAAAAACTTGCCCGGCTTGCCGGGCATTTTTTTGTCTGGAGTTTGTCAGTGTGAGGACTGCTGAAAGGTTTTTTCGTACACGTTTAGTGGTGTTTACGGCGGGCGTTTTTCTGCGGCCAATGGCTTACATGATTGAAGGAATATTAGGGCCTTTGTTTTTTCCCAGAGCGCGCTAGAATGCGCCCCGAACGTGCGGAGAACTGTATGTGGCAACAGACTCTGATTACCCTGCGGGCGAGGCCCCGGGGCTTTCATCTGGTAACGGACGAGTTACTCGCCGGCCTGCCTGAACTCAAGGCGTGTCGGGTCGGTCTGTTGCATTTGTGGCTGCAGCATACCTCGGCGTCGTTGACCATCAACGAGAACGCCGATCCGGCGGTACGTCGCGACTTCGAACGATTTTTCAATCGTCTGATCCCACAAGGAACAGACGGCTATGAGCATAACGACGAAGGCCTGGACGACCTCCCGGCGCACTTCAAGGCCAGCGTGCTTGGCTGTCAGCTCAGTTTGCCGATTTCGGCGGGCCGACTGGCGTTAGGGACCTGGCAAGGCGTTTATCTGGGCGAGCACCGTGATTTTGGCGGTGCCCGTAAAGTCCTCGCCACCGTGCACGGTGAAGAGGCATGAACCGCTGGTCACCAGCGGTTATTGAATTTTTCCGGCAGCCTTCGACAGAGGGCAAAGCTGGGCTATAACTAATCTGCTTTTCGCAAGTCATGAGGTAGAACATGAGCGACGATGATCTGGAAAACGACGACCTCGAAGTAGGCGACGACGACGAAACCGAAGAAGGTCTGGAAGCAGCGGCGGAAGACGTCGCTGAAGACGACGGCGGTGATGCGCCCGTTCCGACCGCCAAAGGCAAAGCCAAGGCAGCGGTATCGGTCGATGAGCTGCCGAGCGTCGAAGCAAAAAACAAGGAACGCGATGCCTTGGCCAAGGCCATGGAAGAGTTCCTGGCCAAGGGCGGCAAGGTGCAGGAAGTGGAGGCCAATGTGGTCGCCGATCCTCCCAAGAAGCCTGACAACAAGTACGGCAGCCGGCCTATCTAAGCGTCTGCCCTTGCTTGCTGAAAAAGCCCGCCGTCGCTGCGGGCTTTTTCATGTCTGTAAAAAAGTCTGGAGACCTGTGTAGATCCCCTGTGGGAGCGAGCCTGCTCGCGATGGCGGTGTCTCAGTCAACATCAATTGTGAATGTTAAGGCCTCATCGCGAGCAGGCTCGCTCCCACAGGGTCGGTAGTGAACTCAAGGTCAGTGATGGACATTCCACCGCGCCAGCAACGCCGGCAGCTCGGTCAGGCTGCGAATCTCGGCGTCCGGCGCTTTCTGCGCTTCCCACAATTTGCCTTGCGGGTTAAACCAGATCGCCCGCAACCCCGCCTGCTGCGCCCCGGCAATGTCATCACCCGGATGGTCGCCGATATGCACCGCCGTCGCGGCCGTTGCGCCGCCACGCTTCAGCGCCTCATGAAACAGGCGTGCGTCCGGTTTGGCGATGCCTATGTCTTCGGCGCACAGTGCAAACTTGAAGTAGTCGGCCAGCCCTAAACGGCGCACATCGGCATTGCCGTTGGTGACGACGCCGAGTGCATAGTGTTTGGCCAGCGTCTCCAGTGTCGGCTCGACTTCCGGGAAGATTTCCAGCTGATGCCGGGCATGCAGAAACACTTCAAAACTCTGATCGGCCAGGTCTGACGCCTGTTCATGGCCGTAACCGGCTTCTTCCAGTGCGTGGAAAAGCACCCGACGACGCAAGGCACTGATTCGATGCTTGAGGCCCGGTTCGCTGCCCAGAATGCGCTCGCGAATCCCCCACAAATGCTCCACCGGCACCGCGCCCAGATTCGGTGCATGTTCGGTCAGCCATTCACGCAATACGGCTTCGGCGCTGACGATGACCGGGGCGGTATCCCACAAGGTGTCGTCGAGGTCGAAGGTGATCAATTGGATCGTCATGAATCATCGCCCTTAATGCGTTTGGCCCGTGGATGGGCGCTGTCGTAAACCGTCGCCAGATGCTGGAAGTCCAGGTGGGTGTAGATCTGGGTGGTCTTGATGTCCGAGTGGCCGAGTAATTCCTGCACCGCGCGCAGGTCCTGCGAGGACTCCAGCAGGTGGCTGGCGAAGGAGTGTCGCAACATGTGTGGGTGCAGGTTTTGCCCCAGTTCACGCTCACCGGCGGCCTTGACCCGCACCTGAATCGCCCGAGGGCCGAGGCGCCGGCCTTGCTGGCTGACAAACACGGCGTCATCCGCCGGGTTGGTCATGGCGCGCAATGGCAGCCACAACTCCAGGGCTTCGCGGGCCTTTTGGCCGACCGGCAACAGGCGCGTCTTGCTGCCTTTACCAAGCACCTGAACCATGCCGTCGGCCAGGTCCAGTTGATCGAGATTGAGCCCGGTCAGCTCCGAAAGCCGCAAGCCCGAGGAATAGAACAGCTCCAGAATCGCCTGATCCCGTCGCGCCAGAAAGTCATCCTCCACCGCACCTTCAAGCAGTTGCAGGGCTCGGTCGGTGTCGAGGGTTTTCGGCAATCGCCGCTCGCCTTTCGGCGGCGCCAGGCCATTGGCCGGGTCGTGATCGCAAAGGCCTTCGCGGTTCAGATAATGATAGAGCCCACGCACGGCCGAGAGCAGGCGCGCCAAGCTGCGCGACGATTGACCCTGGGAATGCAGGCGGGCGATCAGGCTGCGCAGGCGCTGAATGTCCAGCGCGGCCCAGCTGCCGATGTTCTGTTTGACGCAGAAGCCCAGCACTTTGTCGAGGTCGCGGCGGTAGGCGTACAGCGTGTGGGGCGACACCTGTCGCTCACTGCGCAGGTGTTCGCAGTAAGCGTCCAGTTGCCGTTCCACGATCAGCGTACCGAGCGCAGAGAGCTGTTGACCCGTGGCAGCACGCGGCCCATGACTTCGGCGATGTAGCTGAGGAACAGCGTGCCGACCGAGCTTTTGTAGTGCTGCGGATCACGGCTGGCGATGGCGAGGACGCCGTGAATGCCTTGATGGCTGATGGCGACGACGGCGGTCGAGCCGATCTGCTTGCGCTGCTCTTCGCCGAACAGGAAGTCCAGTTCATGCTCGCGCAGGCTGCCGCTGACGCTTTTGTCTTCCGAAAGCAAACCACCAATTGCCGTTTGCGCGTCGGCGTGGGTCACCCAGCGGCCAACCGGCATCGGGTTGTCGCCCAGCAGGATCAGGCTGACAAAAGGCACCTGAAAGTCCTGACGCAGACTATCTTCGACGCTGATCACCACATCTTCCAGGCTGGTGGCGTCCATCAGCGCGAGAATCAGGCGGCGGGTCTTGTCGAAGAGACGGTCGTTGTCGCGGGCCACGTCCATCAAGTGCGACAGGCGATGGCGCAACTCGATATTGCGGTCGCGCAGGATGGTCATCTGGCGCTCGACCAGCGAAATGGTGTCGCCTCGCTGGTGCGGAATGCGCAGGGCCGGGAGCAGTTCTTCGTGCTCGACGAAGAAATCCGGATGAGCCTCCAGGTACGCGGCAATCGCCGCCGCCTCAAGGCTTTCGGAAGGGGATTCGTCGGGCTGTAGGGCGGGAACCTGGGGCTTGTCGGTCATGGGTTTGACTCACTCAAAGACGTACTTGTCCTTCATATACACGGACTGCCGGGCCGGTCATCAACACCGGTTGGCCAGGGCCTGCCCATTCAATGGACAGACGCCCGCCGGGCAGGTCGATCAATAGCGGCGAATCCATCCACCCCTGGCTGATCGCGGCCACTGCAGCAGCGCAGGCGCCGGTGCCGCAGGCCTGGGTTTCCCCGGCGCCACGTTCCCAGACGCGCAGCTGCGCGCGGTTCCGGTCGATGACCTGGAGAAAACCGACATTGACCCGCGCCGGGAAGCGCGGGTGATGTTCGATTTTCGGCCCCAGTTCATGCACCGGTGCGTTGTTGATATCGCTGACACGCAGCACGGCGTGCGGATTGCCCATCGACACGGCGGCGAGTTCCACCGTGGTGCCGTCGACGTCGAGCGAGTAGCTCGACGCCTGAGTGTCGGCAACGAACGGGATGTCGGCCGGCACCAGGCGCGGTGCGCCCATGTCGACGCTGATCTGGCCGTCACTGCGGATATCCAGCTCGATAATGCCACTTTTGGTTTCGACGCGAATCTGCCGTTTTGCGGTCAGGCGCTTGTCGAGTACGAAGCGGGCGAAACAGCGCGCACCGTTGCCGCACTGTTCCACTTCGGAACCGTCGGAGTTGAAGATCCGATAGCGGAAATCCACGTCCGGGTTGCTCGGCGCTTCGACGATCAGCAACTGGTCGAAACCGATGCCGGTGTGCCGATCGCCCCATTGCTTGGCATGCTTGGGCAGGATGTGCGCGTGCTGGCTGACCAGGTCGAGGACCATGAAGTCATTGCCCAGGCCGTGCATCTTGGTAAAACGCAGCAGCATGGTTTTACTCCGGCAGCAGGCTTTCGCCAGCAAACAACTCGGCTACCGTCTCACGGCGACGCACTTCAAATGCCTGATCACCGTCCACCAACACTTCAGCGGCGCGGCCGCGGGTGTTGTAGTTGGAACTCATGACAAACCCGTAGGCGCCGGCCGAATGCACAGCCAGCAGGTCGCCTTCTTCGAGGGCCAGCTGACGATCCTTGGCCAGGAAGTCGCCGGTCTCGCAGATCGGCCCGACGATGTCGTAGGCACGAGCGGCGGTGGTGCGAGGGCGCACGGCGGTGACGTCCATCCAGGCCTGGTACAGCGCCGGGCGGATCAGGTCGTTCATGGCCGCGTCGACGATGGCAAAGTCTTTGTGTTCGGTGTGCTTGAGGTATTCGACCTGAGTCAGCAGCACGCCGGCGTTGGCGACAATGAAGCGGCCCGGCTCGAACACCAGCGCCAGGTCACGACCGTCGAGACGCTCGCGCACGGCTTTGATGTAGTCGGCAGCCAATGGCGGCTCTTCATCGCGATAACGCACGCCCAAGCCACCACCGAGATCGATGTGGCGCAGGTAAATGCCGCAATCGCCGAGGCGGTCGACCAGGCCCAGCAGGCGGTCGAGGGCGTCGATGAACGGCGGCAGGGTGGTCAGTTGCGAACCGATGTGGCAATCGACGCCGACCACTTCCAGGTTCGGCAGCTGCGCGGCGCGCACGTACACGTCTTCGGCGTCGGCAATGGCGATGCCGAACTTGTTCTCTTTGAGACCGGTGGAAATGTACGGGTGCGTGCCGGCATCGACGTCCGGGTTCACACGCAGCGAGATCGGTGCGCGAACGCCCAGCTCGGCGGCGACGATTTGCAGGCGTTCCAGCTCATCGGTGGACTCGACGTTGAAGCAGTGCACGCCGACTTCCAGGGCGCGACGCATGTCGTCACGGGTCTTGCCGACACCGGAGAACACGATCTTGTCGGCGCTGCCGCCGGCGGCCAGTACGCGTTCCAGCTCGCCACGGGAGACGATGTCAAAACCGGCGCCCAATCGCGCCAGGACATTCAGCACACCCAAGTTGGAGTTGGCCTTGACCGCGAAGCAGACCAGGTGCGGCATGCCGGCCAGTGCATCGGCATACGCCAGGTACTGGGCTTCGATGTGGGCACGGGAGTAGACGTAAGTCGGGGTGCCAAAGCGTTCGGCGATGGCGGACAGGGCAACCCCTTCCGCGAACAGCTCGCCGTCACGGTAGTTAAAAGCGTCCATGGCGTTCCCTTATTGGTAGACGTCGTGCTTGTGTGCTTTCGACGGCTGCTTTTGCGAGGACTTGGCCTGCTCGGCAGGGTCCTGGGAGTCGTCAGGCAGGTACAGCGGGCCTTTTTGACCACAGGCCGACAATAAACAAGCGACCGCGACGAGCGCAGCAAAGGAAGAGATCAGGCGCTTCATGGCGAAATCCTTGAAAATGCGTTAATTGCGCCGGAGTATACCGGCCACCCGGCAGCTTGCCTATGCGACCAGGGTCCCGTCCGGCGGGGCTTCGCATGAAGCCGGCTAGCAAGGTGCAATCCCTGTGGGAGCGAGCCTGCTCGCGATGGCGGTGTGTCAGGTGACGATGATGTTGAATGTGCCGGCCTCTTCGCGAGCAGGCTCGCTCCCACAGGTGTACCTAAATCGGCCCTTGGTCGTTATCCTTTGCAATCACCGGGGCTCGCCCGTATCTTGCGGCGCTTGAGCCTGATCAGACACTTTTTGAGGTTGCCGTAATGAGTTTGTCCGAAGCGCGTTTCCACGATCTGGTCGATGCCACCCAGCAAACCCTGGAGGACATCTTTGACGACAGCGACCTGGATATCGATCTGGAGAGCTCGGCCGGTGTGCTCACCGTCAAGTTCGAAAACGGCACTCAGTTGATCTTCAGCCGCCAGGAGCCCCTGCGTCAGCTGTGGCTGGCGGCGGTGTCGGGTGGGTTCCACTTCGACTACGACGAAGAGAGCGAGCGCTGGATGTGCGACAAGAGCGAAGAGCAGCTCGGCGAGATGCTTGAGCGCATCGTCCAGCAACAGGCCGGCGCTGAATTCGATTTCGAAGGTCTGTGAGATCGTGACCCAGCCGGCCCCTGTTCGACCGCCCAAGCCGCTTTACAGCAATGTCAGCCCGGCGGTGCCTTCGCCGTGCAGCGGCGTGTGTCGGCTGGATGAGCAGAAGGTCTGCCTGGGGTGTTTTCGCCATGTCGAAGACATCCGCGAATGGCGCTCGGCGGATGATGAGCGCCGGCGCACGATTTGCGTCCAGGCCTCCCATCGCAAAGCCAGCGCCGAGCCCTTGTAGGAGCGAGCCTGCTCGCGATGGTCGTTAACGATGACGAGGGCTGTCTGGATGAGCGCGGCGTGTTCACGTTCTTCGCGGGCAAGCTCGCTCCTACAAAATGTGGCCCTGCTTGTATATTTTTTGAGCTGTGATAGTGTCCAGAAACGCCTCAACCCATCGAGGCTCGTGAAAACCCCGCCTTTTTCTGGCGGGGTTTTGCTTTTTCTGTGCAGAAGAAAGGAGTCTGCCTCTATCATGACCGCACCTTCCATCACCCTTACTCGTCTGGACGTTCAACGTCTGGAACGCCTGATCGACAGCCTGGACGACACGCTGCCGGGCGTTATCGCGCTGCAAACCGAACTGGATCGCGCCGATACCGTGGTCGGTCACGATGAAGTGCCCGCCGATGTCGTGACCATGAATTCCAGAGTGCATTGCCGCGAAGAAAGCAGCGGCAAGGATTATCACCTGACGTTGGTGTACCCCAGGGATGCCAACGCGGACGAAGGCAAAATCTCCATTCTGGCGCCTGTCGGTAGCGCACTGCTGGGCCTGAAGGTTGGCCAGCACATCGATTGGCCCGCTCCGGGCGGCAAAACCCTCAAGCTGACCCTGCTTGAAGTCGAATCGCAACCAGCCAATGGCGGCCCCTTCCCGGAATAACTTGCCTCAGACCAGCTCGAGCGCGTCATTCAATGCGCGCTCCAGATCGGCCTTGTAGCGCAGGTACAAATTGCTTGAGCTCTGACCATCACCGAGCAGGCCCGACAGGTCCAGGTCGGTGATGTAGCAGCGATAGCGATCGGTTTCACGGCGCTGCTCGACGATTTCCCGGGCGACCACACTGAACAGTTGGTCGCCATGCTCCAGCTCTGAAAATTCCCGCTGATTGCAATACAACGTGACTTGCACCTTGCCCGGTGCGGCTTTGCCGATGATCGCCTGCACATCATAGAACGGCTTGTTGACCGGAGTTTGCGGCGCGAGTCGGGCTTCGACCCGGCGCGCTCGTCCGGGGCCCGACGGCAGCAGTTGGTAATACAACGTGTCGAGGCTCAGTGGCTGGGCGGCGTCCATCGGCAGCAAGGCATCGCGCCGGTACTGGATCGATTGCAGGAAGCGTTGCAACGGCACCAGCAGGCTTTGTTCGTCGTGATAGGGCAAACGCTGCTGCCACAAGGCATTGAACTCATCCAGCACGTACAGATCGGCCTGGTCATCCTGAGTCCGGTAGAACACCTGAATGCACTCGGGCTGACCCATGGGCAGAATCAGCGCCAGGTCCTGATCCTCCAGCGCCATTGGGTCCAGGTGCAGCGGGCTGTAGCTCGCCAGCTCTTCTCCGAGGTAGTCGAACAGCGCCGGCAGGGTGGCGAGGGCGACGTGATTGACCTGCCCTGGCACCAATTCCAGCACGTGATAATGCTGCTGGACCTGAATCAGGTAGCGATGATTGAGCTTGCTCAGCAGCAGGTTCTGCGCGGTGTCGATCACTTCCTCGACCCGTTGCGCAATGAACTGCGCGCGGTTGTGGCAGAAACAACGCACCCGCAACTTGGGTTGCTGTGGGCCGTTCGGCAGGTTGTTGAGGTAATCGCGCAGGCAGTCGAGCAGGGCGTGAGGGCCATCGAAGCGATTGACCGACACCTCGTTCCAGCTGTTGAGCGTGACCTGATCCAGGGTCAGCACCAGGTTCTCGCGGACTCCGGCGTAACTCAGCGAGTCAGTGCGCTCGGTGGTCATCAGAATGTTCAGGTCGCGGTGATGCTTGAGCGGATCGACGCCGACGTTCACCAGAATCAGCACCTCGCTCGGCACGCTGGCGCGCAGCAGCGGTTCTTCGGCGACCGTGGGCAGGGGCAGGGCGATGCTCTGTTGCAGGCTGCCGAGCAGGTTGAACAGTTCGAATTCGCTCAGGTCACTGTCGCCGGGATGCAGCGCCAGGCGCGTGCTGCTATCGATCACACCGTTGCGATGGCACCAGGTCAGCAGTTCCAGCAATTGGCGGCTGCGCTTGATCGGTGCGAAATGCTCCCACTCGAGGGCGGTCAGGCTGCCGTTGTACAAGCCCCACTGGGTTTGCCCCGATTCTTTTTTGTCTGGCGCATGCACCAACGTCAGGGTGTCTTCGGCCAGGTCCGGGGCGATGCCCGGATTGATGAACTCGACTTTGTCGGCCTTGCGCTCGAACGCTGCGTACAGACGTCGGCCCAGCACGTTGAGGTCGCGCTTGTTGATCAGGCTGACGGTCTGTTCGCTGCGGGCAAACTCCGTCAAAAAGCGGTAGCTGTAATTCAGTTCGTTGACCAACGCCCGGCGTTCGGAGCTGACCTGCCGGACTTTCCATTGGCTACGGCTATCAAGCAGCGCCAGTTGACGCTGATCCCAATGCCATTCGTGGGCCAGGCGTTCAAGCAACGAGCGCTGCCAACTCTGGGTGCGGCTGCTGCCAGTAAGTTTACGATTGACCTTCAGGTACAACGCGCGCCGCACCAGCTCCAGGCGCTCCGATTCGCCACGGGCGGTGAGGTATTCCTCGATTCGCCGGTAAACCACGACGTACGGGTCCAGCTCATCGAGGTCGAGCTGGTTGGCGAACACCGCTTGCTTGAAACGCAGGCTCAGGCACTGAACCCTGGGGTGTTCGCTGGCGTAGACCTCGGTCAGCAACAGCTTGAGCACCGACTTGTAGGGTGACTCGATCCCTTTGAACAACTGCCAGAGCCCGGCACCGATGAATTCGCCGGGCGGGATATACGCCAGGTGCCCAAGATCCAGGGTTTCGTCGGCACGGATGAAACGTTTGGACAGCAGCGTGTGGGTGTAGCGGTCGTACGCGGCCTCTTCGTATACCGGCACCAGCCACCAGATGGGCGTGCGGCCAGCCAGCCAGATTGCCGTGCGGTAGAACTCGTCCAGCAGCAGGTAATGCTGGGTGGTGCCGCAGTCTTCCGAACTCAGTTGATTATCCCGCTCGCCGAGCACGAAGCGGGCCGGGTCGATCAGGAAAAAATGCGCCTCGGCGCCCTGGCTCGCGGCCCAGGTTTCGAGCAACTGGCACTTTTTACGCAGCTCGTTGAGTTCGCTTTCGCTCAAGTCCGGTGCGTGACAGACCCACACGTCCATGTCGCTTTGATCGGCCTGCGCCAGGGTGCCGAGGCTGCCCATCAGGAACAGGCCGTGAATCGGTCGCGGTGGATTGCTGCCGTGGCGCGGCTTGTATGAAAACGAGCGGGTCAGGCGCTGGGCTTCGGCCAGGGCGTTGGCGTCAGGCTCGAAGTTCGACAGCCCGGCGGGCGTGCTT
The DNA here is from genome assembly GCF_019956105.1 of Pseudomonas sp. BF-RE-25. Lineage (NCBI taxonomy): Bacteria > Pseudomonadati > Pseudomonadota > Gammaproteobacteria > Pseudomonadales > Pseudomonadaceae > Pseudomonas > Pseudomonas sp. BF-RE-25. The sequence continues at coordinate 33,345 of NZ_JAHBDB010000033.1, forward strand.
CCGGAAACGTAACCCGGCAACAGCGGATGATTGACGTGGAAAAACAGCGGCAGCAGGGTCAACACCCCTTGCTGGCGGGTCGACAGCCCTTCCATGGCCCGCGCCATGCGGCCCTCGTTGAGCTTCAGAAAACGTGCGCGCAACTGACCGAGAACCTTGCGGTCGATTCCCTCGTCCAGATCGGGGCGGATTTCATGGGTGCGGGTCATGTCAGCTCAAACCGGCTCGCAGGGCTCGGACGTGGAGGATCTCAGGATGAGGGGCAGTTTAGCGCCTCGGCCCCGGGATATTCAGGCTGATTTTGTTTTTTTGGCGTCAGATTTCTATCGTTGGGCGACAGTTCGTATCGAAGAGTGCCCGCGGAAATCCCGTAGCGGGGGTTTCCGTGGGCGATACGGTGGGTCAGGCTGTTTCCTGGACGCTCAGAATGGTGAGAACGGTTTGCACACTTTGTGCGGCATCACGACCCAGGCTGGTCAGATAACCGCCATCGGGTTGGTCGATCAGTTCTTTTTCGAACAGGCGTTGAGCGGCAGCTATGGCTTTCGGGGCAGCGGTCTGATGAATTTTCAAACCTTCCTGGGAACTGTCCAGGTTGAAGAGTGCGAGGATTTCCAGTTCGGCAACCAACTCAGGGGTAAGCGACATAAGGACTCCAGACTTTCTAGGAATTGGACGACAGCGCCCCTAAGGTGATCCCACTCGCGCGGCATGTCCAGTGCTCACGACAGGGTTTTTTCTCTTCGGGAAGCATTCCCCGGCAGCGGGGTGCGTACCAGTGTAGTCAGGGTCTGGAAGTCGGCAGGAGTGATTGGTCACAAACTGTGTGGGAGCGGGCTTGCTCGCGAATGCAGTGTGTCAGGCAGCAACAATATTGACTGACCCACCGCATTCGCGAGCAAGCCCGCTCCCACAGAGGTATTCGCTTACTTCTTTTCCGGCGGCAATTCCGGCAAGGCACGCAGTGCCGCTTCGTACCATTCGGTGTTGAACGCGCGGTCTTCTTCGAGGATCGCGTCGATTTCTACCGCTAAAACGTGAGCCATCAGGTTGAGGATTTCCTCACGCTCGTAACCCACCAGGGTCAACTTGTTGAAGGTCGCCTTGGCGGCTGGCGGGTTGTCGCTCTCGATCTGGTTTTCGATCGCTTCGATCAGGGTATTTTCGGTGAATTCTTCTTCGTCGCTATCGATGTCGGTTGGCTCGCTCATGGCAGGCTCCTCAAGTTAAGGCGGGCAGTTTACCTGCATTCAGCGCTGTGATGCTGCTGGCGAGAAACCCCCGGGCGTTCTATAAACAGGCACTGCCAACCCCGCACGGCCTGGAGGCTTCGTGATGCTCAAGCTTTATGGATTTTCCGTCAGTAACTACTACAACATGGTGAAACTGGCGCTGCTGGAGAAAGGACTGCCGTTCGAGGAAGTGCCGTTTTATGCGGGGCAGAGCCCTGAGGCGCTGGCCATCAGCCCCCGTGGCAAGGTGCCGGTGCTGCGCGTCGAGCAAGGGTTCGTCAACGAAACCTCGGTGATTCTCGAGTACATCGAGCAGAGCCAGAAAGGCACGCCGCTGCTGCCGAGCGATCCCTTCGAGCGCGCACAGGTCCTGGCGCTGGCCAAGGAAATCGAGCTGTACATCGAGCTGCCGGCTCGTGCCTGTTATGGCGAAGCATTTTTCGGCTCGCCTTTACCCGACGCCATCAAGGACAAGACCAAAACCGAATTGCTGCTGGGTTTTGCCTCGCTTGAACGGCACGGCAAGTTTGCCCCTTATGTCGCAGGCGACAGCCTGAGCATTGCGGATTTGTACTTCCTGTACAGCGTGCCGCTGGCCTGTGCGGTGGGCCACAAGCTGTTTGGTGTTGACCTGTTGGCAGACATGCCAGCGGCCAAGGCATTGCTCGAGCGCCTGGAGCAGAACCCGAACGTGCAGAGGGTTGCGGCGGACAAGGATGCGGCGATGCCAGCGTTCCTGGCGATGGTGGCGTCCAAGAAATAAAGAAGTGGCGGCCATTGTGTGTGTCAGAAGATTCGCAATCTTTTGTCCCATATGGCCGTCGCCCTTGTCCGACGGACCGTTCAGGCATTTCCGTCTTACGCGGTAATAACCAGGTTCTTCCACGACCCCGGGTATTGGTTACTTTGAGCATCGATCGTTTCCGATCAGGAAACTTCCACGGTCAAGGAGACCCGACGATGCTCAAACTGTATGGCTTTGCGGCCAGCAATTATTTCAACATGGTCAAACTGGCACTCCTGGAGAAAGGCGTGCCGTTTGAAACGGTTCCGTTTCATGGATGCCAGAACCCGGACATCCTGGCGGTCAGCCCGCGCGGGAAAGTGCCGGTACTGGAAACCGAACAAGGGTTCTTGAGCGAAACGGACGCGATCCTCGATTTCATCGAAGAGACTCAACCGGGCATTTCACTGTTGCCGCAAACGCCGTTTGAAATGGCAGGCGTTCGAGCCTTGGCCAAGGAGATCGAGTTGTATATCGAACTGCCGGCGCGAGTCTGTTATGTCGAGGTGTTCTTTGGTGGCAGGCCGACCCCCGAGGCGCTGAAGGCCAAATCCGAGCGAGACCTGATCAAGGGATTTGCCGCCCTGAAACACCGGGCGCGGTTTGCACCGTACGTTGCGGGCGAACAGTTCACCCTGGCCGATTTGTACTTTCTTTACAGCGTCGATCTGGCTGTTGACGTCGGAAAGCGTTTGTTCAGCGTCGATTTCCTCGGCGACATGCCCGGCGCCAAAGCGTTGCTGGAGCGCCTGGCGGATAACCCTAATGTACAAAAAGTCGCCGCTGACCGGCTGGCCGAGGCGCCTGCCTTTTTGCAGCGGGTGGGAGCCGTTGGGCGCGCGACAGCCTGAGCATAAAAAAGCTCGATGGCCTTTCAGCCATCGAGCTCAGGTATTACAGAGGCCGTTTAGCGGCTGGCGAGCAACGCCTGGCCGCGAGCCACCGCCTGCTTGACCTGCGCCGGAGCGGTCCCGCCGATGTGGTTACGGGCGTTCACCGAACCTTCGAGGGTCAGCACGGCGAACACGTCCTGATCGATCTGGTCGCTGAACTTGCGCAGCTCTTCCAGACTCATTTCCGCCAGGTCTTTACCGCTTTCCACGCCGTACTTCACGGCATGGCCAACGATTTCGTGGCAGTCACGGAATGGCAGGCCGCGACGCACCAGATAGTCGGCCAGGTCGGTGGCGGTGGAGAAACCGCGCAGCGCCGCTTCGCGCATCATCGCGTGCTTGGGTTTGATCGCCGGGATCATGTCGGCAAAGGCCCGCAGCGAGTCGCGCAGGGTGTCGGCGGCGTCGAACAGCGGTTCCTTGTCTTCCTGGTTGTCCTTGTTGTAGGCCAATGGCTGGCCTTTCATCAGGGTCAGCAGGCCCATCAGTGCGCCGAATACGCGGCCGGTCTTGCCGCGAACCAGCTCTGGCACGTCCGGGTTTTTCTTTTGCGGCATGATCGAGCTGCCGGTGCAGAAGCGGTCCGGCAGATCGATGAACTGGAACTGGGCGCTGGTCCACAGCACCAGCTCTTCGGAGAACCGCGACAAGTGCATCATCGCGATGCTCGCGGCCGAGCAGAACTCGATGGCGAAGTCACGATCGGACACGTTGTCCAGCGAGTTGCCGCCCACGGCGTCGAAGCCCAGCAGTTGCGCGGTGTATTCGCGGTCGATCGGGTACGTGGTGCCCGCCAGCGCGGCACTGCCCAACGGCATGCGGTTGGTGCGTTTGCGGCAGTCGACCAGACGCTCGTAGTCGCGGCTGAGCATTTCGAACCAGGCCAGCATGTGGTGCCCGAAGGTCACCGGCTGCGCGGTTTGCAGGTGAGTGAAGCCCGGCATGATGCTGCCGGCTTCGCGCTCGGCCTGTTCCAGCAGGCCTTTTTGCAGGCGGGTGATTTCGCCCAGGATCAGGTCGATCTCGTCACGCAGCCACAGGCGAATGTCGGTGGCGACCTGGTCGTTACGGCTGCGGCCGGTGTGCAGCTTTTTACCGGTCACGCCGATGCGGTCGGTCAGACGCGCCTCGATGTTCATGTGCACGTCTTCGAGGTCGATGCGCCAGTCGAACTGGCCGGCCTCGATTTCACCCTGGATGGTCTTCAGGCCATCGGTGATGCTGTCGCGCTCGGCATCAGTCAGCACGCCGACCTTGGCCAGCATGGTGGCGTGGGCGATCGAGCCCATGATGTCGTGGCGATACAGGCGCTGGTCGAAAGTGACGGAGGCGGTGAAGCGGGCGACGAAGGCGTCGACGGGTTCACTGAAGCGGCCGCCCCAGGACTGATTGGTCTTGTCAGTGCTCATGAATTCGCTCGTATCGGCTGAAGAAAGATGGCGTTGAAAGCTGCGGCGGATAATAACAGGGTTGCCAATCCTGTCGCTGACACTGGTCGATACGTTTTTTTCTCATGCGTCGACCCATACTCAAGGCAGGCATTGTGGAAATTGCGCAACGATATTTTTCAATTGAGCAATAACGTGCCGGCAACCGTCTACAGTTGGACAGTAGGATCAGCGCACTTCCTGGCGCTGCAGCGGACGATAAGAAGAGGGGGTGTTCATATTGTGTATCAGCAAACCCTACGGCGATGCCTCGCCAACCGCCAATTGCCCGGCAAATAAAAATTTAGCAGTCGGACGGGCGGCACTTTTTGGCCCTCGCGCTAGTCTTAGCGTGGATCGCGGTGACAGACGTCACTTCACCTGTCTACGCTATCCTTGTGCGAGACTCACGCAGGAATCCAGCGCAATATGAATGTCCTGATCGTTGATGACGAACCCCTTGCCCGCGAGCGCCTGAGCCGAATGGTCGGCGAACTCGAGGGATACAGTGTCCTGGAGCCGAGCGCCACGAACGGCGAAGAAGCGTTGGCACTGATCGACAGCCACAAACCGGATATCGTGCTGCTCGATATCCGCATGCCGGGCCTCGATGGCCTGCAAGTGGCTGCACGATTGTGCGAACGCGAAACCCCGCCCGCCGTGGTGTTTTGCACAGGTCCCGATGAATTTGCCGTGGAAGCCTTACAGGCCAGCGCCGTAGGCTATCTGGTGAAACCTGTGCGTACAGAACAATTGCATGATGCGTTGAAAAAAGCCGAACGCCCCAATCGCGTCCAGCTCGCGGCTTTGACCCGTCCCGCCGCCGAAACCGGCAGCGGCCCGCGCAGCCATATCAGCGCCCGTACCCGTAAAGGTATTGAACTGATCCCGTTGGGGCAGGTGGTCTACTTCATTGCGGATCACAAATACGTGACCTTGCGCCATGAAGGCGGTGAAGTGCTGCTGGATGAGCCGCTCAAGGCCCTTGAGGATGAATTCGGCGACCGTTTCGTGCGGATCCACCGCAACGCCCTGGTCGCCCGCGAACGCATCGAGCGCCTGCAACGCACGCCACTGGGGCATTTTCAGCTGTTCCTCAAAGGCCTGAACGGTGACGCCCTGATCGTCAGCCGACGCCATGTGGCCGGTGTGCGCAAAATGATGCAACAGCTTTAATTCGCCACCCGCAGGCGAATTTCTCACCCGATTGCCGGACGTCCGGGGCCAGGGAGGCCAGGCAATTCCTGATTCAAGTCAAAGCGGATTTGGTTGAGCTGTTATTATCTGCCGTATCTATTCAGTACGGATTGATCCATGTCCTCTCGCGAAATCCGCATCGCCACCCGCAAAAGTGCTCTCGCCCTGTGGCAGGCCGAATACGTCAAAGCCCGTCTGGAAGAGGCCCATCCGGGGCTGCTCGTGACGTTGGTGCCCATGGTCAGTCGCGGCGACAAGCTACTCGACTCGCCGCTGTCGAAAATCGGCGGCAAGGGCCTGTTCGTCAAGGAGCTGGAAACCGCGCTGCTGGAAAATGAAGCCGACATCGCCGTGCATTCCATGAAAGACGTCCCGATGGACTTCCCGGAAGGCCTCGGTCTGTTCTGCATCTGCGAGCGAGAAGACCCGCGCGATGCCTTCGTCTCCAATACCTATGCCAGCCTGGACGAATTGCCGTCAGGCAGCATCGTCGGCACCTCCAGCCTGCGCCGTCAGGCTCAGTTGCTGACCCGTCGCCCGGACCTGGAAATCCGCTTCCTGCGCGGTAACGTCAACACGCGCCTGGCCAAGCTCGATGCCGGCGAGTACGACGCCATCATCCTCGCGGCGGCCGGTCTGATTCGACTGGGCTTCGAGGATCGCATCACCTCGGCGATCAGCGTCGATGACAGCCTGCCGGCCGGTGGCCAGGGTGCTGTAGGCATCGAATGCCGCTCCGCCGACCGCGAAATTCACGCCTTGCTCGCGCCGCTGCACCATCAGGACACCGCCACCCGTGTCACCGCCGAACGTGCCCTCAACAAACATCTGAATGGCGGTTGCCAGGTGCCGATCGCCTGCTACGCCGTGCTGGAAGGCGAGCAGATCTGGTTGCGTGGCCTGGTGGGCGATCCGAGCGGCGGTCTGCTGCTCAGCGCCGAAGCCCGTGCGCCGCGCGGCGATGCCGAAGCACTGGGTGTGCGAGTGGCCGAAGACCTTCTGAGCCAGGGTGCCAACGACATTCTGAAAGCGGTCTACGGTGAGGCAGGTCACGAGTGACGGGCTGGCGCCTGCTGCTGACGCGTCCGGCGGATGAGTCGGCGGCGCTGAGCGCTGTGTTGGCCGAAGCGGGGATTTTCAGCAGCAGTTTGCCGCTTTTGGAAATTGCACCGATTCCGGCCTCTGCCACAATGCGCCAGGTGATTCAGGATCTGGATCGTTATTGCGCCGTGATTGTGGTCAGCAAACCCGCCGCCAGAATCGCGGTGGACCTGGTCGACCAGTACTGGCCGCAAGCACCGCGCCTGAAGTGGTTCAGCGTAGGCGCGGCGACGGCGCAGATCCTTGATGAACACGGGTTGGACGTGAGTTTCCCGGCCGAAGGTGATGACAGCGAAGCCTTGCTGGAGCTTGCGTCGTTGCGCGAGGCTGTCGAGCAGCCTGATCCACGGGTGCTGATCCTGCGTGGGGAGGGTGGCCGTGAGTTGCTCGCTGAGCGTTTGCGCGAGCTTGGTGCTAGTGTCGACTATCTGGAGTTGTATCGCCGCAAGCTTCCACAGTATCCGCCGGCAACACTGCCTGAGCGGATCAAGGCGGAACGCTTGAACGGGCTGGTGGTCAGCAGTGGACAGGGTTTTGAGCATCTGTATCAATTGGCCGGCGATGCCTGGCCACAGTTGGCGCAGTTGCCGTTGTTTGTACCAAGCCCCAGGGTCGCCGAGCTGGCACGTGCCGCCGGGGCCCAAACAGTTGTGGATTGTCGTGGCGCGAGTGCCACGGCTTTGCTGACGGTGTTACGGGAGCATCCCGAACCCGTTCTCTAATGCAAAGGATGGATACGTGAGCGAAACAGCCTTGCCTAAAGATGACTCCCGGCCAGTGATCGATGCGCCGGTAGATGCACCGGTAGAAAGTGCGCCACCTGCTGCAGTGCAGCGCCGAGGCAATGGGCTGGCAATCGTCGCGCTGTTGCTGGGCGCCGCCGGTGTGGTGGTGGGCGGTTGGGGCGTCTGGCAGGTGCGTCACCTGCAAGCCAATACGCAGGAGCAGTTGAGTCAGGTGCAGGCGTTGAACGATCAGGCGCAAAGCCTGAAGCTCAACGAGCAACGCCTTAGTGCACGCCTTGAGCAAATGCCTGCCGCCGAAGAACTCGATGCCCGCAGCCGCCTGGTGATTCAACTGCAAGGCGATCAGCAGCGCTTGAATCAACGTCTGGAAACCGTCCTCGGCGCCAGCCGCAAGGACTGGCGCCTGGCTGAGGCCGAACACTTGCTGCGCCTGGCCAGCCTGCGGCTTTCGGCGTTGCAGGACATCAACAGCGCTCAGGCCCTAGTGCAGGGCGCCGACGAAATTCTTCGCGAACAGAACGATCCGGGTTCCTTTGCCGCTCGCGAGCAAGTGGCGAAAACCCTGGTCGCCTTGCGCAGTACCGAACAGCCGGATCGCACCGGCCTGTTCCTGCGACTGGGTGCGCTGCGCGATCAGGTGGTCAGCCTCACCGAGCTGGCTCCCGAGTACAAGGACCGGGGTGATTCGCTGCTGGGCCTGACCGCCGATGGCGACGGCGCCAGTCGTTGGGCGCAGTGGTGGGATCAGATCTCGCGTTACATCCGTATCGATTTCAATGCCGATAAAAATGTCCGTCCGCTGCTGGCAGGGCAAAGCCTGAGCCAGGTGCGCCTGGCCTTGAGCCTGGCGCTTGAACAGGCGCAGTGGGCGGCGCTCAATGGTCAGGCTGCGGTCTACACCCAGGCGCTGGCCGAGGCGCGGGACGTGCTCAAGGGTAATTTCAACCCGGACAACCCGCAGAGCAAAGTGATGCTCGAACAGGTTGGCGAACTGAGCAAGCAGCCGGTCACCGTGGTCACGCCGGACCTGACCGGCACGCTGAGCGCGGTTCAGGGCTATCTCGAGCGACGTAATGTCAACGCCGAGGACTCGATCAAACCCATGGCCAAACCTGCCGCAAGCACCGTGCAGGAGGCCACGCCATGAAACGCCTCTATGTGATCGTGTTTCTGGCCATCGCCGTTGCCGCCGCGCTGGGACTGGCGATTGCCGAGCATTCCGGCTACGTGCTGATCGCCTACAAGAGCTTCCGTTTCGAATCGAGCCTGTGGGCCACCCTGGCGCTGTTGGCGGTGCTGTGGCTGGTGTTCTGGGGCATCAAGGCGTTGATCGAATTGGTGACGACCTCTAGCGGCGTGGTCAACCCATGGTCGCGGCGCAATCGCAGTCGTCGGGTGCAAGTGGCGATCGAGCACGGTCAGCTGGATTTGGCTGAGGGTCGCTGGGCCAGCGCGCAGCGTCATCTGCATCGCGCCGCCGAAGCCGAGCGCCAGCCGCTGCTTTACTACCTCGGCGCTGCCCGCGCGGCGAACGAACAGGGTCATTACGAAGAAAGCGATAACCTGCTGGAGCGCGCACTGGAGCGACAGCCTCAGGCCGAGTTGGCGATTGCCCTGAGTCATGCCCAATTGCAGACCGACCGTGGCGACACCGACGGCGCCCTCTCGACGTTGCAGGCGATGCATGAGCGTCACCCTCACAACGTTCAGACCTTGCGCCAGTTGCAACGCTTGCATCAGCAGCGCGGCGACTGGTCAGCGGTGATTCGCCTGCTGCCGGAGCTGCGCAAGGATAAGGTCCTGCCAGCGGCCGAGCTGGCCGAACTTGAGCGCCGGGCCTGGGGTGAAAACCTGTCCCTGGCTGCGCGTCAGGAAGAAGACGGGACGGTGGGTTTGCAATCGCTCAACCGCGCCTGGCAACAACTCACCTCGGCTCAGCGCCAGGAACCGCAACTGGTATTGGCGTATGCCGAGCAACTTCGGCAACTGGGCGCGCAGGTTGAGGCCGAAGAGGTCCTGCGAACGGCGCTCAAGCGCAACTACGACAGCCATCTGGCACGCCTTTACGGGCTGGTTCGCGGCAGTGACTCTGCGCGTCAATTGCAGACCGCCGAGGGCTGGCTCAAGGATCATCCGGCTGACCCGAGCCTGTTGCTGACCCTTGGTCGTCTGTGTCTGCAAAACAGTTTGTGGGGCAAGGCCCGGGACTATCTGGAAAGCAGCCTGCGCGTGCAGCGCAACCCGGAAGCCTGTGCCGAGCTGGCTCGGCTGCTGGCGCAATTGGGCGACACCGAGCGCAGCAACCAGCTGTTTCAGGAAGGCCTTGGCCTGCTGGACGAACGCTTGCTGGCCGCGCCGCTACCGGCGCCGGTTCATGCCTGATTGTGTGGCGAGGGGGCAAACTCCCTCGCCACGCAGTAGGTTTTGCAGCGACGTTTTCTTACATTCGTAGAGCCTCGACGGCAGAGTCCTACAGAGGACTACACCTGATCCTCTCGCTTCTGTCGGGAATTCCCTACACTTCTGCTGAAGTGTCCTTGCTGGCTTGCCTTGAAAGGCTGCTGCGCTTTCCTCTACCGTAACCACTTGTCTCTACTGGTACGGAAAAGCCATGACGTTGGCCTGCTCACGCTCCTTGTTTTTCATGGTTTTCATTGCCGGCGCGCTGGCGTTGGGCGTTTCCTACTACCTGGAATATGCAGTCGGCCTCAAGCCCTGCGGGCTGTGTCTTTTACAGCGGTTTTGCCTGACGATTCTCACGGGGGGCTGCCTGATGGCTGCGGTTCATGGCCCCGGTCGCGTCGGCTCGTTCCTGTATTGGCTGCTCGGTCTGTTGTGCAGTCTGGCGGGTACGGTGACGGCGTGGCGTCAGGTGTTGTTGCAAGGCGATCCGGTGCAACAGCTGTCAGTATGCTCGCTCAGTCTGGCGGACCCGTTCGCAAGCACCCCCTTGGTTTATGTGGTGCAGCAGATGTTCAAAGGTACGGCCGAATGCGCACAGATTTCCTGGACGCTGTTTGACCTGAGCTTGCCCGAGTGGAGTCTGCTCTTCTTCATCGCCATGACGATCCTGAGTGTTTACCAGTTGCTGCGCGTGGTCTGGATCGCTTGTCAGCGACCGTTCAGCGGCACGTCGTCGCACCGGGCGCTGGCCGGCGATTAAACACTTGTATGAACTTTATCTGCTGCGTACCTTGAAGCCACAGTCGCGCGGGCATAATCTGGCCCGCACGTGTCATTGGAATTATGTTGCTCGAATGACGCTCTGCCTGGCCGACTCTTGATCTTCAAGTGTGCGACAGGTGTAGAGCAGCATGACCCACAAGGGAAGAGAGACCGCCATGCTCGAAAGTTGTCAGAATGCTCAGGAACGCTGGGGTGGAGTGCATCTGCTGATCGATCGTTGGTTGCAGGAACGTCACGAACTGGTTCGGGCCTATGATGATCTCGGCGCCAAGCCTGAGGCGCTGGGTGAGAACCGCAAGCCATTGCAGGAATTCTGCGGCGTGCTGGTCGATTACGTGTCTGCCGGGCACTTCGAGATCTACGAACAGCTGACGGGGGAGGCCAAGGCTTTCAACGACAAGCGTGGTCTGGAACTCGCCGAGACCATCTACCCACGCATCGACGTCATCACCGAGAAGCTGCTCGCGTTCAACGACCTGTGTGACGCAGGCAAATGCGTAGCAGAGAAATTCAAGGAGCTGGGTGGCCTGTTGCACGAACGCTTCGAACTGGAAGACTGCCTGATCGAAGTGCTGCACACCGCTCACAAGGAAGTGGATTCGGTTCAGGCCTGACCCCCTTCCTGCCACACCTCAAAACGGTGCGCTTTGCGCGCCGTTTTTCGTTTCCGCTGTTTAGCTGGTGGCGCCGCGCAATTCGACTTCGAATACCAGCGGCGTGAACGGCTCGATCAAGTCGCCGGCACCGTCGGCGCCATAGGCTTGGGCCGATGGAATCACCAATCGCCACTTCGCACCGACCGGCATGTTTTGCAGCGCGCTGCGCCATCCGCTGATCACGCTGTCGAGACTGAACCACTGCGGCTGAGTGTTCTGATCGAACACGGTGCCGTCGGGAAGACGACCGACGTACAGCACCTGAACCTTGCCATTCGGACCGGCTTTCGCGCCGGTGCCGGGTGTCAGCTCCGTCAGCAATATTCCATCGGCCAGTTCGCGAACGCCGGGTCTGGTTTTTTCTTCGGCGAGAAATCGGTGCTCTTTTTCGAGGGCGGCTTCGCTCTGTGGCGGAGGCGACTGCAAAGCTGTCTGCGCTTCGTGCTCGGTCAGAATCTGTTCGATCTGCTCATCTTTCAGGGCCAGGGGTTTGCCTTGATAGGCTTGCTGCAAACCTTCGACCAGCGCTTGCAGTTGCAGGTCGGGAACCTCCAGGCGCAAGCGTTCGCCGAGGCTCGCGCCCAGGCTGTAAGCGAGATCGTGAGCTTCATTTTCCTGGGTTTTTTCGGCGGCTTGAGCGATGGAAAAAAACACGCACAGCGATAAAAAAAGGTAGCGCGACATGGGCACTCTCCGACCTGAGATGCGGCAGATTATGCCAGTGTGAATGCGTTCGACAGTGAACTTGTTTTGCGTAAGCGCAGAAGATTTTCGATCCGTTGCAACGCGACGCTTTCGATACTGTCAACATGCCCTAGCGGCGGTAGCAGCAGAGGTCTAGTATGAGCCGCACCCACGTCAGCCAGGAGGTAAACCATGTCGGCCACCAAGAAGCCTGTAAATACCCCGTTGCACTTACTCCAACAACTCTCGGGCAGCCTGCTCGAGCATCTGGAAACCGCTTGTTCCCAAGCCTTGGCTGATGCTGAAAAACTGCTCGCCAAACTGGAAAAACAGCGCGGAAAAGCACAAGAGAAATTGCACAAATCCCGCACCAAATTGCAGGACGCTGCGGCGGCCGGCAAAGCCAAGGCACAAGCCAAGGCGAAGGACGGCGTGCAGCAACTCGAAGACGTGCTCGATGCCCTCAAGGATCGTCAGTCCGACACCCGCGCCTACATTCTGCAACTCAAGCGCGATGCCCAAGAAAGCCTGAAACTGGCCCAGGGCGTCGGTCGTGTTCAAGAGGCTGTCGCCAAGGCGTTGTCCTTGCGTGCGGCCAAGCCTGCTGCGGCCCCTGCGAAGAAAGCCGCTGCCAAACCGGCTGCTGCAAAAGCACCGGCCAAACCTGCCGCCAAGGCACCTGTGAAAGCGGCAGCTAAACCTGCAGCTAAACCTGCGGCGAAAAAACCAGTCGCTGCCAGCGCTGCGAAACCGGCTGCAAAACCAGCCGCTAAAACTGCTGCTGCCAAACCTGCTGCCAAGCCAGCCGCTGCCAAAACAGCTGCCGCAAAACCGGCTGCAAAAACCACTGCTGCCAAACCGGCCGTAGCGAAAACTACAGCGGTCAAACCCGCCGCAAAACCGGCCGCTAAAACAGCTGCAAAACCAGCCGCTAAAACTGCCGCTGCGAAGCCTGCTGCCAAGCCAGTCGCCGCTAAAACCGCTGCCAAGCCAGCGGCAAAACCAGCGGCTAAAACTGCTGCTGCGAAACCTGCTGCCAAACCGGCCGCTACCAGGACTGCTGCTGCAAAACCTGCGACTGCAAAACCTGCCGTCGCTGCCAAGCCAGCCACCGCGGCAAAACCTGCCGCAGCGAAACCAGCAGCCAAACCTGCCGCTGCCAAGCCGGCTGCAAAACCAGCTGCCAAGCCAGCAGCCAAACCAGCCGTGAAAAAACCGGCCGCTGTTGCCAAGCCGGCCCCGGTAATTGCTGCCAAGCCAGCGACACCGGCGCCATCCGCTTCGGCCGCGCCTGCACCAGTAGCCTCCACCTCGACAGTCACCACGGCGCCAACGCCTGTCGCACCGTCGAGCACCAGCTCCACCCCAACCAGCGCTTCCTAAGTGCCGGTTGCCGCGACGCGCAGCTGATGCAGCGCGTCGCGGTCCAGGTGGGCGGCATCCGCCGCCACACCCTCCAGCCAGGCCGATAAATCGGTCGCCTCACACTGCGGCCAATTCAACGCCGCTCGCTCCAGCCGCATCAGCAAATGCCGCTCGGCTTCCAGCTCCAGCGTTTTTACTTGTTCGCGTAACGCATTCAGTTCGGCGTCCTCAGTCGCGACGACTTTCCATCGCATGCGCAAGGCGCGCAGCGGTTGAACGACATCCGCGTCCCAAGGCTGCGCCACGTTGCGAAGCTGCTGCAGTCGATGCTCGTTGCAGGCGACTCCCCGCTGGCCCAGCCACAACCCGCACAGCAACAGGCACACATTCACCCCCGCCGATTGCAGGGTCAGGCACGCGGCTTCAACGCCGGGACGGGCATAAGTGCCAAGGGAAAAGCTCCACAGGTCAGAGGACATAGTGCTACTCGCGCCAGTTGCGAGCGAAGCTGGTAGACTCCGCCGCCATTATGATTCGACTTCAGAACCTGACTTTACAGCGTGGCCCGCAACGTCTGCTAGAAGACGCCGAGCTGACCCTGCACGCCGGCCACAAAGCCGGCCTCATCGGTGCCAACGGCGCCGGCAAATCGAGCCTGTTCGCCTTGATCCGGGGCGAACTGCACCCGGACTCGGGTGACTGCTTCCTGCCGGCCGACTGGCGCATCGCCCACATGCGCCAGGAGATCGAGACGCTCGAACGCCTGGCGGTCGACTACGTGCTCGATGGCGACCTGCGCCTGCGCGAGGTACAACGTGACCTCGCCGCGGCCGAAGCCGCCCATGACGGCACCGCTCTGGCCCGCCTGCACTCGGAACTCGACAGCGCCGACGGCTACACCGCCGATGCTCGTGCCCGCAAGCTGCTGGCCGGGCTTGGGTTCACCAATGAGCAGATGGATCGCCAGGTCGGCGATTTCTCCGGTGGCTGGCGGATGCGTCTGAACCTGGCGCAGGCATTGATGTGCCCCTCGGACTTGCTGCTGCTCGACGAACCGACTAACCACTTGGACCTCGACGCCATCATCTGGCTCGAAGAATGGCTGAAAAGCTATCCCGGCACCTTGCTGCTGATTTCCCACGACCGGGATTTTCTCGACGCCGTGGTTGATCACGTGGCCCACGTCGACCAACGCAAAATCACCCTGTATCGCGGTGGTTACAGCGCTTTCGAACGAGCCCGCGCCGAACGTCTGGCCCAGCAACAGCAGGCCTACGAGAAGCAGCAGGCGCAGCGTGCGCACATGGAAAGCTACATCGCCCGCTTCAAGGCCCAGGCCACCAAGGCCCGCCAGGCCCAGAGCCGGATCAAGGCGCTGGAGCGGATGGAAGAATTGTCCGCCGCCCACGTCGATTCGCCGTTCGACTTCGTCTTCCGCGAGTCGACGAAGATTTCCAGCCCGCTGATCGATCTGTCCGATGCCCGTCTGGGCTACGGCGACAAAGCCGTGCTGGAGAAGGTCAAGCTGCAACTGACCCCCGGCGCGCGCATCGGTTTGCTCGGCCCCAACGGCGCCGGTAAATCGACCCTGATCAAAAACCTCGCCGGTGAGCTTTCGCCGCTGGCCGGTCGGCTGACCCGTGGCGAGAACACCGTCGTCGGCTACTTCGCCCAACATCAGCTCGATTCCCTCGACTCGAAGGCCAGCCCGTTGCTGCACTTGCAGCGTCTGGCGCCAACCGAGCGTGAACAGACGTTGCGCGACTTCCTCGGTGGTTTCGACTTCCGCGGCGCGCGCATCGACGAGCCAGTGCTGAACTTCTCCGGTGGCGAGAAGGCGCGTCTGGCCCTGGCGTTGATCGCCTGGGAGCGGCCGAACCTGTTGCTGCTCGACGAACCGACCAACCACCTGGACCTGGAAATGCGCCTGGCGCTGACCATGGCCCTGCAGGAATTCAGCGGTGCGGTACTGGTGGTCTCCCACGATCGTCATTTGCTCAAAAGCACCACCGACAATTTCTATCTGGTGGCGGACGGCAAGGTCGAGGAGTTTGATGGCGACCTGGAAGACTACGCCCGTTGGCTGGTCGACTACCGTCAGCGCAACGCCCCGGTCAGCTCCACGCCGGTCAATCCGGACAAGACTGACAAGAAGGCCCAGCGTCAGGCCGCCGCTGCGTTGCGTCAGCAACTGGCACCGCACAAGCGTGAGGCTGACAAGCTCGAAGCCGAGCTCGGCAAGCTCCACGAGAAGCTGGCGAAGATCGATACCAGCCTCGGCGACAGCGACATTTACGAGCCGGCGCGCAAGAACGACCTGCGTGATCTGCTGGCCGAGCAAGCCAAGCTGAAAGTGCGTGAAGCCGAACTGGAAGAAGCCTGGATGGAAGCCCTGGAATTGCTGGAAAGCATGCAGGCGGAGCTGGAGGCGCTGTCCTGATGGAGGCGTTCAAGCTGCCGCTGCCGGCGGTGTGGGTCGAGCCGATCTGGCTCGTCGTGCAAATCCTGCTGATTCTGTTGGCCGGTTACTTCACCCAGCGCTTTGTTGCGAAATGCCTGACACGCCTGGGCGAGCGCTACCCGTTTCCGCCGCAGTTGCTGATGCCGCTGCGGGGCGGTCTGCGCTGGCTGATCATGGGCAGTGCGCTGATTTTCGTGCTGGAACGCCTCGGGGTGTCGGCGACGGTGCTCTGGACCGCGTTGTCCGGCTTCGTCGCGGTAGCGGCGGTGGCGTTTTTCGCCATGTGGAGCGTGCTCTCCAATCTGCTCTGCGCGATCCTGATTTTCACCGTCGGCCCGTTTCGCCTCGGCGATGTGGTCGAGTTGGTGGACACCACTGACAAGCCTGGCGTCAAAGGTCGGGTGGTGGCGATCAATCTGCTTTACACCACGTTGATCGAAGCTGAAGAGCTTGGGACCGGCAGTGCGATGGTTCAGGTGCCTAACAGCCTGTTCTTCCAGCGCTCGGTTCGACGCTGGCGTGGGACTGATGTGCTCCCTTCGAGCGGGTTCGAGAAGTAAGCCTTCCGTTGCCTGACATGCCGCTTTCGCGAGCAAGCCCGCTCCCACACTAGGTCCGTGTGGTTCGCATGATTTGTGTTCGCCAAGATCAACTGTGGGAGCGGGCTTGCTCGCGAAGGGGCCCTTGAGTCTTAAAACGCTGGTCGGCGACCGCAACATCCTGCAAAAAATCGATGGTCATCGGCCCAAAGCCGCATTAGCTTAGACATCTGTTTACGAGTCTGAGTCGAGGTGTGCGATGGAGCTTCAAACATGGCTGGCGTTTTTTGCCGCCTGCTGGGTGATCAGCCTGTCTCCCGGTGCCGGCGCCATTGCGTCGATGTCCAGCGGTCTGCAATACGGTTTCTGGCGCGGTTACTGGAATGCCCTGGGCCTGCAATTGGGCCTGGCGGTGCAGATCGCGATTGTCGGCGCCGGTGTCGGCGCGATCCTCACGGCCTCGGCCAGCGCTTTTTATGCGATCAAATGGTTCGGCGTGGCGTACCTGGTTTATCTCGCAATCAAGCAATGGCGCGCACTGCCCAGCGACATGAGCGATGACGCGGCGGTGCGTCAGATCGGCAAACCGATGGCCCTGGTGTTCCGCGGTTTCCTGGTCAACATCAGCAACCCCAAGGCCCTGGTGTTCATGCTGGCGGTGTTGCCGCAGTTTATCGATCCGCATGCGCCATTACTGGTTCAATACCTGATCATCGGCGTAACCATGGTCTGCGTTGACCTGATCGTCATGGCCGGTTACACCGGGCTGGCGTCCAAAGTGCTGCGCATGTTGCGCACGCCCAAGCAGCAAAGACGCATGAACCGCACGTTTGCCGGGCTGTTCATTGGCGCTGCGGCGTTTATGGCGACGCTGCGCAAAGCGGCGGTGTAAAACCGTCAGACACAAAAAAGGCGACCCTTGAGGTCGCCTTTTTCGTTCAAGGGATCAGCGCAAAATGACCGGCTCTGTATCCTCTGGCAGGTTATTGCTCAACGGCGCCTGCTCTTGCTGCTCATTCCCGCTGCCACCCAGTTGTTCGCTCAATTGACGAGCCACATCTTCCCCCAGGGACTTGGACACCTCACGTACCACCCGTGGGCGACTCTGTGAGATCTTCGCGTCCCGATGGTTCGTCAACTTGGTGTCCTGGCCTTCGCCCATCGCCGTGAAGGCCGAGGTGATTTCGAAGGTTTTGGTGTCGATCAGGCTGAAATCCGCTACCAGGGTCAGTGCCAGCACCGAGGAATAGCTGTCGGTGTTGGGTATCTCGTTGACATCACTGTTGAAGTCTACGTCCGACAAGGTGCCGAACAGTACATAGTCGGCGCCCTCGAAGTTGCCGGCCTTGATCCGTTCGATCACGTCATAGATATCGCCTTTGGACTCGGCGGTGTGCGGCTTGCCTTGCACCAGCTGGAACATTCCGGAGCGCAGCATCTGGCCCTTGATGTCGCCGGTGAATTTGCGCAGCTCAGTTTGCTCGATGTAACTGGTTTTGGATTCGAACTCGTCGTAGCTCGAAGAACCGCTGGCGCTGTACTCACCCTCGCGGTAATTGTTCTTGGACGAAACGGTGTGGATGTACTGCTCCACGCGCTCCTCGTACGCCAGGTCGGTTACTGCGACTTTCGGGGCCGCCTGCACGCTGAACGTGCAAGCCAGGGCCATCATCCCAATCCATGCGCGCATTGATTAATGCTCCGTAGTTTTGCGGATCTCTTTTTCGTCCATCCACTCGGCCAGACCGCTTTCAACGTCGATCAATTGCAGGCTGAATTTGTAGAAGACGTCCTTGTACTCGCTGCTGCGCTTGACGATCGAGCTGATCGAACCTTCAAGGCGGTATTTGGCGGCGATCATGTTGCCGATCTTGGACACGGTGGCTTTCTTGTACAGACCGCTCTGGTTTTGCAGCTGGATCTGATCAATCTGGCTCTGCATATCGGTGTTGTCGCTGGAGAAGCGTGCCGTGCCCGATTTCATCAGTTGGGTCTTGATGGTGGTGGTGATTTCACGGGTGTCGATGTATTCGCTGGTCTTGTTCTTCACGTCGTAGACCTGGACCACCGGGCGTCCACGCAGAATGCCGGACTGGGCGAGAGAGCGGGTCATGGACTCGGCGATGATCTGCAGGTCGGTGGAGCTGAACTCGTTGGTGATGGTTTCCACAGCCTTGGTGTCGCCATAGCTGGTGTTCTTGCTGCCCAGGGTCGGTGGGTGGTTGCTGGCGCAACCACTGGCCAGGAGGGCGATAGCGGCAATCATCGAAAAGCGTACAAACATGGGAATGCTCTCTGAAGCTGAACGAATAGGGTGTTAAGGCGTATTGATTTCCAGGCGGAAATCCACGGCCTTGGGGGTGGGCGCTATGGCCTGAATGTAGCGGGTCTGCTCGCCGTACATCATCTGGCTCTTCCAGGTTTCTTCTTCGGCAACCGGGAAGCCATCAGGGTCGAGCCAGGCAAAGCGGTAGTAGAAGGTCTTGTTGTCGGAGCTGGTGTTGCTCAGCTGTGTATTGACCGTAATGAAGCCGTTTTCCCGGGCGACACGCATGGCGTCGATCTCAATGTCCCTTAGCTTGCCCAAGGCCACGACCTTGCTGGCGGCTGTTGTGGCGCAACCGGCCAACAAGGCCAGGATGACGACAGCGATGAGTTTGAAGCGCATGGGAAGACTCCGTAATTAAAGTTGTTTGAAGCTGGCCACGGCTGTCGGGCTGGCGCTCGGGGTCGCGTGAACGGCCAGGCCGCTGGCGAAGACCTGGTTGCCCACGGCGCGCAGGCTGATGACTTGATAGCGCTGGTCAACGGTGATCTTGAGCACCGTCGTTCCAACCGCGACCTGGTGCTCGCCTTTCTTCAGGCGCAGGCGCACGACATGGGTGTTGTCCGGCAGGGTGCGCCACGTACGGGTATCGGCACCTTCGAACACGGTTGAAGTGAAACCGACTGCTATGCCCGCCAGCTGGCTGACTTGTTTGATCTTTTCCTGCGCCACGCCACGGGTAGCTGCACGAACAGTGGTGCGCACAATGATGCCCGGCATGTCGTCACGCAGTGCGCGGCGGGACATGGTGGTAATGCTGTTGAGTTGCGTCAGGGTGAGTTGCTGACCGTCCACGCCAATCTGGGTGAGCGGGGCGGTGGAGGTATCCGGCTTGATGACCGGGAAGGACAGCGGAGCGATCACCACGCCGGCGCTGATCGGCAGAGTCAGTGGCACGCGGATCGAACCCCGGGCCGGCGCCAGCCCGCTTTGCACGACGATCAGGATGTCGCTGTCTTCGTCCTTGGCACTTTTCTGGTCCAGATCCTTCAACGCCTGCTCCAGCAACGGAGTGTTCGGGCGCAGTTCGGCTGCTGTGCGGTAACCCGGTGCGGCCAGGTCTTTTTCGCCCAGGGCTTCGTAGACGAAGCCGGCCAGGTAATGGCTGAAGGCACTCTGGTAGCTGTTTTTCAGCCCAACCACTTCAGGTGCGTCGAGGCTGGCGACGGGATAGCCATGCAAGTCTTTTAACTCGGTCTTGATGCCTTCTTTCTCGGCTTCCTCTTCGCTCTTGAGGTATTCCTTGTCGCGCAGGTCGGCGATCACCGCTTCACGTTCGTGGGTTTTCTTGATCGCGATACGTGCGCCGTCGAAGTCGTTGACGGCCAGCAGGTTCAGGGCCATTTGCGTGGTCAGCATGACTTTTTCGTAGTCGTAGCCTTCGTAGCGGCGGACCTTGTCGTTCACCAGGAAGCTGCCGAACTGAGCGAGGTACTTGCCGGTATCGAGTTTGACCGACTCTTCCCATTGACCGACCACGACATCGGCGCTGCTCCAAGCGTTCTGGCTGCCGGACAGATCGCCCTTGGCGCGCAGCAGTTCACCCTTCTCGAAGTAGTAGAGGAGGTCCTTGTCGGCACCGAAGTTGTTCTTTTCCAGCAGGGTCAGCGCCGCATCGATATTGCCGGTAGCCAGCTGCAGGTTGGTTTGTGCGAGTTCCGAGTCGTAGTTGCGAAATACCGAACAGCCGGAGAGGAGCGTGACAGCGCTGAGCGCAATCACTGCAAGGGCGCGGGACGCCATAGGTACTTCTTCCCTGAATGGTAGGCAGCCGCGCTTGCTGGTCGGGCTTTTTGGACCTATCGGCGCAGACGGGCGTCCTGCCAATTCCTCATGAGCAGAGGAGCTTTGAGTGCCATATCGATCAATTGAAGGCTCGGCATTATAGACAGGGATAGTGGCGCGGTAATGGCTTTTTGATTGCTTTTAAACCGAATGTGCCATCATCTGGAAAAAGCACCAATCGAGGTCTGCGACGGCGTTTCAGACAACAAAGCTTGAGCGAAACTCATTCGAAGTGAACAATGTGTTACTTCGTATTTCCAATTGAGATTCATTCATGACTGCCCCGTCCCGTTTCTTGGCCTGGCTGGTATTGCCGCTGTTTGCCTTGTGCAGTTCCAATCTGCTGGCCGACACCGTAGAAGGTGCGCCGCAAGCGCTGCATTTGCTTGATTACATCGGCGCCGATTACCCGGAGTCGGTCGAGGCCGGCAAAGTCATCAATGAGTCTGAATACCGCGAGCAGCTGGAATTCAGTAAGGTGCTGCAAGGCCTGATCGCTGCCCTGCCGGCCAAGCCGGAAAAAGCGGTGCTGGAGCAGGGTGTCAGCACACTGCGCAAATCCATCGCTGCGCGGCAGGACGGCTCGGACGTTTCCCGTCAGGCACGGCAGCTCGGTGCGAAGCTGGCGGTGGCCTATGAAGTCAGTCAGGCGCCGATCATTACACCGGACCCAACCCGTGGTGCGTCGATGTACACCCAGCATTGCTCGGTCTGTCATGGCGATGCGGGGGCCGGTGATGGCCCTGCCGGTGTCGGCCTGACGCCGCCGCCAGCCAATCTGCGCGATGCCGCGCGGTTGGATCGCCTGAGCCTGTACGCGATCTACAACACCTTGGGGATGGGTGTCGAAGGCACTGACATGCCGGCCTTCGCCGACCAGCTGGACGATCGTCAGCGCTGGGACCTGGCGACCTACATCGCCGGTTTCAGTGCCGATTCGGCCGCAGCTGCATCTGAAAAGACCTACAACATCGCCGACCTGGCCCGTCAGACTCCGGCCGAAGTGCTGGCTGCCGAAGGCCCGCAAGCGGCAGCGACTTTCCGTGCGCAGCGTGCGCAACCGCCGCAGGTCAAGCGTGGCCCGGCGCAGTTGCTCGATTACACCGCTGCAACGCTGGACAAAAGTATCGCGGCCTATCGTGCCGGCGATCACGACCAAGCCTATGACCTGTCGGTGGCGGCGTACCTGGAAGGTTTTGAACTGGTCGAAAGCTCGCTGGACAACGTCGATGCCAACGTGCGCAAGGACACCGAAAAATCGCTGATGGCGTACCGTCAGTCTTTGCAGGACGGTTTGCCGGTGGCCCAGGCCCAAGAGCGTCTGGAGGCGGCCAAAGCCAAGTTGAAAGAGTCTGCCGGCCTGCTGGGCAGTGATGGCCTGAGTTGGTCCTTGAGTTACATCTCCGGTCTGCTGATTCTGCTGCGCGAAGGTCTGGAAGCGATTTTGGTGCTGGCGGCGATCCTAGCCTTCCTGCGCAACACCGGCCAGCAATCGGCGGTGCGCAGCGTCAACGTCGGTTGGGGCCTGGCGTTGCTGGCCGGTCTGGCGACCTGGGCACTGGCGGCGTACGTGATTGATGTCAGCGGCTCGCAGCGTGAATTGCTGGAAGGTGCGACGGCGTTGTTCGCCGCGGTCATGGTGCTCTGGCTCGGGGTGTGGATGCACGACCGTCGCCACGCGGCGGCCTGGCAGGATTACATCAAGAGCAGCCTGGTAGGCGGCGGTGGCCGTTTCGGTTTTGCGACACTGGCGTTTTTCTCGGTGTACCGCGAACTGTTCGAAGTGATTCTGTTCTACGAAACCCTGTGGTTGCAGGCGGGGCCGGCGGGGCATAACGCGGTGTTGGCGGGCGGGGCGACGGCGCTGGTGTTGTTGGTTGGCCTGGCGTGGGTGATTCTGCGGGGCTCGGCGAAACTGCCGCTGTCGCTGTTCTTCAGTATCAACGCCGGGTTGTTGTGCGCGTTGTCGGTGGTGTTTGCCGGTCATGGCGTGAAGGCGTTGCAGGAAGCCGGGATCTTCGGCACACGGCCGGTGCCGTTCTTTGACTTCGACTGGCTGGGCATTCACGCAGATGCGTATTCGCTGAGTGCGCAGGCGGTGGCGATCATTGCGATTATCGTGCTGTATGGGCGTAGCTGGATGGCGGAGAAGCGGCGGGTGCCGGTTTCCTGACAGCATTCGCTGCGCTCACTATCGCGAGCAGGCCCGCTCCCACAGAGATTGCGTATAACCTGTGGGAGCGAGCCTGCTCGCGATTTTTTTTGGAGAGGTAAAACGTGATGCGTGTGTGGATCGATGCCGACGCTTGCCCCCGGGCAGCGAAGGATCTGGTGGTGAAGTTCGCCCTCAAGCGTCAGTTCGAGGTGGTGCTGGTGGCCGGGCAGCCGCAGATCAAGCCGGGGCTGGCGCTGGTGAAGTTGATCGTGGTGCCGAGCGGGCCGGACGCGGCGGACGACTATCTGGTGGAACACGCGGTGCCCGGTGAGCTGGTGATCTGCAGCGATGTGCCGTTGGCGGATCGCTTGGTGAAGAAAGGTGTGGCGGTGCTGGACCCGCGAGGCAAGGAGTTCGACGCGCAGAACATGGGTGATCGGTTGGCGGTGCGCAACCTGTTCACCGACTTGCGTGAACAGGGGCAGATGAGCGGCGGGCCGGCGCCGTTTGGCGAGCGCGAGAAGCAGGCGTTTGCCAATGCGCTGGACCGGATCCTCACGCGGCTGACCCGCAAATCCTGAACTTCACGCTGAACCCTGTGGGAGCGGGCTTGCTCGCGAAGGCGGTGTGTCAGACACATTAATGCTGACTGACGCACCGCCTTCGCGAGCAAGCCCGCTCCCACAGGGAAATGGTGTTACTCGTCGTTTTCGTGGGTCAGTTCGAGCACGCGGTCGACCAGTTTGTTGATGCCGGACGCTGCTTCGCTGATCGATTGCGCCAGCATGTACGCCGGGGTGCTCACCAACTTGCGTGCTTTGTCTTCAACGATGTCAGTCACTGCGCAATCCTTGTGAGTGGCGCCCATCTTGTTCATCGCGGCGGCGGTATCGGCGTCATTGCCGATGGTGCAGGTCACGCCCGGTCCATAAATCTTCGCGGCCAGCGCCGGCGAGATGCAGATCAGCCCGACCGGTTTGCCCGCTTCGGCAAACGCCTCGGTCAGGGCGAGAACATCGGGGTGCACGGTGCAGCCAGCGCCTTCGATGGCGAAGTTCGACAGGTTCTTCGCCGCGCCAAAACCACCCGGCACGATCAGCGCATCGAACTCTTCGACGTCAGCTTCGCGAATATCCTTGATGTTGCCCCGGGCGATCCGCGCCGACTCCACCAGCACATTGCGCGACTCGGGCATTTCTTCGCCGGTCAGGTGGTTGATCACGTGCAACTGCGCGATGTTGGGGGCGAAGCACTGTACCTGCGCGCCGCGCTGATCCAGTCGCAGCAAGGTAATCACGCTTTCGTGGATCTCGGCGCCGTCGTAGACGCCACAGCCGGAAAGGATCACTGCAATTTTTTTGCTCATGGGCTTTTCTCCAGATTCATGGCGTTAAATGTCCACTAATTTGTCACTCGTTGCCATAGGTTCAATTCGCGGCTACACCTAGCATCTGTCCTCAAGATTCCGATCAGGGCGCGTCATGGACTTCATTCTGTATGCGGTGCCGTTCTTCTTTGTACTGATTGCCGTCGAACTGCTGGCCGACCGTTGGCGCGGGGTCAGCAACTATCGGGTGGCCGACGCGATCAACAGCATCAGCACCGGCGTGCTGTCGACCACCACGGGCCTGTTGACCAAGGGCGTGGGGCTGGTGACCTATGCCTTTGCGCTCAAGCATCTGGCGCTGTTCGAACTCTCTGCCGACAGCGTCTGGGTCTGGGTGTTCGCCTTCGTTCTCTACGACTTCTGCTACTACTGGCTGCATCGCATGGGCCACGAACGCAACATCCTCTGGGCCGCACATTCGGTGCATCACCAGAGCGAGGACTACAACCTCTCCACGGCGTTGCGCCAGACCAGTACCGGTTTCCTGTTGAGCTGGATTTTCTACCTGCCGATGGCGGTACTCGGCGTGCCGCTGCTGGTGTTTGTCAGCGTCGCCGCGTTGAACCTGCTGTATCAATTCTGGGTGCACACCCGGCACATTCCCAAGCTCGGGTGGTTCGAGTGGTTCTTCGTCACGCCATCCAATCATCGGGCCCACCATGCACAGAACGCTCTCTACATGGATCGCAACTACGGCGGGGTGTTCATTATCTGGGACCGTCTGTTTGGATCGTTCCAGGAAGAAGACGACAACGAGCCGGTGATTTTCGGCGTGACCACGCCACTGGCGAGCTGGAATCCGTTGTGGGCGAACGTGCAGTTTTACGCGCAGCTGTGGGATGACGCGCGACGGGCTGAAAGCACGTGGGACAAGCTGCGGATCTGGTTCATGCGCACCGGTTGGCGGCCAGCGGACGTGGCGGCGAAATACCCGATGAGCAAGCCGGACTTGAGCCAGTTCCGCAAATTCGAAGTGCCGCTGGACGGGCGTCAGCAGATTTATGTGCTGTTGCAGTTCTGCGTCTACATCGCGCTGGGCAGTTACTTGATGAACTTCGAGCCACACCTGCCGACCGCTGCGCTGGTGCTCGGCTGGAGCGCCGTGGCGCTGGGATTGTTTACGTTGGGCGTGGCCCTGGAGAATCGCCCGTGGGCGTTGAAGCTGGAGCTGCTGCGGCTGGCGTCGAACGTGCCGCTGGTGTGGCTGGCGCCGCTGCTCGGGCTGTGGCCGGCCAGCGCGGTGGGCTGGGTCGGCCTGCTGAGTTACAGCCTGCTCAGCGGAATCGGTCTCTACTGTTGCAGAAACCGCTTCACTCGCTTGGCGTCTTGACCTCGGCGGCCTTGGCCTGTTCGGCTTTCAAGGCCTGCTCTTCGGCATAAACCTGCTTGGCCAGACGCGCATTTTTCAAGCGGCGACGCAGCCACAGGCCGAAGCCCAGCACCAGCAGGGCGCCGAGCACCCATAGCTCATACTTCTTGACGCTGCCCAGCATGCCTTCGAGCACCGCGCCGAAGTGATAGGCCGCAGCCGCCAGTGCGGCCGCCCAGATCGCGGCGCCGATTCCGTTCAGCAACAAGTAACGTCCCGGCGGATAACCCGACAGGCCGATCGCCACCGGCATCACCGTGCGCAAACCGTAGACAAAACGGAAGCTCAGCACCCAGATGTCCGGGTGCCTGCGAATGTGTTCCAGTGCCCGGTCGCCCATCATCTGCCAGCGAGGCTTGCGCGCCAGCAACTTGCGGCCGTGCTTGCGTCCCAGGAAGTACCACAGCTGGTCGCCGGCATAACTGCCGAAAAACGCCACGACCACCACGATGTTGATGTCCATGTATCCACGGAACGCGAGGAAGCCTGCGAGCACCAGGATGGTTTCGCCTTCGAAGAACGTGCCGAGAAAAAGGGCAAAGTAGCCGAAGTCATGCAGAAATTGTTGGAGCATTGTCTGGGTGCTGGCGAAATGAACGCGCAGCCTAACCCTTCGTGCACATTCATGAAAGTGTCCAAATGTGTCTCGACGTGAACATTTCCTACAAGGACAATGGAATGCGACTACGTGTCACGGGGGTGCACACAACTGTAATACCACGGTCATAATGGCCGCTTATAACTGTCACGCTCGCCCGCCAGCGCGGGCTCAGGAGTCTGCCGTGAGTTTTACCCCCGCCAATCGCTTGTTTCCAGCCACCCGCCTGCGCCGTAACCGCCGTGATGATTTCTCGCGTCGACTGGTTCGTGAAAACGTCCTGACTGTCGATGACCTGATCCTGCCGGTGTTTGTGCTGGACGGTGAAAACCGTCGCGAAGCGGTGGCCTCGATGCCCGGCGTTGAACGCCTGACCATCGACCTGTTGCTGGAAGAAGCGGCCAAGTGGGTTGAACTGGGGATTCCAGCCGTGGCGCTGTTCCCGGTCACGCCACCGGAACTCAAGTCGCTGGACGCCGCCGAAGCGTGGAACCCCGACGGCATTGCCCAGCGCGCCACTCGCGCCCTGCGTGCGCAGTTCCCTGAACTGGGGGTGATCACCGACGTCGCGCTGGACCCGTTCACCACCCACGGTCAGGACGGTATCCTCGACGAAGAAGGCTACGTGCAAAACGACATTACCGTCGACGCACTGGTCAAGCAGGCCCTGTCCCACGCCGAAGCCGGTGCTCAAGTGGTGGCCCCGTCGGACATGATGGACGGTCGCATTCAGGCGATCCGCGAAGCCCTCGAGCTGGCCGATCACGTCAACGTGCGGATCATGGCCTATTCGGCGAAGTACGCCAGCGCCTATTACGGCCCGTTCCGCGATGCGGTGGGTTCGGCGCTGAACCTGGGCAAAGCCAACAAGGCCTCCTATCAGATGGACCCGGCCAACAGCAACGAAGCCCTGCACGAAGTGGCGGCGGACTTGTCAGAAGGCGCAGACATGGTCATGGTCAAGCCAGGCATGCCGTATCTGGATATCCTTTACCGGGTCAAAGAAGAATTCAAAGTGCCGACTTTTGTTTATCAGGTCAGCGGTGAATACGCCATGCACATGGCGGCGATCCAGAATGGCTGGTTGAGCGAAGGGGTTATCCTCGAATCCCTGACCGCTTTTAAACGTGCAGGCGCTGATGGCATCCTGACTTACTTTGCCGTACGTGCTGCTCAATTGTTACGAGAGCAAAAATAGCCCTCCCAGGAACATTCGATGAATACCGAAGGACTCACTGAAGTTGCAGTACAAGAGGCTCAACCCGTGGTGGAGCCGATCGCCGAAACCCCGCCGGAGCTGGAACCTGCTCCGCCCGCGGTAGTGGTCGAAACCGCGCCGGCGGCGCCAGCGATTGTCATTCCGGGCCTGGATGACAGCAGCCTGTACATCCACCGCGAACTCTCGCAACTGCAGTTCAACATCCGCGTGCTGGAGCAGGCGCTGGACGAGTCCTATCCGTTGCTGGAACGGCTGAAGTTCCTGCTGATTTTCTCCAGCAACCTGGATGAGTTCTTCGAAATTCGTGTGGCCGGTCTCAAGAAGCAGATCACCTTCGCCCGTGAACAGGCCGGCGCCGATGGTCTGCAACCGCACCAGGCCCTGGCCCGGATCAGTGAGCTGGTACACGGTTACGTTGACCGCCAGTACGCCATCCTCAACGACATTCTGTTGCCGGAACTGGAGAAACATCAGGTCCGCTTCATCCGCCGTCGTTACTGGACCACCAAGCTCAAAACCTGGGTCCGCCGTTATTTCCGCGACGAGATCGCACCGATCATCACCCCGATCGGCCTCGACCCGACGCACCCGTTCCCGTTGCTGGTGAACAAGAGCCTGAACTTCATCGTCGAGCTCGAAGGCATCGACGCCTTCGGTCGCGATTCCGGTCTGGCGATCATCCCGGCCCCGCGTCTGCTGCCGCGAGTGATCAAGGTGCCGGAAGAAGTCGGTGGCCCTGGCGACAACTATGTCTTCCTGTCATCGATGATCCACGCGCACGCCGATGACTTGTTCCAGGGCATGAAGGTCAAGGGCTGCTACCAGTTCCGCCTGACCCGAAACGCCGACCTTGCCGTCGACACCGAAGACGTGGAAGACCTGGCCCGCGCCCTGCGTGGCGAGCTGTTCTCCCGTCGCTACGGTGATGCGGTGCGTCTGGAAGTGGCCGACACGTGCCCGAAACACCTGTCCGACTACCTGCTCAAGCAGTTCAACCTGCACGAGACCGAGTTGTATCAGGTCAACGGTCCGGTCAACCTGACCCGCCTGTTCAGCATCACCGGCCTGGACAGTCAGCGCGAGCTGCAATACCTGCCGTTCACGCCGCAGATCCCGAAACTGCTGCAGAACAGCGAGAACATTTTCAGCGTGATCAGCAAGCAGGACATTCTGCTGCTGCACCCGTTCGAGTCGTTTACGCCTGTGGTCGATTTGCTGCGTCAGGCGGCGAAGGATCCGCACGTATTGGCGGTGCGTCAGACGCTGTACCGCTCCGGCGCCAACTCGGAAATCGTCGATGCGCTGGTGGATGCGGCGCGTAACGGCAAGGAAGTCACCGCGGTGATCGAATTGCGCGCGCGGTTCGACGAAGAGTCCAACCTGCAACTGGCCAGCCGTCTGCAAGCGGCCGGTGCGGTGGTGATCTACGGCGTGGTCGGCTTCAAGACCCACGCCAAGATGATGCTGATCCTGCGTCGCGAAGCCGGCGAGATTGTGCGTTACGCCCACTTGGGTACCGGCAACTACCACGCGGCCAACGCCCGTCTGTACACCGACTACAGCCTGCTGACCTCCGACGACGCCCTGTGCGAAGACGTCGGCAAATTGTTCAGCCAGCTGATCGGCATGGGTAAAACCTTGCGCATGAAGAAGCTGTTGCACGCGCCGTTCACCCTGAAGAAGGGCATGCTCGACATGATTGCCCGGGAGACGCAGTTCGCCCTCGACGGCAAACCGGCGCACATCATCGCCAAGTTCAACTCGCTGACCGATCCGAAGATCATCCGCGCGCTGTACAAGGCC
Source organism: Pseudomonas sp. BF-RE-25 (assembly GCF_019956105.1). Lineage (NCBI taxonomy): Bacteria > Pseudomonadati > Pseudomonadota > Gammaproteobacteria > Pseudomonadales > Pseudomonadaceae > Pseudomonas > Pseudomonas sp. BF-RE-25. The sequence goes on from NZ_JAHBDB010000033.1 coordinate 62,258, forward strand.
AGCCAGTCCGGCGTGCGCATCGATCTGGTGGTGCGTGGCATGTGCTGCCTGCGTCCGGGCATCGCCGGGGTTTCGCACAACATCCACGTGCGCTCGATCATCGGCCGCTTCCTGGAACACACCCGGGTCTTCTACTTCCTCAATGGCGGTGAAGAGCAGATGTTCCTCTCCAGTGCCGACTGGATGGAACGCAACCTCGACAAGCGCGTCGAGACTTGCTTCCCGGTGGAAGGCAAGAAGCTGATCATGCGGGTCAAGAAAGAGCTGGAGCTTTATCTCACCGATAACACTCACAGCTGGAGCCTGCAGGCGGACGGTCGTTACATCCGCAACACGCCGACCGGCAACCAGAACCCGCGCAGTGCCCAGGCCACGTTGCTGGAGCGGTTGGGCAGCCCGATTCTGGCGGTGCGTTAACCTTCACGCGGCATAAAAAATGGCGATCCCTGCGGATCGCCATTTTTGTTTGCATTGACACTATTACTGTAGGAGCCGGCTTGCCGGCGATAGCGCCCTCGAAATCGCCATCGCCAGCAAGCTGGCTCCTACAGGTGTCGCCTGAGCGCACAGACCCGTAGGAGCGAGGCTTGCCCGCGAAGGCGTCCTCAAAATCGCCTTCGCCGGCAAGCCGTGCTCCTACAGAACCGTGTACGGCGAGCGTTTTTCGGGGGTTTACCGGACGTTGAGCACGAAACCCACACGCGTCAGCCATTCAGCTTCCAGCGCAAAGTCAGCCTGGGTCAGCTGGTTGTCGTCCAGCCAGTTTTCCGGGAACAACACCTCCAGGCTGTCACCATTGGCGTGCAGCGCCACTTGAGGCATTTCCTGGGTGCCGCGGATGTGATGGAACAGGATCGCAAAGCGCAGCAGCACGCACAGGCGAATCAGTTTGATGCCTTCATCGCCAAAATCGGCAAACCGGTCCCGGGGAATATTGCGGCGGTGGCCACGCACCAGTAGCGCGAGCATCAGTTGGTCTTCGCGGGAGAACCCGGCGAGGTCCGAGTGCTCGATCAGGTACGAGCCGTGCTTGTGATATTGATAGTGAGCGATGTCCAGGCCCACTTCATGGACCTTGGCAGCCCAGCCGAGCAGTTCGCGCCAGACGCCGTCGTCCAGCTCCCAATCTTCCGCCACCTGATCGAACGCATGCAGTGCCTTGCGCTCGACCCGTGCCGCTTGTTCCAGATCGACGTGGTAACGCTCCATCAGCGAACTGAGCGTGCGCTCACGGACGTCTTCATGATGGTGACGACCCAACAGGTCATAGAGCACGCCTTCGCGCAGAGCGCCTTCGCAGTGGTCCATGCGTTGCAGTTCGAGGGCGTCGAAGATCGCTTCGAGAATCGCCAGGCCCGCCGGGAAAATCGCCCGGCGGTCAGGCTTGATGCCTTCGAAGTCGATTTTCTCGACGTCGCCGAGCTTGATCAGCTTGCGCTTGAGCCAGGCCAGGCCTTGGGCGTTGACCTCGCCCGTACCGTGACCGCCGGCTTTCAGCGCCAGGCCGATGGCGCGGATGGTGCCCGAGGAGCCGATGGCTTCATCCCAGGTCAGGCGATGCAGGGCGTGTTCGATGCTCATGATCTCCAGCCGCGCCGCCGTGTACGCCTGGGCGTAGCGGGCCGGGGTGATCTTGCCGTCCTTGAAATAGCGCTGGGTGTAGCTGACGCAGCCCATTTGCAGGCTTTCGCGCAGCAACGGCTCGAAGCGCTGGCCGATGATGAATTCGGTACTGCCGCCGCCAATGTCGGCCACCAGGCGTTTGCCCGGCGTATCGGCGAGGGTGTGGGATACGCCGAGATAGATCAGGCGCGCTTCTTCACGACCGGAGATGACTTCCACCGGGTGGCCGAGAATTTCTTCGGCGCGGCGGATGAATTCGACGCGGTTACGAGCTTCGCGCAAGGCGTTGGTGCCCACGATCCGCACGGCGCCGGGCGGCATACCGCTGATCAGTTGGGCAAAACGCTTCAGGCAATCGAGCCCGCGCTGCATGGATTCTTCGTTGAGGTGGCGCTCTTCGTCGATGCCGGCGGCCAGCTGAACCTTCTCCCCGAGACGCTCGAGAATACGGATTTCGCCGTTCTGGGCCTTGGCCACGACCATGTGAAAGCTGTTGGAGCCCAGGTCGATTGCGGCGATCAGGGACAGATTCTTGGCTTGGGATTGCGGCATGGTCAGGGGGTCTCGGTCGATAACCTCGACATCGTGCCACGATCAAACGCTGACGCCAACGCGTACGGCGCAAAGCCTTGATCCTGAGCAGGAAAGATCAGTTATCTTACGGACGCCTTCGCGGGCAAGCCTCGCTCCTACAGGTTGGCGGCGTGTGAATGTTCCGCGAACAGCCTGAATCTGTAGGAGCGAGGCTTGCCCGCGAAGACGGCCTCACAGTCATCGAAGATACTTCAGACCGCCGCTTCAACCGTCCCGATAAAATTCGCCAGCTCCGCCGTCTGCGGGTTCGCGAACAGAATCTTCGGATCCCCCACCTCATGCACCTTCCCCTGATGCATGAACACCAACTTATCCCCAACCTCCCGGGCAAAGCGCATTTCATGGGTGACCATGATCAGCGTCATACCTTCCTTGGCCAGTTGCCGAACCACGCTCAGCACCTCATTGACCAGTTCCGGGTCCAGCGCCGAAGTAATCTCGTCGCACAGCAACACCTTCGGCGACATCGCCAGCGCCCGGGCAATCGCCACGCGCTGCTGCTGCCCGCCGGACAGCCGATCCGGGAACGCATCAAACTTCTCGCCCAACCCGACCCGTTCCAGCATCTCCCGCGCCAACTCTACCGCTCTGGCCTTGGGCACTTTTTGCACCACTTGCGGCGCGAGCATCACGTTTTCGCCCACCGTCAGGTGCGGGAACAGGTTGAACTGCTGAAACACCATCCCGACTTTCTGCCGCAGGCTGCGCAAATCGGCACGCGCGGCATCGAGGTATTCGCCGTCGACTTCGATCACGCCGTCGTTGATCGACTCCAGGCCGTTCAGCGTGCGCAACAAGGTCGATTTGCCCGAGCCGCTGCGGCCGATGATCGCCACCACCTGGCCTTCCTCGACGCTGAGGTCGATGCCTTTGAGTACATGGTGGTCGCCGTAATATTTATGCAGGGCGGAAATTCTAAGCAGAGGCATGCAGTCTCCTTTCCAGGTAGCGCGCACTGAGGGACAAGGGGTAGCAGAGCAGGAAGTAGCCGAGGGCTACGAGGCCGTAGACCATGAACGGTTCGAAGGTCGCGTTGGCGAGCATCCCGCCGGTCTTGGTCAGTTCGGTGAAGCCGATGATCGAGGTCACGGCGGTGCCTTTGACCACTTGCACCGAGAAACCCACGGTCGGCGCCACGGCGATGCGCAACGCTTGCGGCAGGATCACGTAGCGCAGTTGCTCCAGCGGGTTGAGCGCCAGGCTCGACGAAGCTTCCCACTGACCGTTGGGGATCGAATCCACGCAGCCGCGCCAGATCTCCGCCAGGTAAGCGCTGGTAAACAGGGTCAGGGCAATCGCCGCCGCCATCCACGCCGAAATTTCCACCCCGGCCAGCGCCACCCCGAAAAACACCAGGAACAGCTGCATCAGTAGCGGCGTGCCCTGGAACAGCTCGATGTAGGTGCGTGCAACGTTGCGCGGCAGGGCATTTTTTGAAATGCGCATGACCATGATCAGCAAGCCGATCAACCCGCCGCCGATAAACGCCACCAGCGACAGCGCCAGCGTCCATTGCAGGCCTGTGAGCAAGTTGCGCACGATGTCCCAGAACGTGAAATCGCTCATTGGCTGCTCCTTGCTATGTAACGACGACCGATCCAGTTCAGCAATTGGCGGATCAGCAGCGCCATGCACAGGTAGATCAGCGTGGTCAGGGCGTAGGTTTCAAAAGCGCGGAAGTTGCGCGACTGAATGAAGTTGGCGGCAAAGCTCAGCTCTTCGGTGGCGATCTGCGAACAGACCGCCGAGCCGAGCATGACGATGATGATCTGGCTGCTCAGCGCCGGCCACACCTTGCCCAGCGCTGGTAGCAGGACCACATGGCGGAAGGCTTCGAGCCGGGTCATCGCCAATGCCGCTGCGGCTTCCAGTTGCCCGCGAGGGATCGCTTGAATGCCGGCGCGGATGATTTCGGTCGAATAAGCGCCGAGGTTGATCACCATCGCCAGCACCGCCGCCTGCCATTCGGAAATCTGCACGCCCAGCGATGGCAAACCGAAGAAGATGAAAAACAACTGCACCAGGAACGGCGTGTTGCGGATCAACTCGACGTAAACCCCGAAGATCGCCGAGAACGGGCGGATATTCCACGCCCGCACCAGCGCGCCGACAATGCCCAGGCCGACGCCGAGCAGCGCACCGATGGCCGTCAGCTCCAGAGTGAACAGCGCACCGCGCACGAGCAGGTCGGTGTTTTGCACCACCGGCAGAAAGTCGAACTGATAGGCCATATCAAATCTCCCGCGCGACGATCAGAGATCGGCCGGCAGCGGCTCTTTCAGCCAGGTCTGTGAGTTTTTTTCCAGCGCGCCGTCAGTCTTGGCGGTGGCGAGGATCTGGTTGACCTTGCCCAGCAACGCCGGCTCGTTCTTGTTTACGCCGACGTAGACCGGCGAATCCTTGAGCTTCACTTTCAGCGCGGGCACGCGTTTTGGGCTTTTCTCGCTGATCGCGACCATCACCACGTTACCGCTGGCGATCAGGTCAACCTGCCCGGCGAGGTAGGCGGCGATGGTCGAGTTGTTGTCTTCGAAGCGCTTGATGGTGACGCCTTCGGGGGCGACTTTGGTCAGTTCGATGTCTTCGATGGCGCCACGGGTGACGCTGATGGTTTTGCCCTTGAGGTCGTCCAGGCCTTTGATGGCGGCATCCGGCGGGCCGAATACCGCGAGGTAGAACGGCGCGTAGGCGCTGGAGAAGTCGATGACTTTCTCGCGCTCGGGGTTCTTGCCGAGGCTGGAGATCACCAGATCGACCTTGCCGGTGGTCAGGAACGGGATGCGGTTGGTGCTGTTGACCGGCGTCAGTTCAAGCTTGACCTTGAGTTGGTCGGCCAGCAGTTTGGCGGTGTCGATATCGAGGCCGCGGGGTTTCATGTCCGGGCCGACCGAGCCGAACGGCGGGAAGTCCTGAGGCACGGCAACCTTGAGGACGCCGCGTTTGACCACATCCTCCAGACCGTCGGCGTGGGCGGGCACCTGGCTCAGCAGCAGGCTGGCGAACAGGGAGGCGAGGAGGGCGCTGTAACGCAGGGTCATGGCAAATCTCCGGATCGGCGAGGAATGATTTCTGCGGATCGACAGAGCACGGGCCATGCCAACATTGGGTTTTTGCCGTGCCAGGCCACGGTTTTACTGGTGTTGTTCGGTCTTACTGGTCTGAACAGTCAGTCCGTGTTTCGCACTCTGATAGCGCATCGTCGGCCATTACCGAACCCCGGTGGGGCACGACTTGCCGGGCGCCGCGAATAGCTTTAAAACTAGCCGCTCATTCGCCTGGTTCGTCCGAAAACCATGAATTCGATCTCCCGAGCTGTACCTGAAGTGGCGCTGCAAGCCATCCGCAAACTGATCGCCGAACAAGGTTTCGGGCCGGGGGATGCCTTGCCTTCGCAGCGGGATCTGGCGGTGCAATTGGGGGTCAGTCGGGCGTCGTTGCGCGAAGCGTTGTCGTCGCTGAGTGCCTTGGGCGTGATCAGCATTCAGCCGGGCAAAGGCGTTTTCGTGCAGGCGCCGGTGGACTTGCCTCGCTCAGATGCGGCGCTGAGCTGGCCGTTCGCGGCACAGGCGTCACCGCTGGATATCTTCCAGTTGCGCTACGCCCTGGAAGGTTTTGCCGCCGGGTTGGCCGCCGTGACGTTGAGCACCGATGAGCTCGATGCTTTGGAGGATAACGTGGCCGCTATGCGTAATGAACTGAAGGTGGGTGACTTCGAGTCGGCGGCGCGCCTGGACTTCGAGTTTCACCGGCGCATCCTGCTGGCCAGCGGTAATCAGGCGATGCTGAGCATCCTGACGGCCAGCGCCGACATTTTCCTGGAGAGCCAGAAGCTACCGTTCATCCGGGCCGAACGGGCCATGGAAACCTGGCACGAGCACCGCAAAATCCTCCGTGCACTGGCCCGGCGTTCGTCCGGCGCGGCGCAGAAGGCCATGCACGAACATGTGCGCAACGCTGCCCTGCGCACCGGAATTGCCTTCGTCGCTCCCGCCACATCCTGACTTGAGCTATACCCAAACTCATGCACCACCATAGTGAGACTCAATCATCTGCACCTTCCTGAACGAGGGAAGGGCGGCTATGATGGGCCACGTTTTTTTGCTTACAACCTGGAGACTTCCATGAGCAGCGATCTTATCAAACACGTTAGCGACGCTAGCTTCGAGGCCGACGTACTCAAGGCCGAAGGCGCTGTACTGGTCGACTACTGGGCTGAGTGGTGCGGCCCTTGCAAAATGATCGCTCCTGTTCTGGACGAGATTGCTGAAACCTACAAAGGCAAGCTGACCGTTGCCAAACTGAACATCGACGAAAACCAGGAAACCCCGGCCAAGCATGGCGTGCGTGGTATCCCGACCCTGATGCTGTTCAAGAACGGCAACGTTGAAGCGACCAAGGTCGGCGCACTGTCGAAGTCGCAACTGGCCGCTTTCCTCGACGCCAACATCTAAGCGTCGTTTGTAAAGTGTCCGAAAAAAGGCCCCGCATATTGCGGGGCTTTTTCGTTATTGAGGGCTAGACGCTCCGAAACTCAGGTGTTACATTCGGCCCCGCACTGGTTTCTCCACTGCCCCCTGCTAGCCGTCGCCGACGCACTCCTTTTCGAATAAGTACGCGATCCTGTCGCCTTCTCCGCGGCGCGGCCTCATTAAGCCAAAAGCTTAATTTCCCCCCCTCCATAAATGATTACGTCATTCCTATATGAATCTGACTGAACTCAAGCAAAAGCCGATTACCGAACTGCTCGAATTGGCCGAACAGATGGGCATAGAAAATATGGCCCGTTCGCGCAAGCAGGACGTGATTTTCTCCCTGCTCAAGAAGCACGCTAAAAGCGGCGAGGAAATCTCCGGTGATGGCGTGCTGGAGATTCTCCAGGACGGCTTCGGCTTCCTGCGCTCCGCTGACGCTTCCTATCTCGCCGGCCCGGACGATATCTACGTCTCGCCGAGCCAGATCCGCCGTTTCAACTTGCGCACCGGTGACACCATCGTTGGCAAGATCCGCCCTCCAAAGGAAGGCGAGCGTTATTTCGCGCTGCTCAAGGTCGACACGATCAACTACGATCGTCCCGAGAACGCGAAAAACAAGATTCTCTTCGAGAACCTGACCCCGCTGTTCCCGACTGTGCGCATGAAGATGGAAGCCGGCAACGGTTCCACCGAAGACTTGACCGGTCGTGTCATCGACCTGTGCGCCCCGATCGGTAAAGGCCAGCGCGGTCTGATCGTTGCACCGCCGAAAGCCGGTAAAACGATCATGCTGCAGAACATCGCGGCGAACATCGCACGTAACAACCCTGAAGTTCATCTGATCGTATTGCTGATCGACGAACGTCCGGAAGAAGTAACCGAAATGCAGCGCACCGTGCGCGGCGAAGTGGTTGCCTCGACGTTCGACGAGCCGCCAACCCGCCACGTGCAGGTTGCCGAAATGGTGATCGAGAAGGCCAAGCGCCTGGTCGAACACAAGAAAGACGTGGTGATCCTGCTCGACTCCATCACCCGTCTGGCTCGCGCCTACAACACCGTGATCCCGAGCTCCGGCAAAGTGCTCACCGGTGGTGTCGATGCTCACGCCCTGGAGAAACCGAAACGTTTCTTCGGCGCCGCGCGGAACATCGAAGAAGGCGGTTCGCTGACCATCATCGCCACCGCGCTGGTTGAAACCGGCTCGAAGATGGACGAAGTGATCTACGAAGAGTTCAAAGGCACGGGCAACATGGAACTGCCGCTGGATCGCCGTATCGCTGAAAAACGCGTCTTCCCGGCCATCAACATCAACCGTTCCGGCACCCGCCGTGAAGAGTTGCTGACGGCCGACGACGAGTTGCAGCGCATGTGGATCCTGCGCAAGCTGCTGCACCCGATGGATGAGATCGCTGCCATCGAGTTCCTGGTCGACAAGCTGAAAACGACCAAGACCAACGATGAGTTCTTCCTGTCGATGAAACGCAAGTAAGTCGATAGACCAGCAAAAGCCGGGGAAACCCGGCTTTTTGCTATCTGATTTTTGATGAACGGCACTTCGTTGTTCTGAACAGAGGGGTTCGGCGCTAAACTGCCGGCCCCCGAACGCCACGGCCAACACGAGGCTCACGCATGCAGTATCGCGACTTGCGCGACTTTATCAGCGGCCTGGAACAGCGCGGCGAACTCAAGCGCATCCAGGTTCCGGTGTCCCCGGTGCTCGAAATGACCGAGGTCTGTGACCGCACCTTGCGTGCCAAAGGTCCGGCCCTGCTTTTCGAGAACCCGACGGGCTATGACATTCCCGTCCTCGGCAATCTGTTCGGCACCCCCGAGCGTGTTGCGCTGGGCATGGGCGCAGAAGCGGTGAGCGAACTGCGCGAGATCGGCAAGCTGCTGGCGTTCCTCAAGGAACCCGAGCCGCCGAAAGGCCTGAAGGACGCTTGGTCGAAGCTGCCGATCTTCCGCAAGATCATCGCCATGGCGCCCAAAGTCGTCAAAGACGCGGTGTGCCAGGAAGTGGTCATCGAAGGCGACGACGTCGACCTCGCGATGCTCCCGGTGCAGACCTGCTGGCCGGGCGACGTCGGCCCGCTGATCACCTGGGGCCTGACCGTCACCAAAGGCCCGAACAAGGACCGGCAGAACCTCGGCATCTACCGTCAGCAAGTGATCGGCCGCAACAAGGTCATCATGCGTTGGCTCAGCCACCGTGGCGGTGCGCTGGATTACCGCGAGTGGTGCGAGAAGCATCCGGGCCAGCCGTTCCCGGTGTCCGTAGCGCTCGGCGCTGACCCGGCGACCATCCTCGGCGCTGTGACGCCGGTACCGGACAGCCTTTCCGAATACGCTTTTGCCGGTTTGCTGCGCGGTAATCGCACCGAACTGGTGAAGTGCCGTGGCAACGACCTGCAAGTGCCGGCCACCGCCGAGATCATCCTTGAAGGCGTGATCCATCCAGGCGAAATGGCCGACGAAGGTCCGTACGGCGACCACACCGGTTACTACAACGAAGTCGACAGCTTCCCGGTGTTCACCGTCGAGCGCATTACCCACCGGATCAAACCGATCTACCACAGCACCTACACCGGTCGTCCGCCGGATGAGCCGGCGATTCTCGGTGTCGCGCTGAACGAAGTGTTCGTGCCGATCCTGCAGAAGCAGTTCCCGGAAATCACCGACTTCTACCTGCCGCCCGAAGGCTGCTCGTACCGCATGGCCATCGTGACCATGAAGAAGTCGTATCCCGGTCATGCCAAGCGGGTAATGCTCGGTGTCTGGTCGTTTTTGCGACAGTTCATGTACACCAAGTTCGTTATCGTCACTGACGACGATATCAACGCACGGGACTGGAACGACGTGATCTGGGCCATCACCACGCGCATGGATCCCAAGCGCGACACGGTGATGATCGACAACACGCCGATCGACTACCTCGATTTCGCCTCGCCGGTGTCCGGCCTGGGTTCGAAAATGGGGCTCGATGCCACGCATAAATGGCCCGGCGAAACCACACGCGAGTGGGGCCGGGTAATCGTCAAGGATGAAGCCGTCACCCAACGGATCGATGCCATCTGGAATCAGTTAGGAATAGATTGATGCGTGTAACTTTGCAGCCCTCCGGAGCAGTGCTAGAGATACTGCCCGGCGAGCGGATTCTCGATGGCGCGCGCCGCCTGGGCTATGAATGCCCGCAAAGCTGTCGCAACGGCAATTGCCATGTGTGCGCCGCGCTGCTGGTGGAAGGGCGAGTCGAGCAGGCCGGTGGTGTGCGCGACCATGGCGAGTTCTACACTTGCATAGCAGAGCCGCTGGAAGACTGCATTGTGCTGTGGGATGGCGTGCTCGCGCTGGGAGAATTGCCGGTGCGCAGCGTCTCGTGTCAGGTCATTGAGTGCAAGGATGTCGGCGGCGATACCTGGCGCGTGAGTTTTCGCGCGCCAGCCGGCAAGCCACCGCGTTATCACGCCGGTCAGTATTTGATGATCGAGCGTGAGAACGGCGAAAAATCCGCATTTTCCCTGGCCTCGGCACCGCATGCGGGGCGTGATCTGCAAATTCACGTACTGGCGCGCGAAAGCAGTGCGCTGAGCCTGATCGAGCAACTGCAACGCAATCCGATGGTGCGGATCGAAATGCCCTTCGGCGATACCCATCTGGCAGAGTTGCCGGACGGTCCGCTGGTGCTGATCGCTGCGGGCACCGGCATGGGCCAGATCCATAGCCTGATCGAACATTGTCGGGCGTCGGGTTTCAAGCATCCGGTTCACCTGTACTGGGGCGTGCGTCGCCCTGAAGACTTTTATGAGATCGAGCATTGGGACGAATGGCAGAAACTGCCGAATCTGTTCCTGCATAAAGTCGTCAGCGATCAATGTGGCTGGAAGGGACGCTGCGGGATGTTGCATGAGGCGGTGTGCGAGGATTTTCCCGATCTGAAAGCGCTGCATGTATACGCCAGCGGCTCACCGGCGATGGTCTACGGGACGCTGGACGCGTTGGTCAACGCCGGGATGGATGCTCATCAGATGCGTGCTGATGTGTTTGCCTACGCACCCAGAGGATGACGCTTCCCCTGTAGGAGCGAGCCTGCTCGCGATGGGGGGCAACGATAACGCGCTGCAACAGCATGAACGCGTTGTCCCTGCCTCCATCGCGAGCAGGCTCGCTCCTACATATAACTTCATATATAGCCGATCGGTATTTATAAATTTATATAAATGCCGGTAGGTTATATTGCATCCAGGCAATTAATTAAGAGCTGTGCCGTGGCACTTAAATTGCCTTAAAACATATGTGCCTTATTGTTACAGCGGTGCGTTCTATTAAGTAATTCATTACCCGCGGGGAGCTGAACGCTATTCGCCATGAGCGCCATTGAATCTGCTTTTATGAATCTGGCTTACCCTCCGCGGCTCGATCTGGGGCCGCAGCTGACGCACGAACAATTGCTCAGCTCGATGCAGTCGACCATGGCGCGCCACAAGGGTGGGCCGGTCTGGCTGTTCGCTTACGGCTCGCTGATCTGGCGCCCTGAGTGCGCGGCGGTTGAACGGGTTCGCGGTCGGGTGCATGGCTACCATCGCGGTTTGTACCTGTGGTCCCACGAACATCGCGGCACGCCGGAAGTCCCGGGGCTGGTGTTTGGCCTGGATCGCGGCGGCTCTTGCAGCGGCTTCGCTTATCGCTTGCCGGAAGAACAACTCGAAGCGTCGCTGTATGCCTTGTGGCAGCGCGAAATGCCATTCCCTTCTTATCGCCCACACTGGTTGAACTGCCGTCTCGAAGATGGCAATCAGGTTCAGGCATTGGGATTTGTGTTGGAGCGACACCTGCCCAGCTATGCCGGCAACCTGCCGGACCATGTGCTGAGCCACGTGTTCGAAAACGCTTGCGGGCGTTACGGCACCACTCGCGATTATGTCGAGCAGACCGCCAACGCCCTGCGTAGCCACGCCATGCCAGACCGGAATCTGGAGGCGCGGCTCAAGCGCTGCAAATCAAAGGTCGATCAGGCGATGGCTTCGCGGGTCTGACTGGCGACCTGCTTGTGCCACAAGGTTGGCGCAAGGAAGGCCATTGCCAGCAGGCACGCGCCGATCAGCAAGACGAAACCGCCGTCCCAGCCGAAATGGTCCACGGTGTAGCCCATGGCTGCACTGGCCGCGACTGAACCACCCAAGTAACCGAACAGACCCGTGAAGCCCGCTGCCGTACCGGCGGCTTTCTTCGGCGCCAGTTCCAGCGCTTGCAAACCGATCAGCATCACCGGGCCGTAGATCAGGAAGCCAATCGAGATCAGCGCGATCATGTCGACCGTCGGGTTGCCGGCCGGGTTGAGCCAGTAAACCAGCGTCGCCACGGTCACCAACGCCATGAACACCATGCCGGTCAGGCCACGGTTGCCACGGAAGATCTTGTCCGACATCCAGCCGCACAGAAGCGTCCCGGGAATACCTGCCCACTCGTAAAGGAAATAGGCCCACGAGGTTTTATCCACGCTGAAACCTTTGGCTTCCTTGAGGTAGGTCGGTGCCCAGTCCAGCACGCCGTAACGCAGCAGGTAGACAAAGACGTTAGCCATGGCGATGTACCAGAGCATTTTGTTGCGCAGCACGTATTTGACGAAGATTTCCTTGGCGCTGAATTCTTCTTCGTGACTGGCGTCGTAGCCTTCCGGGTAGTCGTTCTTGTACTTCTCGATCGGCGGCAGGCCGACCGATTGTGGCGTGTCGCGCATGGTAGCGAAGGCAAACACCGCCACGGCCATGGCCACTGCCGCTGGCACGTAAAACGCCGCGTGCCAGTCATTGAACAGGCCCATGCCGAGCAGGAACAGCGGGCCGATCAAACCACCACCGACGTTGTGCGCCACGTTCCACAAGGACACCACGCCCCCGCGTTCCTTCTGTGACCACCAGTGGACCATGGTTCGGCCACTCGGCGGCCAACCCATGCCCTGCGCCCAGCCGTTGATAAACAGCAGGATGAACATGATGGTCACGCTGGACGTGGCCCAGGGCGCAAAACCGAAAATGAACATCACGCCAGCCGAAACCAGCAAGCCGAACGGCAGGAAGAAGCGTGGGTTGGAACGGTCGGAAACAATGCCCATCAGGAACTTGGACAAGCCGTAGGCGATAGCAATCGCCGACAACGCCAGGCCCAGCTCACCGCGGGTATAGCCCTCTTCGATCAGATAGGGCATGGCCAGGGAGAAGTTTTTGCGCAGCAGGTAGTAACCCGCATAGCCGATGAATATGCCGGCGAAGATCTGCCAGCGATGCCGTCGGTAGGCGCTGTCTATTTTTTCTTCAGGCAATGGAGCCTGATGTGCGGCAGGACGAAAGAAAGCAAACATTCAAGAGCTCCAGATTTCTTGTTTTGACTGCGGATGCGAATGTTACAGTTTCGTTACCGAAAATAGCACTGGTTCACATCGACCAAACAGCGGAAATGTTGGAGATTGCATGTTCTTTTACGAACATGTCGCTCAGGTATAAGTGAAGGGCGCTGTGGGAATTGTTACCTCACAACCTTTTATGACGCAGCGATGCCCGGCGTAGGGCAGGGCTTTGGGAAATGTCCTGCGCTTGAACAGGAAGCCATGGCGTTATGTAAACAATCACCGAGCCTTAACCTTTGTGCTGTTGCCAGATCTGGCTTTTCAGTGGTGAAGGGGTGGGGTTATGCGGTGGTTTGTGTGTTTGTTTTTTCTGGTTTTGTCCATCGAGGTCAGGGCCGGTGAGGTGTTTCTGATTCCGGAGAACAATCCCAAGCCGGTTTATCCGGTGGCGCTTTATCGGGCCGGTATTACCGGTATGGTGCGTGTCAATTTCACCGCCCATGCCGATGGATCGGTCAGCAAGGTCGAGGCTTCAAAGGACGCTCATCCTGAACTTGTCGAAGCCTCCCGAGCGGCGGTGAGCCAATGGCGATACAAACCCTGGGACATTTCCCGCGAGAGGCCTGCGGAAATCCAGGTGGTCGCGCCAATGGTTTTCAGGTTGGACGACGAGCTGCCGATTCACGCTAATGAGGAGTTGAAAAAGTTGAGTTGTGGAGACGTTGCCAAGGCAGCACTGCAGCTAGCGGATTTTTCGTGGGTGGACATGCCGGTGTTCAACAGGACCCGCAGCTATCTGACTCACTCCCTTTCGCCGACGCAGTTGCCAGAGGAGAAGCGTCTGGCGCTCATCGCCAAGCTCAACAAGAGCGTGCCTTCTATTGTGAGGCGTTGTAATACACATCAGGCGACCCGGTACGTGCATTTTCTTCCAGAGGAAATTCGTGAGTTGCTTTGACTGAAGATATGGAGCGCGACCGAGTAAGGTCGCGCTCTTTTTAGCTGAAGCGAATTATTCTGATTTGAAACCGGGTTTGCCGTTTGCTTTGCGCCACTCTTTGATTTCTTTCAGAATTCCTTCGGGGCTATCTTCTCGCCCGCTCGCTGGATAGAAAATCAAAGCTGACTTTTCAGGGTGCTCGGTGATGCGCTCGAAATGATGTACGAGTTTGCTTGTGTAATCCCCTAACTCCTCTCCTCGTAGATCGTTTGTGTCCTCGAAAAACTCATTTAGAAAGGAAAGAAACTCGGATTCTGTGTAGTCTTCAAGTTTGTCTTTGAAAATCATCATTCATTTCCTTTTTTATGAATTTCAATGTGATTCTTTGGAGTGGTGACTCTCAGGTTTTCCATGTCATATACGGCCCCACCTTCTGAAATGGGCATTATATGATGAATTTCAAACTTGTCTCTTCCTCCTACATGCTCAGCTGGAATAGGGAAGGGGGCAGAGCCTTTGCGCATCAATTTCAAATTGGATTTACTGAATTGGTTAGCCAATTCAGCGTCGCTTGATACTAACTCCCAAAACTTCTCTCGAAAATTTTTAAAGTCCCTGAAATTCTGGCCACGCAATCCATCCGCAATGTTTACAGGAATCGGAGAGCCACTGGGTTCCGCTGCGTTCCCGAGCCAGTTTGCTCCTACAGCTTGTCCTGCACCAGTCGCCGTCCCCGGTTCATAGCGCGGGCCGCTGCGGCTAGCCATGACATAGACAGGATTGATCCCGGATTCAGCGGGAAAAACCAAGGCGTAATCGTCGACATCAATCTCGTCACGCGCTGGATGCTCGTCAATCCGGCCTTCAACGGGGGTTACTCTGGCGCCTGGATAAATTTTGATTTCAGGCTGGTCTTCGGGTAGTTCCGTTGAACCTAAAGCGTCCTCGCCGGGCGCGTTGCTGGGCGTCCAGGTCAGTGTTCTTGGATGGAAGCCCTCGGTTCTGAAGGTGTAGAGGTTGGTCGATGGATCAAGTTTTGCCTCTCTAACCCGGACTCTGTCGGACAGGTCCTTACCAGTCGGGGAGAGAAAAAGCTGGGTGTGTTCTCCATGAACAGTAGACGTCACTCGATACGGCACACTGATCGAATCAGCTGTGAGCAGGTCTGCGTAGTCTCCGGTGACAAGTTGCGACAGCGGCATTGTCAGAACCACCGGGGTGCGCTGCAGTTCACCGTTTCCGAGCCGAGGCGAATAGAAAGCGGTTGCCAGCAGTGCAGCCAACTGGCCACGTCCTAATGCTGACAGGGCCTTTTCCAAAGCATCAAGCGCGCCTGCCAAGGAGGTGGGTAAGGCGTCGTATCCAGCGATCAGCCCATCGGGGTTTATGACTAAAGGACGTGCATAGGCTGGCGTATCGTTGGACGTAGGCAGGTTTGTGTTCTGTGCATCGTTCTCGGCGATCTCTTGAGCCAGAGTTTCTGTCTGCCGCGCCGCTTCTTCACGGGCCAGTGCATTTGCGTATGCGATAGTTAACTGATTGGAATGCTGCGTAAGAAGTCGAATGGATTCAGCATAAAGTCTGGCCGAGTAGCCGGCAGTGTAGGATTTTATCCAGTGTTTCTGTGTCTTGATCCCTGCGCTACGTTGGCGTCGCATGTAACTGTCGAAAGTCTCTATGTAGTCCCGCTGTGATTTGGTGTGCGGATCGCCTCCGTAAAATGAGTTCGCCTCTGCTGAACTGTTTTGCAGTCCCGCATTTTTTATTTGAATAATTCTGTCGACGATGAATTTGTCGCGCGCAATGGTTGCAAGATCGGTTGGTGTGTTTGTTGCTGTAATTGTTGCTCCACTGCTGGATAGTTCAGACTGTATTTGTCCGGGTAGGCTGCTAAGTTTTGAGCGATAATCTGTTTCTATGTTGCTGCTTACGCTCATGGCTTTTGTGGCGATGTTTGGGGTCATTCGGAAGTAAGTGGGTAGAATGTAACCGCCATATCCGCCACCTTCATAATCTCCGAAAACTTGTTCGGTATCCGGGGATATGACTAACGGCGTATCTTCCATATTCATGTAGCCAGGCGTCCAGTTTTGATCGCTCATACAGTTGCTCCTTGTGTCTGTATGGGTATCAAACTAAAGAAATTTTCTGCGGTGTAGGCGGTGCATAATTACCGCCACATCAATCGAAATCGATGATTGGCAGCCGGTTTTTCAAACCTGCAAATAAAAAGGCCAGAACAACCTCATCAGTTGTTCTGGCCTTTTTGTATCCTGCGGCGACTCAGCGAACCTGCACCACCACTTTCCCGACCGCCTTGCGCTGGCCAAGATCATTGATCGCCTGCGCCGCGTTGCTCAGCGGGTACACCTGCGACACCAGCGGCTTCAATTTGCCCTCGGCGAACCAGCCAAACAATTGCTGGAAGTTCGCCGCGTTGTCCTGCGGTTGGCGCTGGGCGAAGGAGCCCCAGAACACGCCGACTACTGCTGCACCCTTGAGCAGTGCGAGGTTCACCGGCAACTCCGGAATGCGGCCGCTGGCAAAGCCGACCACCAGCAACCGGCCGTTCCAGGCGATGGCGCGGATGGCCTGGTCGAACAGGTCGCCGCCCACCGGGTCGTAGATCACGTCTGCACCCTGGCCATCGGTCAGGCGTTTGATTTCGTCCTTGAGGCTGGTTTCGGTGTAGTTGATCAGTTCATCGGCGCCGGCTGCCTTGGCCACGGCCAGTTTTTCGGCGCTGCTGGCGGCGGCGATTACACGGGCGCCCATGGCTTTGCCGATTTCCACGGCGGCCAGGCCGACACCGCCGGAAGCACCGAGCACCAGCAAGGTTTCACCCGATTGCAGGTTGCCGCGTTGCTTGAGCGCGTGCATCGAGGTGCCGTAAGTCATGCTGAATGCGGCAGCGGTGTTGAAGTCCATGGAGGTCGGGATCGGCAGCACGTTGTAGCCTGGCACCGCGACCTGTTCGGCGAAACTGCCCCAGCCGGTGAGGGCCATGACCCGATCGCCGACTTTCAGGTGGCTGACTTTTTCGCCCACCGCGCTAACCACGCCAGCCGCTTCGCCGCCCGGCGAAAACGGGAAGGGCGGCTTGAACTGGTATTTGCCCTCGATGATCAGCGTGTCCGGGAAATTCACCCCGGCGGCGTGCACGTCCAGCAGGATTTCATTCTTCTTCGCGACAGGACTGGCGACGTCTTCCAGCACCAGCGATTCGGCAGGGCCGAAGGCTTTGCACAGCACGGCTTTCATCAGGGCTATTCCTTTGGGAGTGATGGCCGATAAGTGTAGGTGTGTGAGTCGACGGGTCAACGAGCATGCCCCGCCCTGATAGTCAGCCATAAGCTTGTGCTTGCGCGGCGGGTCGTTATGCTAGGCCGCAAACCGGATAAGGAGCGAATTGTGAAAGCGTGGATCATGTTGTTGCTGGCCCTGTCTCTGCCTGTGGCAGCAGTGGCTGAAGAAGCCGCCAAAGAAGGTGAAGCCCCGAAAGTCAGTTACCTCACCCTGAGCCCGCCATTCGTGGGCAACTATGGGTTGGATGGCACGGCGAAGTTGAAGGTCTTCAAGGCTGATGTAGCGTTGCGGGTCACCGGTGATGAGGCCGCCAAACAGGTGAAGGCCAATGAACCGTTGATTCGCAATCAACTGGTGGCGTTGTTCACCCAGCAAACCTCCGAGGCGATGAACAGCATCGAGGGGAAGGAAAAGCTGCGTCAGGAAGCGTTGAAGCAGACCCAGCAGATCATGAGCGACGAAACCGGCAAGCCGGTGGTTGAGGACTTGTTGTTTAACAACCTGATCATTCAGTAATCAGGGGCCGAAACTGGCTTGCCAGCGATAGCGTCCTCAAGAACGCCATCGCCGCTAAGCCATGTTGCTCCAGTACTTGATGCTTCAGGACGTCAGGCTTTTGCGGAACCGCAGCAACGCAATCGCGAAGAACAGCAGGCCGATGGCTGTCAGCACCAGCAAATCCGGCCAAACCACGCTCAGACCGGCGTCACGAAACAATATCGCGGCGCTGAGGCTGACAAAATGCGTCGACGGCGAGCCCTGCATGACCCATTGCAGCCATTGGGGCATGCTGTCGAGTGGCGTGCTGCCGCCGGACAGCAGCAACATCGGGATGATCACCGGAATGCTCAGCAGACCGAACTGTGGCGTTGAGCGGGCGAGGGTCGCGAGGAAAATCCCCAGCGCCGTACTGGCGAACAGATAAACCGCAGTCACCAGCAAAAACAGACTCATCGCGCCAGCCAGCGGCACGCCCAGCGCACCTTTGACAATCACTTCCAGTGATAGCCAAGTGCACAGCACCACAACCAGCATGTTGCTCCAGATTTTCGCCAGCATGATCTCCAGCGCCGTCAGCGGCAGCACCAGTAGATGGTCGAGCGTGCCGTGTTCACGCTCACGCAGCAGCGCCGTACCGGTCAGGATGATGGCAAGGATGGTGATGTTGTTGACGATTTGAATCACCGCCAGAAACCAGCCGCCTTCCAGATTGGTATTGAACAGGGAGCGGGTGGTCAGCAGCGCCGGGGACTGACTGGCGGCATCGCTCTGTCCGCTATAGTTGAGTAGCTCGCGCTGGAAAATCCGCCCGATGTAACCGGCGCCCATGAATGCCTGGCTCATGGCTGTGGCATCGACGTTCACTTGCACCGTCGGCTGACGACCTGCCAGCAAGTCGGCCTGGAAACCTGCCGGCACGTTAATCAAAAACGTGTACTGGCCACTGTCCAAGGCCTGATCGAGTTGAGCGTAAGGCAGCAACACCGGGCTTTGGAACTCCGGCGGTTGCAGGGCCTGGGCCAACTGCCGCGAAAGGTGGCTGTGGTCTTCGTCCACCATGGCCACGCTGGCGTTATGCACACCGATCACTGAGCCGGCAGCCGGCATATAGATCGCTACCGTAAAGGCATAGAAAAGGAACAGCAGCAACACACTGTCGTGTCTCAGGCTGGTCATTTCCTTGAGGCCCAACCGCAGGATATGCGCGCACTTGTGCATCAGGCCTCCTGCTTTTTCAGCATGACCAGGCTGAGCCCGGTGAACACGAGAAAGAAGCCGGACAATGCCAGGCATTGCGGCCATAACTGACGGATGTCCAGTGCTTTGGTGAACGTGCCGACGGCGAGGTCAAGGAAGTAACCGGCCGGGAACAGCATTCCCATCACCGACGCAGCACCGTCAAGTGAGGAGCGCGGTACGATCAGCCCGGAAAACTGAATCGTTGGCAGGCTGGTGATGATCATGGTGCCGAGGATCGCGGCAATCTGGGTTCGGGTAAACGATGAAATCAGCAGGCCCATGCTGGTCGTTGCCAGCACATAAAGCAGCCCGCCGAATGCCAGGGTCAGGCCGCTGCCCTTGAACGGCACACCGAACAGCCAACGGTTCATGGCCGCCAGTACGGCGAGGTTAATCAAGCTGATT
The DNA here is from genome assembly GCF_019956105.1 of Pseudomonas sp. BF-RE-25. Lineage (NCBI taxonomy): Bacteria > Pseudomonadati > Pseudomonadota > Gammaproteobacteria > Pseudomonadales > Pseudomonadaceae > Pseudomonas > Pseudomonas sp. BF-RE-25. The sequence continues at coordinate 81,681 of NZ_JAHBDB010000033.1, forward strand.
GCCAGATAAGGGGCCTGCTTGCCCAGCAGGAACTCCAGTCGGGTCAGCGGTGTGGCGTAGAAATTGGTGATCGACCCCAGTTCCTTTTCCCGGACGATACCCAGCGCGGTCAGCATGGCGGGGATGAACGCGAGGATCAGCGCCATGACTCCCGGGCCGATGGCGTTGACGCTGACGACATCCTGGTTGTATCGGAAGCGGGTTTCCAGTTTGGCTGCGGCCTGCGATTTCAATGCCGGACTGCTCTGTTCGGCCAGTTGTTGAAGGTTGGCCTGGTGCACCGCTTCGACGTAATTGCGGCTGGTCTCGGCCCGAAACGGCATGCCGCCATCAAGCCAGGCGGCCACGACGGGCTGTCGAGCAGCGTACAAATCCCGGCCAAATCCCGGTGGTATTTCCAGTGCCAGTTTGATTTCCGAGCGTTGAAGGCGACGGTGCAGTTCTTTCGCATCACGAATGGGCGGCTGTTCGTCGAAATAACGAGAGCCGCGAAACGCTTCCAGATAGGCGCGACTCTGTGATGTCTGGTCCTGATCGAAGACGGCGAAGGGGAGCTTTTCCACATCCAGGGAGATGCCATAGCCGAAGATCACCATCATGAAAACGGCCCCGAGCAAGGCAAAGGCCATCCGTACCTTATCGCGCAGCAACCCCTTGCCTTCACGACTGGCTACCGCGACCAGGCGTCCGGCACTGAAACGACGTTTCTTCAGCGGTGTGACGTGGCTGGCCGCAGGGGCATCGGGCGCTGTAGGTGTCGGAGTTTGTGTGGGGCCTTGCGCCTGTTCCAGGCAAGTGACAAACGCGGCTTCCAGGGTTTCGCCCTTGAACTGCTGTTGCAGCGCTGCAGGCGTGTCGCAGGCCAGCACCTTGCCGGCGTGCATCAGTGAGATGCGGTCACAGCGCTGGGCTTCATTCATGAAGTGCGTGGAGAGAAAAATGGTCACGCCTTGCTCGCGCGAGAGTTCGACCAGCAATCGCCAAAAATCATCGCGCGCCGCCGGGTCCACGCCGGAGGTCGGTTCGTCGAGAATCAGCACCTCCGGACGATGCAACACCGCCACCGCCAGGGACAGTCTCTGACGCAGACCCAAGGGAAGCGCGCCGGACTGTTGATCGGCGACACTGCCCAGATTGAAGCGCTGGATCAGTTCGTTGATGCGCTGAACACTGTCTGCCTTGGGCAAATCGAACAGCCGTGCGTGTAAGTTCAGGTTCTGCCGCACGCTGAGTTCGCCGTATAGCGAAAAGCTCTGGGACATGAACCCGACGCGTTTTCGGGTCGCCAGGTCCTTGGCATTCACAGGGTTACCCAGCAGTGAAGCGCTGCCTTCACTGGCAGGAATAAGTCCGGTCAATACTTTCATGGTGGTGGTTTTGCCACAGCCGTTGGAACCGAGAAAACCGAAAATCTCGCCCCGTCCGATGGCAAAACTGACCTTGTTTACGGCAGTAAAATCGCCGAAGCGTAGGGTCAGGTCGTGGGCTTGGATGGCGATCTCAGTGTTGGCACCGGTTCTGGGTGGGATCACCATCGACGGCTTGTCTTGGTCGCTGTCGCCCTGAAAATGCGTGAATGCGGCATCAAGTTTGCCGCTCGGGGTTGCCGCTGCCAGTTCACCGGTTAGCCCCGTGGCGATCAACTGGCCGCCGTCGAGCATCAGGCAGTGCTCGAATTGCTCGGCTTCTTCCATATAGGCCGTGGCAACCAGCAATGTCAGTTGCGGGCGTTGCCGGCGCACGTCGTCCACCAGTTCCCAGAAGTGCCGACGGGACAAGGGGTCTACCCCGGTAGTCGGTTCGTCCAGGATCAGCAGATCCGGCTCATGGATCAGCGCACAACAGAGCCCGAGTTTTTGTTTCATGCCGCCAGACAGCTTGCCCGCCGGACGATCGGAAAACCGCAGCAGATCGGTGGCCAGCAACAGGCTGTGCATGCGCTGATCACATTCGGCTTTCGACAGGCCAAACAGGGTGGCGAAAAACTGAATGTTCTCGCTGATTGACAACTCGGGGTACAGATTACCGCCCAGCCCTTGGGGCATAAAAGCAATGCGGGCATACAGACTGTTGCGATGGCGGCGGTTCTGGATTGAACCGTCGAGGACCTCCAGCTGACCCTCCTGCAGGATCTTAACCCCGGCAATCAACCCCAGCAGGCTGGACTTGCCGGCACCATCGGGGCCGATGAGCCCGCAGCGGGTTCCCGCGGGCAGACTGAAATGGATGTCGCTCAACGCCTGTTGCTTGCCATAGCGGTGGTTGATGCCGGTCGCTTGCAGCGCCAGGCCGATCATTGCAGGTTGGCCGGCCAGTCAATTGGCATGGTGCGCACGTAACCGGCACCTGGCATGCCCGGTTTAGCCTGGGGCAGGGCGCTCGGATCGGTCAGTCGCAGCTTGACGCGGAACACCAGTTTTTGTCGCTCGTCGTGGGTCTCGACTTCTTTGGGAGTGAACTGCGACTTGGCGGCGACGAAGCTGATTTTTGCCGGCAAGGGGTGGTCCGGCAGGGCGTCCAGCAGAATCCGCGCATTGTCGCCGACCGCCAGGCGACCCGTCACCGAGGCGGGCAGGTAAAGGTTCATGTATTGGTCGTTAGGGTCGATCAGCAGTAGCACCCGTCCGCCGGCACCGAGCACTTCGCCCGGCTCGGCCGTGCGCAGCTGAATCACACCGTCGATGGGCGCCAGCAGGCTGCTGTCATCTATCTCGCTGGTCAACATCGCCACGTGTGCCTGTGCAGCGCCAATCGCCGCGCCGACGGCCGATACCTGAGCCCTGGACGCTGCAACCGCGGCGCTGCCTGTGTCCAGGCGCGCCTGCTGTTGATCAATGATCTGGCCACTCACGAAGCCGTGCTTGAACAACTCCTGTGAGCGCTTGAGTTCCTGTTGGGCCAGCAGCTGTTCACTCTGGCGCAGTTGGACGTTGGCCCGGGCGGCGGAAAGATTTTCTCGGGCACGCAGCACCTCGGCTTCAGCCTCGCTCCGTTGCGCTTCGAGGGTTCGGGTGTCCATGCGTGCCAGCAGTTGACCCTTGGTCACCTTGTCGCCTTCGTTGACAAGTACCTCGGCCAGTCGTCCCGGGGTCTTGCTGGCGATCTGTACTTCAGTGGCCTCAAGGCGACCGTTACCGAAATACAAACCTTCGGGTAGACGGCCATGCATGGACTTCCAGTACCCGAAACCACCGGCCGCCATCAGCAACACCATCAGGGCGCTGGCGAATAAAATCGAAGAGCGACTGTGCATAGACATGCGGCTATCCTGCGGCTGTTGCGTACTAGTCTGGCTGATCTGACACCGAGACGATTTGATACCAGTCAACTGAAAAGCCATGCCTGTGCGATCGGGTTGGCTAAAAGAGCGTGACCGGGCGGTTTTTAGCGTAAAGCGAGAACCGCATTCCACTGCTCGGCCGTCACCGGCATCACTGACAGCCGCGAACCCTTCTGCACCAATGGCATCTCCGCCAACGCCGTCTGCTGCTTCAAATAATCCAGCTTCAACACCCTGGAAAACGTCTCCACATGCGCGACATCAATCGCGCTCCAGGCGTTTTTTTCGGCGCTGGCCTTCGGGTCGTAATAATGACTCTCCGGCTCCAGCGCCGTCGGGTCCGGATACGCCGCTTCGACAATCTTCCCGATCCCGGCAATCCCGGGCTCCGGGCAGCTGGAGTGATAGAAGAAGAACTCGTCGCCGACCGCCATCGCACGCAAAAAGTTACGCGCCTGATAGTTGCGAACCCCATCCCAGCGCGCTTTGCCGAGCTTCTCCAGACCTTTGATCGAGAGCTCGTCGGGCTCGGATTTCATCAGCCAATAGGCCATGGTTTTTGCTCCTTGCGAGTCAGGTGGACAAGTTGTCGGGCGATTTTATGACAAACCGACGGTCGGTTGACGCCAGCGTTTGCGTGTCGGTTCACGTTGTCGCAAAATGCCGGCCTTCTAAGCTTGACGCTGCTGCACGGCCTACACCTACAACGGAAACCGCTGCTGTCATCGTATTGATGTGCCTTTGGGGGGCAATCGATGAAACGCAAACCGGATTTACTATGGATTTTGGTTATTTTGTTCGGCCTTGGCGTCGTGACCACTGGCTATGCCCAAAGCTTGTGGAGCAACAAGACCGATGCGCCGATTGAAATCGCGCAGCAACAACAGCCGTCAGCCTTCAAGCGCTGAACCTGTCTTTTCGACGCCGCTGATTCGAGTGGCGTCTAGTCTGCGAAATACCACGCCTTGTCTGTAACCGTTCCTTGCAACGGCACATCCCAGCTCGCCTGAGCCAGTCTTCCGACCTTCTGACATTCATGGGCCAGCCCCAATAGCGTCGGCTTGCGCCAGTTTTTCCGCCGCGCCAGATACGCCAGGCTCCGGTCGTAGAAACCACCGCCCATGCCGAGTCGGCCACCGACATCGTCGAATCCCACGAGCGGCAACAGCACCAGATCGAGCGCCCAGACTTTGCGTTGTCGGGCGAGGTTGTGCCTGGGTTCGAGAATACGGAAGCGATTGGGTTGGAGCTTTTCGCCGGGGCGAATCCGCTGGAACACCATTTTGGTTCGCGGCCAGGCGCTGAGCACCGGCAGGTAAGTCGCCTTGCCCCGACGTTGCGCGGCGCGCAGCAACAGGCGCGGATCGATTTCACCGTCGGTGGGTAAATAGAGCGAGATATGTTTGGCGCGGCGAAACAACGGCTGCTGGGCCAATTGCTTGTACAGCCCGCGAGCGGCCTGGCGCTGCTGACTGGCTGTCAGTGCGCGGCGGGCCTTGCGCAGCATGCGTCGAAGTTGCGGGCGGGGCAGCAGCGCAGGTTCGGTCATGGATTCGGGCTTCGGCAGTGCGGGTACACAAAGCGTACCCGTAAAAAAGCCGATGCCGGTATTTAAACCGGCATCGGACTGGAATCAGGCTCCCCGGATGAACCGCTGCTGACTTAGCCCTTGAACCCGAAAGTTCAAGGTGGAAGATGCAGTAGGCTTTAAGGCTTTCCGTCTAGCGGACATGCACACCAGCCCAACGTGCAGCCTCCAGGGTAGTGCGAATCGGCTCAGGGACGTGGTCAACTGGCAAGCACCCCAGGGAGTGTTGCGAGTATAACCCAAGCGGTCGGACGAATCAGCCCTTGGTGACGTCTGGATCGGTGGCGAGCACCAGATCGACGCGATCCAGCAGGTCGCGCACCTGCTCGCGGGTCGAACCGCTGACCTGTACATCCGGCCGCTCTTCCTTGTGCAGAAGGTCGTGCGTGATGTTCAGCGCGGCCATCACGGCGATGCGATCTGCGCCGATGACTTTGCCGCTACTGCGGATCTCGCGCATCTTGCCGTCCAGGTAACGGGCGGCGCTCACCAGGTTGCTGCGCTCTTCCTGGGGGCAAATGATCGAATATTCTTTGTCGAGGATCTGCACGGTGACGCTATTGCTTGAACTCATGAGTCTTGCTCCAGGGCCTTGAGGCGCGAAATCATCGATTCGACCTTACGCCGGGCGATTTCGTTCTTTTCAATGAGGTGAGCGCGTTCCTCGCGCCAGGTTTTTTCCTGAGCTAGTAGGAGTCCATTTTGACTCTTAAGTTGCTCGACTCGATCAATTAGCAGTTCGAGTCTGGCCATCAGCGCTTGCAGGTCGGTGTCTTCCATTGTGTCCACTGAAATGTCTGATGGGTGTTGAACCGTAGGAGCGAGCTTGCTCGCGATGGTCGCCAACGATAACGCTGGGTCCCTGACACCCAGCGGCGTTCTCGGGTTCATCGCGAGCAAGCTCGCTCCTACAGGGGTAGTCGATGTAGGATACAAGGCCTTCATTCTAGACATAGCGCCGTCTGGCGCCTAGCTGCCCATGCCCATTCAGAATTCTCCGTACCAAGCCTTCGCCACCCTGCTGACTTCCAGCGGTCACAACGTCTCGCCTGCCGAACTGCATGGCCTGCTGCTCGGCCGCAGCTGCGCCGGCGCCGGTTTCAATGCAGAAGAGTGGCTGATCGATGCCGCCGAGCTGCTCGAAGGCGAGCCGCAAGACAACGTTCGCAACGCCTTGATCGGCTTGCAAGAGATGGTCAAGGGTGAACTCACCGGCGACGACGTGACCGTCGTTCTGCTGCTGCCGACCGATGACGCGCCGCTGGCTGACCGTGCCGCCGCACTGGGCCAATGGTGCCAGGGCTTCCTCAGCGGTTTCGGCCTGAACTGCCGCGACAGCAGCATGCTCAGCACCGAGGCCACCGAAGTGTTGCAGGATCTGGCGGCGATTTCCCAGGTGCAAGACGCGCTGGAAGAGTCCGACGACGGCGAAAGCGACTACATGGAAGTCATGGAGTACCTGCGTGTCGCGCCGCTGCTGCTGTTCTCGGAAACCCGCAAGCCAGAAGCGCCGGCTGCCGCCAAACCGTCGTTGCATTAATCGCGAGCCAGGAAAAGCCATCTGCCCATGATTCATATCCCGAAATCGGAATACAGCCGTCGCCGCAAGGCCTTGATGGCGCAGATGGAACCCAACAGCATCGCGATTCTGCCCGCCGCCGCGGTCGCCATCCGCAACCGCGACGTCGAGCATGTTTACCGCCAGGACAGCGACTTCCAGTACCTCAGCGGTTTCCCCGAGCCTCAAGCCGTTATCGTGCTGATGCCGGGTCGTGAGCATGGCGAATACCTGCTGTTTTGCCGTGAACGCAACGCCGAGCGAGAACTCTGGGACGGTCTGCGTGCCGGTCAGGAAGGCGCGATCCGCGACTTCGGTGCCGACGACGCTTTCCCCATCACTGACATCGACGACATCCTGCCGGGCCTGATCGAAGGACGCGACCGGGTGTATTCGGCGATGGGCAGCAACCCGGAATTCGATCGCCACCTGATGGAATGGATCAACGTGATCCGCTCCAAGGCGCACCTCGGCGCGCAGCCGCCGAACGAATACGTTGCGCTGGATCATCTGCTGCACGACATGCGCCTGTATAAATCGGCGGCAGAAGTGAAGGTGATGCGCGAAGCCGCGCGGATTTCCGCTCAGGCGCATATTCGCGCGATGCAGGCCAGCCGGGCCGGGTTGCATGAGTACAGCCTTGAAGCCGAGCTTGATTACGAGTTCCGCAAGGGCGGGGCGAAGATGCCAGCGTATGGTTCGATCGTCGCGGCGGGGCGCAACAGCTGCATCCTGCATTACCAGCAGAATGACGCGGTGCTCAAGGACGGCGATCTGGTACTGATCGACGCCGGTTGCGAGATCGACTGCTACGCCAGCGACATCACGCGCACCTGGCCGGTCAACGGCAAGTATTCAGCGGAACAGAAGGCGATCTACGAGTTGGTACTGGCTTCACAGGAAGCAGCCTTTGCCGAAATCGCCCCTAACAAACACTGGAATCAGGCGCACGAAGCCACGGTCCGGGTGATTACCACCGGTCTTGTGAAGTTGGGCCTGTTGCAGGGCAACGTCGACGAACTGATCGCCAGCGAAGCCTATAAAGCGTTTTACATGCACCGCGCCGGCCACTGGCTGGGCATGGATGTGCATGACGTCGGCGAGTACAAGGTCGGCGGCGAATGGCGCGTGCTGGAAGTCGGCATGGCGCTGACCGTGGAACCGGGGATCTACATCGCCCCGGACAACCAGAACGTAGCGAAGAAATGGCGCGGCATTGGCGTGCGCATCGAGGACGACGTCGTGGTCACCAAAACCGGCTGTGAAATCCTGACCAATGGCGTACCGAAAACGGTCGCCGAGATTGAAGCCTTGATGGCGCAAGCGCGGACAAAAGCAGCATGAGTCGAGTCAATCTGGCAATTATCGGTGGCGGCCTGGTCGGTGCCAGCCTGGCGTTGGCCTTGCAGGCCGGAGCCAAGGCGCGCGGCTGGAAGATCGTGCTGATCGAACCGTTTGCCCCCGGCCACACCTATCAACCGAGCTACGACGCCCGTTCTTCGGCGTTGTCCTACGGTGCCAAACAGATTTATCAACGGTTGGGCGTGTGGCAGGAAATCTCCCGCCGTGCCGAGCCGATCAAGCAGATTCACGTTTCCGACCGTGGCCGTTTCTCCACCGCGCGCTTGTCGGCGATGGAAGAGGGTGTGCCGGCGCTGGGGTATGTGGTGGAAAACGCCTGGCTCGGCCAATGCCTCTGGCAAGGTCTGGACAAGGACGTGGTCACCTGGCGCTGCCCGGCGGAAGTCACGCGCATGGAACCGCTGACCGACGGCTATCGCCTGACCCTCAGCGACGAAACGATGCTGGAGTGCGACCTCGCAGTGCTCGCTGATGGCGGTCGTTCCGGCCTGCGCGAGCAATTGGGGATCGGCATCAAAAAGCGCCCGTACAACCAGAGCGCGCTGATCGCCAACATCACCCCGAGCGAAGCGCACAACGGCATGGCGTTCGAGCGTTTCACCGACGACGGTCCGATGGCGTTGTTGCCGTTGCCGGAAAATCGTTGCGCATTGGTCTGGACCCGTCTGGGCATGGACGCGCAACGGCTTGCGGCCCTGGATGAACGCAGTTTCCTCAGCGAATTGCAGGGCGTGTTCGGTTACCGCCTCGGCACGTTGAAACAGGTCGGCGCACGGCATCTTTATCCGTTGACGCTGATCGAAGCCGAAGAGCAGGTGCGTCCGCATCTGGCGATCCTCGGCAACGCCGCCCACAGCCTGCACCCCATTGCCGGCCAGGGTTTCAACCTGTCGCTGCGTGATGCGCAAGCGTTGGCGGATGCGCTGCTGGCGAGCGAGACTTCGCTCGGCGATTTCGCGACCTTGCAGGCTTACCGCGAACGCCAGCGGATGGATCAGAACCTGACCGTGGGTTTCTCCGATCAGGTCACGCGGTTGTTCGGCAGCACTCAACCACTGGTTTCGCTGGGCCGCAACATTGGCCTGCTCGGCCTCGATCTGCTGCCGCCGGCCAAGCGCTGGTTTGCCCGACAGGCCATGGGCCTGGGTACGCGTCCCGATGCGTAAGTGGCTGACGAGCAGGTTCGGCAAAGCGCGGTTGATGCGTTGGTTCATGACCTTCTACCCGCCGTACCTGGGCGCCGGGGTTCGCGTGCGGCACATCAGCGATGACTTTCGGGACATCACGGTGTCCATGGGTCTGGGCAGGTACAACCGCAATTACGTCGGCACGCAGTTCGGTGGCAGCCTGTATTCGATGGTCGATCCGTTCTACATGCTGATGCTGATGGAAAACCTCGGACGCAATTACATCGTCTGGGACAAAACGGCAGACATCGATTTCATCTCGCCGGGCAAAGGCCCGGTGTTCGCCAATTTCAGGGTCGACGAGACCTTGCTCGACGAAGTCCGCCGGCAAACGGCGAACGGCGAAAAATACCTGCCGCAATTGCAGGTCGATATCCACGACGGCGCCGGCACCTTGGTGGCGCGGGTCCAGAAAACCCTTTACGTGCGGCTCAAGCCGCAAGCGAGACAGGCTTAAAGCATGGACATGCGCGCAGATCTGCTGATTGTCGGGGCCGGAATGGTCGGCAGCGCCCTGGCGCTGGCGTTACAGGACAGCGGGCTGGAAGTCCTGCTGCTGGACGGCAGCCCGATGAGCGTCAAACCCTTCGACGGGCAAGCGCCGTTCGAACCGCGCGTGAGCGCGTTATCGGCGGCCAGCCAGCGGATTCTTGAACGCCTCGGCGTGTGGGATGGCATTGCCAACCGGCGCAGCAGCCCGTACACCGACATGCATGTCTGGGACGGCAGCGGCACCGGGCAGATCCACTTTTCTGCCGCCAGCGTGCATGCCGACGTGCTCGGGCATATCGTCGAGAACCGCGTGGTTCAGGACGCCTTGCTCGACCGTTTGCACGACTGCGACCTCGGGATGCTGGCCAATGCGCGCCTGGAGCAGATGCGCCGCTCCGGCGATGACTGGCTGCTGACGCTCGCCGATGGCCGCACCTTGCGTGCGCCGCTGGTGATTGCGGCGGATGGCGCCAACTCGGCGGTTCGGCGCCTGGCCGGGGTGGCCACGCGCGAGTGGGATTATCTGCACCATGCGATCGTCACCAGTGTGCGCAGCACCAGGCCTCATCAAATGACGGCCTGGCAGCGCTTCACCGACAACGGCCCCTTGGCGTTTCTGCCGCTGGAACGCGACGGTCAGCAGGATTGGTGTTCGATCGTCTGGTCGACTACGCCGAGCGAAGCCGAACGGCTGATGGTGCTGGACGACACAGCGTTTTGCCTCGAACTGGAACGCGCCTTTGAAGGCCGGCTCGGCACGGTGCTGAGCGCCGACCCACGTCTTTGCGTGCCGCTGCGCCAGCGTCATGCCAAGCGGTATGTGGCCGAAGGCCTGGCGCTGATCGGCGACGCGGCGCACACCATTCACCCGTTGGCCGGGCAAGGGGTGAACCTCGGTTTCCTGGATGCCGCGGTCCTGGCTGAAGTGCTGCTGCAAGCAGCCGAGCGGGGCGAGCGGTTGGCGGATGCGAAAGTGCTGAGCCGTTACGAGCGTCGGCGCATGCCGCATAACCTCGCGTTGATGGCAGCGATGGAAGGCTTCGAGCGCTTGTTCCAGGCAGATCCGCTGCCGGTGCGCTGGTTGCGTAATACCGGTTTGAAGATCGTCGAGCAGATGCCGGAGGCCAAGGCGTTGTTTGTGCGTGAGGCGTTGGGGTTGACCGGGGATCTGCCGGCTCTGGCCAAGGCCTGACTTTCGCTGGAGCTGATGGCCCCTTCGCGGGCAAGCCTCGCTCCTACAGACTTTCTGCAATCCCTGTAGGAGCGAGGCTTGCCCGCGAAGGCGTCGGCACATCCATCACACATTTCAAACCACGCAACATCTGGTAACTCCTCCGCAAACTGATCGATTGAGATGGTAAATGTGAGTCCTTATCATTTGCCCTCACTTTTCGAATTGAGAGATCGCTCCCATGTTGGCACCGAAGCGTCTACTGACAGCACTCGCCCTGACCCTGATCGGCAGCACCGTCGCCCAGGCCGCTGACGAGGTGGTGGTTTACTCCTCGCGTATCGACGAGCTGATCAAGCCGGTGTTCGACGCCTACACCGCGAAAACCGGCGTGCAGGTGAAGTTCATCACCGACAAGGAAGCGCCGCTGATGCAGCGCATCAAGGCCGAGGGCGAGAACGCCACCGCCGACCTGCTGCTGACCGTCGATGCCGGCAACCTGTGGCAAGCCGAGCAGATGGGCATCCTGCAACCTTTCACTTCGAAAACCATCGACACCAACATCCCGTCGCAATACCGTGCGGCTTCTCATGCCTGGACCGGCCTGAGCCTGCGGGCGCGGACCATCGCGTACTCCACCGACCGGGTGAAACCGGGCGAGTTGACCACTTACGAAGGTCTGGCCGACAAGAACTGGGAAGGCCGCCTGTGCCTGCGTACGGCGAAGAAGGTCTACAACCAGTCACTGACCGCCACCATGATCGAAGTGAATGGCGCCGAGAAAACCGAGAAGATCCTCAAAGGCTGGGTCAACAACCTGTCCACCGACGTGTTCTCCGATGATGTCGCGGTATTGGAAGCAATCAACGCCGGCCAGTGCGACGTCGGCATCGTCAACACTTACTACTACGGCCGTCTGCACAAGCAGAAGCCTGATCTGGCGGTGAAGCTGTTCTGGCCGAATCAGGCTGATCGAGGCGTACACGTCAATCTTTCGGGCATTGGCCTGACCAAGCACGCGCCGCACCCGGAAGCGGCCAAGGCGCTGGTGGAGTGGATGACCACGCCTGAGGCGCAGAAGATCTTCGCTGATGTGAACCAGGAATTCCCGGCCAACCCTACGGTGGCGCCGTCCGCGGAAGTCGCCGCGTGGGGCAAGTTCGTCGCCGATACCTTGCCGGTGGAAGTCGCCGGTAAACGTCAGGCTGAAGCGATTCGCATGATGGATCGGGCTGGCTGGAACTGAGTCTGTCGATATACTGCGCCCCGCCTGTGTGCAGACACCGCTGACCCTGTAGGAGCGAGCCTGCTCGCGATGAATGTTAACGATAACGCGGGGTGCCTGACGGTCCGCGGTGTCGTGACGTTCATCGCGAGCAAGCTCGCTCCTACAATGGCCTCTGTGTATCGTCCATCCGCTTGAGAGCTTGTCCTTGGCCCACCCCGCCCAACGCCGCTGGTATCCCCTGGTCTTCGCCATCGCTGCGCTGGTCTTGCTGCCCCTCAGCGTTCTGTTGCTCTCCTGGCAAACCATCGATCATCAAATCTGGTCCCACCTCTGGGACACGCAGATGCCGCGGCTGCTGGGCAACACGCTGACCCTGGTGCTTGGCGTCGGTGCCGGCGTAACGCTGCTGGGTGTCAGCCTCGCCTGGCTTACCAGCCTCTGCGAATTCCCTGGTCGGCGCTGGCTGGATTGGGCGTTGATGCTGCCGTTCGCGATTCCGGCCTACGTGCTGGCGTTCGTCTTCGTTGGATTGCTGGATTTTGCCGGTCCCGTTCAAACGTTGATGCGCGAATGGTTCGGCACGGGCCTGCGACTGCCGCGAGTCCGCTCGACCGGCGGCGTCATCCTTGTTCTGGTACTGGTCTTCTATCCCTACGTTTACCTGCTGGCGCGCACGGCATTTCTCGCTCAAGGCAAAGGCCTGATGGAAGCGGCGCGAGTCCTGGGGCAATCGCCGTGGCAGGCGTTCTGGCGCGTCGCGTTGCCGATGGCACGCCCGGCCATCGGTGCGGGCGTGGCGTTGGCGCTGATGGAAACCCTGGCGGATTTCGGTGCGGTGTCGGTGTTCAACTTCGACACGTTCACGACGGCGATCTACAAAACCTGGTACGGCTTCTTCAGTCTTTCGACTGCCGCACAACTGGCCAGCCTGTTGCTGTTGGTGGTGATGGTCGTGTTGTACGGCGAGCGCCGCGCGCGCGGGGCCAACCGCGCAAGCAATGAACGACCGCGGGTCAAAGCGCTGTATCACCTGCGCGGCTTCAAAGCGCTGGCAGCGATGAGCTGGTGCGGTCTGGTGTTTGCCTGCGCCTTCGTGATCCCGGTGCTGCAATTGGTGGTGTGGTTCTGGCAGCGCGGGCGTTTCGACCTGGATGAGCGTTACACCGGCCTGATCGTCCACACCTTGTATCTGGGCGGCATGGCGGCGCTGATTACTGTCAGCGTTGCGCTGGTGCTGGCGTTTGCCCGGCGTCTGGCGCCGACCCGGGCGATCCGCTCCGGTGTCAGCCTGGCCAATCTCGGCTATGCGTTGCCGGGTTCGGTGTTGGCGGTGTCGATCATGTTGGCATTCAGTTATCTGGATCGCGAACTGGTGATTCCGCTGTCGGGATGGTTGGGTGGCGCCGGCAAGCCGTTGCTGTTGGGCAGCCTGTCGGCCTTGCTGCTGGCCTATCTGGTGCGATTCATCGCGGTGGCTTACGGGCCGCTGGAAAACAGCCTGGCGCGAATACGGCCATCTTTGCCCGAAGCGGCACGTAGCCTTGGGGTCGGTGGTCCGCGACTGTTTTTCAAAGTGTATCTGCCGTTATTGCTGCCCGGCACATTGAGCGCTGCGTTGCTGGTGTTCGTCGACGTACTCAAGGAAATGCCCGCGACCCTGCTGATGCGCCCGTTTGGCTGGGATACGCTGGCGGTACGCATCTTCGAAATGACCAGCGAGGGCGAGTGGGCGAGGGCATCATTACCGGCGCTGACCCTGGTTTTGGTCGGGCTGTTACCGGTCATCGGATTGATTCGGCGTTCAGCGCATCGAAACACCTAGGTGTCAGTCCTACACCTTGAGGCTACAATGCGCGGCATTCGGTGCGGTCCGTCCTACAGACCCGGTTGCTGAAATCGGCTGAAAGCCTTCTATTTCAAGGCGTTCACTCCGTGCAGCACCGGCCCGCACCTTCGCCACGCCCGGAAGGAGAAACCCATGGGACAGCGTACGCCTCTGTATGACCTTCATCTCGCCCTCGGCGCGAAGATGGTCGATTTTGGCGGTTGGGATATGCCTCTGCATTACGGCTCGCAGGTCGAGGAACACCATCAGGTGCGCCGCGATTGCGGGGTTTTCGATGTATCCCACATGACCGTGATCGATGTCAGCGGCGGGCAGGCCAAGGCCTGGCTCCAGCATTTGCTGGCCAACGATGTCGAACGCCTGCACAGCCCCGGCCGTGCCTTGTACAGCACCATGCTCAATGAGCTTGGCGGCATCGTCGACGACATGATCGTCTATCGCCTCGAGGACGGTTATCGCCTGGTGGTCAATGCCTCCACCCGCGATCAAGACCTGGCGTGGATGCAGGCGCACCTCGACGGCTTCGATGTGCAGCTCAACGAGCGCTCCGAGCTGGCGATGCTGGCCATTCAAGGCCCGCATGCCCGACACAAAATCTCCGAACTGGTCACCCAGGCTCGCGGCAACCTGATCCAGTTGCTCAAGCCGTTTGAAGGTCAGCCTGATGGTGACTGGTTCATCGCGCGCACCGGCTACACCGGCGAAGACGGTCTGGAAATCATTTTGCCGGCCAGTCAGGCGCCAGGTTTCTTCAACGATCTGGTGGGTGCAGGCATCTCGCCGATTGGCCTTGGCGCACGGGATACGCTGCGTGTCGAAGCCGGCATGAACCTGTACGGTCAGGACATTCATCAAGATGTTTCGCCGCTGGCTTCGAACATGGCCTGGAGCATTGCCTGGGAGCCGGCCTCTCGCCAGTTCATCGGCCGTGTTGCTCTGGAAGCTGAACGGGCAGGGGGTGTACAGCACAAACTGGTGGGGCTGGTCCTTGAGGAGCGTGGGGTTTTGCGCGCTCATCAAGTGGTCCGCATCGCCAATGTTGGCGAAGGAGAGATCACCAGTGGTAGTTTCTCTCCTACGCTTAGCAAGTCGATTGCACTGGCGCGCGTGCCAATGGCGACTGCCGACCGCGCAGAAGTGGAAATCCGTGGCAAGTGGTACCCGGTCCGAGTGGTCAAACCGACCTTCGTACGCCATGGCAAAACCTTGATCTAACCTTTTCTGGCGGGCAACGACCGCTGACAATTTTCTTGAGGACACAGAACATGAGCGATATCCCTGCCGACCTGCGTTTTGCCGAAAGTCACGAATGGGCCCGTCTGGAAGCCGATGGCACCGTCACTGTGGGCATCAGCGATCACGCTCAGGAAGCCTTGGGCGATGTGGTGTTCGTTGAGCTGACTGAAGTCGGTAATGTGTTTGCAGCCGAAGATCAGGCGGGTGTTGTGGAGTCGGTTAAAGCCGCCTCCGACATCTACTCACCGATTGCCGGTGAAGTGATCGCGGTCAATGAAGACCTGAGCGGTTCGCCTGAGTTGCTCAACTCCGACCCGTACGGTGCCTGGATCTTCAAGCTCAAGCCAAGCAACACCGCCGATCTGGACAAACTGCTTGATGCGGCTGGCTACAAGGCCGCCATCGGCGAGTAAGCATCGCCAAAAGCGGATCCGCTACAAGAGCGCCGCGTTTTCCTTTCCTGGAGAACGCGGCGTTTTTGTTTAATGCCGTGCGGTGAGGTCTTGCTGTGAAGGTTTGCTGAACAGTCATGCCGCCATTGCTACCGCTTTGTTTACCCTGGCGTGAAGCGCCGTTACCTGGTCGTCTGTCAGATGTGTTGCCGGTTCGCCCGGAACCCAAACACCGCTGTCGTTGTAAGTGATTGTTTTGGTCTCTCCGTCATTGACCGTGACGACGTAAGAGTTAGATACATTTCCGGCGATTAAAGATCCCGCTGCCTGGGCTGTGCCGAACCATAGTTGGAACTGGTTTTTTGGTGTCATGGTGGTTGCACCGATGCTCATGCCGCCTGAACAGTTCACCCAAATATTGTTACCTTTGGAGTCCAGCAATATTTCTCTAGGGTTGCCCGGTAATTGGTTGTTGATCAAAACATCGCCGGAGACACCGCCATTTGTGGCGGGGCTGAATACGCCATATTCATTGAGTGTCGTTTTTTGTCCCATGTTGATGGGGAGGTTTTTAC
This sequence comes from Pseudomonas sp. BF-RE-25, assembly GCF_019956105.1. Classification (NCBI taxonomy): domain Bacteria; kingdom Pseudomonadati; phylum Pseudomonadota; class Gammaproteobacteria; order Pseudomonadales; family Pseudomonadaceae; genus Pseudomonas; species Pseudomonas sp. BF-RE-25. The sequence continues at coordinate 97,596 of NZ_JAHBDB010000033.1, forward strand.
CTCCTGAAGTAAATGTAATATCCCCCTCTTGAAATGGAGTGTTTGTAAAGTTGACCATGAAGGAATTGCTGGATATATCGAATATGTTTTTGTATTGATAACTAGGCTGGGTTACTGTGGCCTTTGAAGCCTTTGAGAACCATATGGCGGTAAAGCTGTTGTTTACCATTTTTGCAAGGTAAAGGCTGTAGTTATTGGTTTTTTGAGCGATCAGTTGTGCCTCTTCGATATAAACAATAATTTGTTGTTGGCTCATGGCGGTTTTCCATTTTGTCCTGCATTTCTACAGCGTTGGAACAGTCAATAAAAAACCCTGTAGATCCAGGATGTACAGGGTTTTTTGAACAGGTTTGCACGTTGAAGACGGTCAACGGTTAGACGATATGCTTTCGGTCCATTGTGCAAACGATGCTCGATCTGCCCTCCATGCTATGCCGCTACTTTGATCCCCACCCTGGCATGCAGTGCGGCGACGTCCTTGTCGCTGAGGCGGTCTGCGGGTTCACCTGCTACCCAAACACCGGCATTGGTATAGGTAATGGTCACGCTTTGTCCATCGACCACGGATACGGTAGTCGAGTAAGACAGGTTTTGAGCAATCAATGAGCCTGTTTCTTGTAGATTGCCGAACCATAGTTGGTATTCACTTTTTGGTGTTAACGTCGCGGTACCAATGTTCATGCCACTCTCACGGTTTACCCAAATATTTTGGCCCTTGGCATCCAGCAATATTTCGTGTGGGTTGGCTTGTAACTGGTTGACGATCAGAATATCCGATGGTTTGGTGTCATTTTTTGGTGGCGAAAATGTGCCGTTTGTATCCAGTATGGTCGATTGGCCTGTGCTGATTGGCCGGTTTTTCCCACCGGATGTGAAGGTGACATTGCCCGTTGTCACGGGGTCGTTTGTATAGTTGACCATGAATGAGGGAGTCGTTAAATCAAACGTATTTTTGTATTGATAGCTAGGGTTGTTGACGGTAGCTACAGGGCCTTTTGACTGCCAGATCACGGTGAAGCTGTTATTTACTTTTTTTGCCAGATAGAAGCTGTAGTTGTTATTTTTTTGTGCCTTCAATTGCTCTTCTTCGATATATGCAACTATTTGTTGGCTGCTCATTTTTGAACTCCATTTCGAATAAAGCGTAGCTTGGGTTGTTTGTAACTGGGTAGTGGCTTTTTGGTTCCGTTGCCCAGTCCTCAACAAACATAGCATGCGGATTATTGTGCTATAGATCTATTGGCTATGGTTTGATTCTATCTATCGCGATTGGTTTTTTAAGAATTTGACTGTTTTAATAAGTGTCGGCTTTTCACCTATTTGCAAGCGCCGTTGCGCGGGTACTTATGAAGAGTTTTATTTTTGGCGAGTAAGAATAACTATTTATAACTATCGGCGATGTATATATCGCTGAAATGAAAGAGCCTCAAAGTCCTGGCGTGTTTTATATGCATCAGGGACGGGCCGCGTCCAAAGACGCCATGCCTCGCGCAGGGGAGCTATGCTGGTTTGACCGTGTTGCATCGACGTTGAGCGCCAGTCAAGAGAGAGCCCGTCATGTCCCAGTTGCCGTCCTTGAGCCAGTTACGCGACCCCAATGCCTTCCTCCGCCGTCACCTCGGGCCCGATGCCGCCGAGCAGCAGGCGATGCTCGACAGCCTCGGCGTTGGTAGCCGTGTCGAGCTGATCGAGCAGACGGTGCCGCCGGGAATCCGCCTTAACCGGGCGCTAGACCTGCCACCCGCCCTCGACGAACAGGCCGCGCTGGCCAAGCTGCGGGGCTACGCCGAGCAGAACCAGGTCTGGACCAGCCTGATCGGCATGGGCTACCACGGCACGCTGACGCCGACCGTCATTTTGCGCAATGTCCTGGAAAACCCAGGTTGGTACACCGCCTACACGCCGTATCAACCCGAGATTGCCCAAGGTCGGCTCGAAGCGCTGCTGAACTTCCAGCAATTGACCATCGACCTCACGGGGCTGGAACTGGCTAATGCCTCGCTGTTGGATGAAGCCACCGCGGCGGCGGAAGCCATGGCCCTGGCCAAGCGTGTCGCCAAGTCCAGGAGCAATCTGTTCTTCGTCGATGAAAACTGTCATCCGCAGACCATCTCCGTGGTGCAGACCCGGGCCGAAGGTTTCGGTTTCGAGCTGATCATCGACGCTGTGGATAACTTGAAGCAGCACCAGGTATTCGGCGCGCTGTTGCAGTATCCCGACACCCACGGCGAGATTCGCGATCTGCGTCCGTGGATTGATCACCTGCACGCCCAGCAAGCCCTGGCTTGCGTCGCCACCGATTTGCTGAGTCTGCTGTTGCTGACGCCGCCGGGAGAATTGGGCGCCGACGTGGTGTTCGGCTCGTCCCAGCGGTTTGGCGTGCCCATGGGTTACGGCGGCCCCCACGCGGCGTTTTTTGCCAGTCGCGATGAATACAAACGAGCGATTCCGGGGCGAATCATCGGCGTCTCGAAAGACGCGCGTGGCAACATTGCGTTGCGCATGGCCCTGCAAACCCGTGAGCAACACATCCGCCGGGAGAAGGCCAACTCGAACATCTGCACCGCCCAAGTGCTGCTGGCCAATATCGCCAGTTTCTACGCGGTCTACCACGGTCCGGAGGGGCTGAAGCAGATTGCCCAGCGTGTTCACCGGCTGACCTGCATCCTCGCGGTGGGCCTGGAGCGCCGTGGCATCACCCGCCTGAACAAACACTTCTTCGACACGTTGACGCTGGAAGTCGGTGGCACTCAAACCGCGATCATCGAAAGCGCGCAGGCCGCGCAGATCAACCTGCGGATTCTGGGGCGTGGGCAATTGGGCCTAAGCCTCGACGAAACCTCTGACGAAAGCACCGTGGCGAAGTTGTTCGATGTCTTCCTGGGTGCCGATCATGGGCTCAACGTCGACGAACTGGACGCTGAAACCCTGCCTTCCGGCATTCCTGACGGGCTGCTGCGCACTTCGCCTTACTTGCGTCATCCGGTGTTCAGCGCCCATCACAGCGAAACCGAGATGCTGCGTTACCTCAAGCAATTGGAGAACAAGGACCTGGCGCTCAATCAATCGATGATTCCGCTCGGCTCTTGCACCATGAAGCTCAACGCCACCAGCGAAATGATCCCCATCACCTGGCCGCAATTCGCCAACTTGCACCCCTTTGTGCCGAAAGAGCAGGCGGCCGGTTATACGCTGATGATCGAAGAACTGGAGCGTTGGCTCTGCGCGATCACCGGTTTCGATGCGATCTGCATGCAGCCCAACTCGGGTGCCCAGGGCGAGTACGCGGGGTTGCTGGCGATTCGCAAATACCACGAGAGTCGGCATCAAGGCGGGCGGGATATCTGCCTGATCCCGTCCTCGGCCCACGGCACAAACCCCGCTTCAGCGCAGATGGCCGGAATGCGCGTGGTGATCGTCGAATGTGACGAGGCGGGCAACGTCGATCTGGAAGATCTGAAAGGCAAGGCTGCCGAAGCGGGCGACAAACTCGCCTGCCTGATGGCGACGTATCCTTCGACCCACGGCGTGTACGAAGAAGGCATCAGCGAGATCTGTGAAGTTATCCACAGTCACGGCGGTCAGGTGTACATGGATGGTGCCAACCTCAATGCGCAAGTCGGGTTGGCGCGGCCGGCGGACATTGGTGCCGACGTTTCCCATATGAATTTGCACAAGACCTTCTGCATTCCCCACGGCGGTGGCGGGCCCGGCATGGGGCCGATTGGCGTGCGGGCGCATCTGGCGCCGTTCGTGGCCAACCACCCGGTAGTGGCGATTGACGGCCCGCTGCCGGAGAACGGCGCAGTCAGCGCGGCGCCTTGGGGCAGCGCGAGCATTCTGCCGATCAGCTGGATGTACATCGCGATGATGGGGCCGCAACTGGCGGACGCCAGCGAAGTGGCGATCCTCGCCGCGAATTACCTCGCGCAGCATTTATCGGGTGCATTCCCGGTGCTCTATACCGGGCGCAACGAGCGTGTGGCCCATGAATGCATCCTTGATCTGCGGCCGCTCAAAGTGCTGACCGGAATCAGCGAAGAGGACGTCGCCAAGCGCCTGATGGACTACGGCTTCCACGCGCCGACCATGTCCTTTCCGGTGCCGGGCACCTTGATGGTCGAGCCGACCGAAAGTGAATCGAAGGCGGAACTGGACCGCTTTATCGGGGCGATGCTGAGTATCCGCGCGGAAATCACCGAAGTGCAAAACGGCAATTGGCCGGCGGAAGACAATCCGCTGAAACGGGCGCCGCACACCTTGGCCGACATCACTGGGGTTTGGGAACGGCCCTACACCATCGAACAGGGCGTCACGCCGGACGCGCACACCAAGGCACATAAGTATTGGCCGGTGGTGAATCGTGTCGATAACGTCTACGGCGACCGGAACCTGTTTTGCGCGTGTGTCCCGGTGGACGACTATCGCTGAAACACACCGTCCCTCTGTAGGAGCTGGCTTGCCAGCGATGGAGTGTCAGTCGACATCGATGTGTCTGATACACCATCGCTGGCAAGCCAGCTCCTACAGAGGGGTTTTGTGTTGCCCATAAAAAATGCCGCTCATGTGAGCGGCATTTTTGTTCAGCCGTAAATCTTACTTCGACGCGACGGCATTCTTCGCCAGGATCGCATTCGCCAGTTCCATATCCGTGGCCTGCAGGCCCGGGTTGTCGGCGCGGACTTTCTGCATTGCGGCTTCCAGATAGGGGCCGCGAATAGCGCCGTCACTGGCGACAAAGCTGCCGGCGTCGTCCTGGGCGGCGACGATCAGCTTTTGATCCCTGGAGGTCAGGTAGGACGAGCCGGTGGTGGCACCGGAAGTAAGGACGTTACGCCAAAAGCTGTCATCAGCCATCGCCGAACCGACTGGAAGGGACAACACGGCGAGGGTAGCAACAGCAAGTTTGAAACGCATGATGGGTGACTCCACTGGGTTAACTACGCGGGGTTGGATTGCCAATGACCCTGCCGAGTTCCATCACGGTCGCAGCTACTTTTGTTCACTTTGCGGTGTCACCCGCAGCACCTCCTCGATCGTCGTCAAACCTGCGGCGACTTTCTGTGCGCCCGACAGTCGCAAGCTGCGCATGCCTTCCTTGAAAGCCTGGCGCCGTATCGCCAGCAAGTCGGTGTCGGGGTTGATCAGCGCTTTGAGGCCATCCGTCAGTTGCATGATTTCGTACACCCCGGCGCGGCCGCGATAGCCGGTGTCGCGGCATTCCAGGCAACCGATGGCGCGTTGCGCATTGCCGGGCAACGGCGCTTGCCAGGGTTTGGTCAGGGTTTGCCAGTCTTCTTCACTCAGGGTCAGCGGGGCCTTGCAGTGCGGGCACAACGTACGGACCAGCCGCTGCGCCATGACGCCGAGCACCGTGGCCTTGATCAGGTAATGCGGCACACCGAGTTCCAGCAGGCGGCTGATGGCGCTGGGCGCGTCATTGGTGTGCAGCGTCGATAGCACCAGGTGGCCGGTGAGCGCGGCCTGAATCGCCATTTCGGCCGTCTCCAGGTCCCGGATCTCGCCGATCATGATGATGTCCGGGTCTTGTCTCATCAGTGCGCGCACACCGGCGGCGAAGGTCAGGTCGATGTTGTGCTGGACCTGCATCTGGTTGAAGGCCGGCTCGACCATCTCGATCGGGTCTTCGATGGTGCAGAGGTTGACCTCCGGCGTCGCCAGTTTTTTCAGGGTGGTGTAGAGCGTGGTGGTCTTGCCCGAACCGGTCGGGCCGGTCACCAGAATGATGCCGTTGGGCTGGCTCGTCATGTCCTGCCAGCGGCGCAGGTCTTCGGCGGAAAACCCAAGCTGATCGAAATCCTTGAGCAGCACTTCCGGGTCGAAAATCCGCATGACCATTTTTTCGCCGAACGCCGTCGGCAACGTCGACAGCCGCAGTTCGACTTCGCCGCCATCCGGGGTCTTGGTTTTGACCCGGCCGTCCTGGGGTTTGCGTTTTTCCGCGACGTTCATCCGCCCCAGGCTCTTCAGGCGACTGACAATCGCCATGGTCACCTGCGGCGGGAATTGATAGACGTTGTGCAACACACCGTCGATGCGAAAGCGCACAGTGCCTTGCTCGCGTCGGGGCTCGATGTGGATATCGCTGGCGCGTTGCTGGAAAGCGTACTGGAACAGCCAGTCGACGATATTGACGATGTGCGCGTCGTTGGCGTCCGGCTCCTGATCGCTGGCGCCGAGGTTGAGCAGTTGTTCGAAATTGCCCAGGGTACTGGTTTGATGATCGTTGTTGGTTGCGCCGCTGACCGATTTGGCCAGGCGAAAGAACTCCACGCTGAAGCGCTGGATGTCCACCGGGTTGGCCACCACCCGTTTGATCGGCAGCTTCAACACATGGGTCAGGTCGGCTTCCCAACCTTTGACGTAAGGCTGGGCGCTGGCCACGGTCACGGCGTCGCGATCGATGGACACCGCGAGAATCTTGTGGCGCTGGGCGAAGGCGTAGGACATCAACGGCGTAACGGCCGCGACGTTGATTTTCAGCGGATCGATGCGCAGATAAGGCTGACCGGCCTGCTGCGACAGCCACAGGGTCAGGCTTTCCAGATCGAGGTGTTTACCGGGACGGCTGAGGTCATCCAGCTGTTGGCTGGCGATGAACTCCAGCGGGTGCATCTGGCCATTGGCGGCGTGACGGCGGCGGGCATTCAGTGCGTGCTCGGCCGAATCCTGGCTGATAAAGCCCTGGGCGACCAGCTCGCGCAGCAAATCATTGAGATCCAGCCAGCGGTCCTGAAGGGCAAGTTGAACGGACATGCGGGCTCCTCGTGAACAACAGTTCGCAAAGGATAGTCGTGGACCCACCGACCGTTGGGCCACTACCCGACGAAGCCGTAACGGGTTTTTTCAGCCCGTCGCCTGAGCGGCATCAGCCCACGCAGAATCAGGCGTTTGCAGGTCCACCGAGCAGACGCTGATCAGGTTACGCAGTTTTTCCGCGATCACTTGAGCGCGGTGCCAGCTCAGTCCGTCCATGACGATGTCGATCGCCAGCAGATCGTCCGTGCGCTGCACGTTGACCTGTTGCGGCGTCAGGAACTGCAGTGCGAACAGGTTGAGCGCCCGGCACAGCAGGTCCGGTTCGGCTTCGGCCAGCAGTTGATAGTGCACACGACACTGGGTGTTGCTGGCGTTCCAGACATCGGCGCGGGTGGGCGAGGTGTTCACGGCTTCAAGATGCGGCATGGTCGGTCTCCAAAATCACTGGAGGAATTTTTACATTCGATGCCGGGCATTTCTTATCTATGATGGGGCTAATTAACGATTTATCGAATCGTGCGATTCAACAAGACATCGATTACGGGTTTTTCTATGCAAAGCGAACTGGATGGCTACGACCGCAAGATTCTCGCGTTGCTGCAAGAGGACGCTTCGCTCTCCAGCGCGCAGATCGCCGAGCAGGTGGGGCTTTCGCAGTCGCCGTGCTGGCGGCGGATTCAGCGGATGAAGGAGGAGGGGATCATTCGCGGCCAAGTGACGCTGCTGGACCGCAAGAAAATCGGGCTCAACACGCAGATCTTTGCCGAGGTCAAACTCAACGCGCACGGGCGTTCGAACTTCACTGAGTTCACCGAGGCGATTCGCGGTTTTCCCGAAGTGCTGGAGTGTTATGTGCTGATGGGGTCGGTGGATTTCTTGTTGCGGATTGTCACGGCGGACATCGAGGCGTATGAGCGGTTTTTCTTTGAGAAGCTGTCGATGGTGCCGGGGATTCAGGAGGTGAACTCGATTGTGGCGTTGTCGGAGATCAAGTCGACGACGAGTTTGCCGGTCTGAAGATTTGCGGTGAATTTGCTGGCCTCATCGCTAGCAGGCTAGCTCCCACACGGGTTTTGTGGCGTGCACAAAGCCAATGTGGGAGCCAGCCTGCTGGCGATGACGGTTTTACATACGCAGCAGCATTTTCCAGGCACGATTCTGATAAACGGCAATCGCCTGCTGCTTACGCGCATCCAGCAATTCATCGGTGATCGGCTCGTTAGCCAGCAACGCCAACTGTTTCAGCTCGCCGTACAGTCGATCCATTTCCGGGACCTCCAGCACGTTGCGCGCATGGTGCAACCAGGACTGGATGCGCTCGATGCGCGGCAGTTGCTCGGCCAGATCTTCCGGCTGCTGCTGGTAACGCTGCAATTGCAGGGACGTCGCTTCTTCACCGAGCAAGCGCGGCAACCAGCTACCCAGTTGCGCAGCGCCCTGGCGATTGCCGCGAACATTACGATCGGCCGCCCAGGTGCGGGCCAGCAACCAGCGCGAGGTGTTCAGCGAGAACAGGCCCCAGCGCGGGTCTTCGAGTTCTTCGAGGAACTGCTCCGGCGCGGCTTTGCGCACGTCTTCGTCGTCCAGACCGGCTTGAACCAGCGGACGCCAGTCTTCAAGCAAGGCATCCAGGGCGAGACGCAGATCGTGCGTCGACTGACGCGGCGCGGCCTGGCCAAGGCTGCTCAGCAGGGCGCGCAATTCAGCGAGGTTTTCGACCCAGTCCTGCAACAGACGCCAGTGGCCATTGAAGCGATATTGCTCGGCCAGACGCTGGCTGCTGCTCAGCAAGTGCCAGCTCAACGCGGCGAACGCGTCATCCAGCGGCATTTCGGCGCTGATCTGCGGGGCCGGCAGGCTCAACGAATAGCTGTTGGCGTCGTACAAGCGATAACCGCGTTCGGCCTTGCTGATGTCACACGGCATCAGGGCCAGGGTCGCGGCCAGTTCGGCGGCCAGTTCCAGCAATGCAGCCGGTTCACCTTCGCGCAGTTCCAGTTCCAGCTCGCAGATTTCTTCTTTCTGCTTGCCGACCACCACGTGGCCCAGGTCCAGCGCGGCTTCGATGACCACTTTGGTCTTGCCACGGCCCCAGGCGATTTCAGCGCGTTCGCGGACGAAATCGGTGGTGAAGATCGGCTTCAGGGTTTTCTTGTCCAGCTCGGCCAGCTCTTCAGGCCAGCATTCGCCGTCGAGTTTCTTCACGTCGAGCTTGGCTTTGGGCAGGTTCCAGTCGTATTCGTTTCGCTCGGACAAACCGGCGACGCTCTGGCCGCGGGTCTTGAGGGTCTGAATGACTTCTTCGCCGTCCTTGCGCAGGCGCAGGGCAACCTTGGCGCGGGCCAGGTCGCGCTCAGGCGTGTCGAAGTACTGGTTCATCAGTTCACGGCGTTCCCAGCCACTTTTGTTGCGTTTTTTCAGGAGCGGGTGCTCGCGCAGTGCGGCGAGGGTTTCGCGGCTGACGCGGAGTTTGATTTCAGTTTCTTTCTGCATGGCCGGAAAATCCAGGATCGGGAGCGCAGCCGGGGGAATGTGTGGCTGCCAAGGTCGTGCAGTGTACAGCACTGCTCAGACCTACGCGCCGCGACGGTTTATTCCTGTCACCGGATGGTTCTATGATGGACTTCAATTCGGGAGTTGGAGTCAGCGATGCCGTTGCCGTCGATGAAAGATCAGTTCGCTGCGCTGATTGCCGCACCATCGGTCAGTTGCACTCAGGCCAGTCTCGATCAGACCAACCGTCCGGTGATCGATTTGCTGGCGACGTGGCTCGGTGATCTGGGTTTTGCCTGCGATATCCAGCAGGTCAGCCCCGGCAAATTCAACCTGCTGGCCAGTTTTGGTTCCGGCCCCGGCGGTCTGGTGCTCGCCGGGCATAGCGACACGGTGCCGTTCGATGGCGCGTTGTGGCAGACCGATCCGCTGAAACTGACCGAAGTCGATGGTCGCTGGGTCGGGCTGGGCAGTTGCGACATGAAAGGCTTTTTTGCCCTCGCCATCGAAGCCGTCCTGCCGTTGCTCGACCAGCCGTTCAAACAGCCGTTGCTGATCCTCGCCACCTGCGACGAAGAAAGCTCGATGTCCGGCGCGCGTGCCTTGGCCGCAGCAGGACGTCCGTTGGGGCGAGCGGCGGTGATCGGCGAGCCGACCGGGCTCAAGCCGATCCGCATGCACAAAGGCATCATGATGGAGCGCATCGACATTCTCGGTCAGAGCGGCCATTCCTCCGATCCGCGCCTGGGTCATAGCGCCCTCGAAGCCATGCATGATGCGATTGGCGAATTGCGCGGCCTGCGCCTGCTGTGGCAACGTGAATTCCGCAATCCGCAGTTTGGCGTGCCGACTCCGACCATGAACTTCGGCTGTATCCATGGCGGGGATAACCCCAACCGGATTTGCGGTCAGTGTTCGCTGGAATTCGACCTGCGTCCGTTGCCGGGCATGGACCCCAAGGTGTTGCGCGCGGAGATTCTGCAGAAACTCCAGCCGGTTGCCGAGCGCCATCAGGTGAAGATCGATTACGCGCCGCTGTTCCCTGAAGTGCCGCCCTTCGAGCAGGCCGAAGACGCTGAATTGGTCCGCATCGCGGAGCAGCTCACCGGTCATCGCGCCGAAGCAGTGGCGTTCGGGACGGAAGCGCCTTATCTTCAACGCCTTGGCTGCGAAACGCTGGTGCTGGGCCCGGGTGACATCGCGTGTGCGCACCAACCGGGGGAATACCTCGAAATGTCACGTTTGCAGCCTACCGTGCATCTATTACGACAGTTGATTGAACATTACTGCCTGACACCGGCCCAATCGCCGATGTCGGTTGGTTGAGCACCATCCATGTGGGAGCGAGCCTGCTCGCGATGGCGATCTATCATTCAACATCCATGTTGACTGGTCTGGCCTCATCGCGAGCAGGCTCGCTCCCACAGGGTCTGTGTCATGACCGACAAAGTGTATAAATTGCCGATGTTTAAACCCGTATTCATGAGGAGAGCGCGCGTGTCGCCAAGCCTGTTCCGACGATAACCATCAGCCCGCTGTGCGTTTTCTGTTTCGCCCATTTTTTGGCTGCTATTTATTACAGGCCCAGGTTCATGCCCGAATACGTTAATTGGCTTCGTCACGCTTCGCCTTACATCAATGCCCACCGCGATTGCACCTTCGTCGTCATGCTGCCCGGCGACGGCGTGGAGCACCCCAACTTCGGCAACATCGTCCACGACCTGGTGCTGCTGCACAGCCTCGGCGTACGACTGGTGCTGGTTCACGGTTCCCGTCCGCAAATTGAAACCCGTCTCGCTGCACGCGGCCTGACCCCGCATTACCACCACGGCATGCGCATCACCGATGCCGCGACGCTGGAGTGTGTGATTGACGCGGTCGGCCAGTTGCGTATCGCCATCGAAGCGCGCCTGTCCATGGACATGGCTTCGTCGCCGATGCAGGGCTCGCGCCTGCGGGTGGCCAGCGGCAACCTGGTGACCGCCCGGCCGATCGGCGTGCTCGAAGGTGTCGACTATCACCACACCGGCGAAGTGCGTCGGGTTGACCGCAAAGGCATCAATCGCCTGCTGGACGAGCGCTCCATCGTGCTGCTGTCGCCGCTGGGCTACTCGCCGACCGGTGAGATTTTCAACCTCGCTTGCGAAGACGTCGCGACCCGCGCCGCCATCGACCTGGGTGCCGATAAACTGCTGCTGTTCGGCGCGGACCTGGGCTTGATCGATGAAAACGGTCGTCTGGTGCGCGAGCTGCGCCCGCAACAAGTGCCGGCGCATTTGCAGCGTCTGGGCAGCAACTATCAGGCGGAACTGCTGGATGCGGCGGCTGAAGCCTGCCGTGGCGGCGTGGCGCGCAGCCATATCGTCAGTTACGCCGAAGACGGCGCGCTGCTGACCGAACTGTTCACCCGTGACGGCGGCGGTACGCTGGTGGCACAGGAGCAATTCGAGGTCGTGCGCGAGGCCGCGATTGAAGACGTTGGCGGTTTGCTGGACTTGATCAGCCCGCTGGAAGAGCAGGGGATTCTGGTGCGGCGTTCGCGTGAGGTGCTGGAGCGTGAGATCGAGCAGTTCAGCGTGGTCGAGCGCGAAGGCATGATCATCGCTTGCGCGGCGCTGTATCAGATTGCCGATTCGGATGCCGGGGAGTTGGCGTGTCTGGCGGTGAACCCGGAGTACCGTCATGGCGGTCGCGGGGATGAGCTGCTGGAACGGATTGAAACCCGTGCCCGGGCTCAGGGTTTGAAAACCTTGTTTGTCCTGACTACCCGTACGGCTCACTGGTTCCGCGAGCGCGGGTTTGTGCCAAGCAGCGTCGAGCGCCTGCCGTCGGCGCGGGCGTCGCTGTACAACTATCAGCGTAATTCGAAGATCTTCGAAAAAACCTTGTAACCGAGGTGACTCCATCGCGAGCAGGCTCGCTCCCACACGTTTATTGGCGTATGCAAAACCAATGTGGGAGCGAGCCTGCTCGCGATCGGTTGCGAAGCGACCGTTTTATCTACTGAGCGACAAATTTGGCGCTGACATACGGCGAATAGTCCGGCAGCACCGTCTCAACCTTGCCTTGTTCCTTCAAAAACTTCGCCGTCTCACCAATCGCCTTCGCCGTGCCGCCCTCCAGCAGCGCGGTGGTTTGTTGCGCCTTGGCGTCCGGGAATGCAGAACCGGCCAACAATTCCGGTACATCGGCGGCATTGGCACCGGTCAGTTTGGCGATTTTCTGTACCGGCACCGAATCGGCGGTCCAGCTGTCTTTATGTGCCGCATAGTCGGCGAACGAGTCCAGCGTCACCTTGGCGAACTTGGCTACGACGTCCGGATGTTTCTCGGCGTAATCCTTGCGCGCTACCCACACTTCAAAAGTCGGCGCGCCCCACTGACCGACCTGTGCGGCGTCAGTCAACGTCTTGCCAGTCTTGCGAATTTCCCCCAGGGCGGGCGACCAGACGAACGCACCGTCGATGTCTCCACGCTTCCAGGCGGCAGCGATTTCCGCCGGTTGCAGGTTCACCACTTTGACTTTCGAGGCGTCCAGGCCCCAGTGCTTCAAGGCACCGAGCAAGCTGTAGTGAGAGGTTGAAACGAACGGTGTGGCGATAGTCTTGCCGATCAGATCTTCCGGTTTATCGATGCCGCTGCCGTTGCGCACCACCAACGCTTCGGCGGCGTTGATCTGGGCAGAAACGATAAACGCGACGATCGGCAAATTGCGCGAGGCGGCCGCGGCCAGCGGGCTTGAGCCGAGGTTGCCAATCTGTACGTCACCCGAGGCGATGGCGGTTACTACTTCCGGCCCACTGTTGAAACGACGCCAGTCAATTTTTTGGCCGATGGTTTTCTCGTAGAGTCCATCCGCCTGGGGGACTTTGCTGGGGTCTATTCCGGTTTGATAGCCGACGGTGAGGTTCGCGGCATGGGCGGAAAAAGAAAATAATACCGATACACAAACTGTAACAATTGGGTTGGATAGTGCGCGCTTGGTCGTCATGGCGTAGGCCTTATCGATAGGAATTGTTGCGGAATTGCTTCCAAACCTAATCGATCTAAAAAACGCCTAATAAATACCATTTAGGAATTAGCTTATGAGCTGGCCGCTCTAGTCCGCGGGGCAGCAAACGTTGAGCCAAATTCCTAAACGGTATTAGAAAAGAATCCAGCCATTCTTTTCAGGTTTATGACGAAATCATGACCCTGCACGGACCAAAAAACGGGGATTAGACCATGGTCGTAGACACACATGGTTACGATTGACTTGTGGGTCACGCTCTGGCGCTAATCGCGCATCTTAGGACTTGGGACATTGATTCCGGGCCAGGAATACAAGAATTAGAGACGAGAGGAGTTTAACAATGAACAAGTCCACCTTGGCGCTGGCCGTGGCCCTAGGGGTTATGGCGCAGCAGGCAGGCGCCGCTGGTTTCATCGAAGACAGCAAGGCTTCCGTCAGTTCGCGCACCTACTATTTCGACGCCGATGTCCGTGAAGGTGCCAAGATTCCAGCCAACCGTCAGCGAGAAGCCGCTGAAGGCCTCAAGTTCGATTACCAGTCGGGCTTCACCCAAGGTGTCGTAGGTTTCGGTATCGATGCCCAGGCATTGGTCGGTATCCATCTGGACGGCGGTAAGGGCCATCACCCGGACAATAACTCCTTCAGCCCTAGCGATACCGATGGTTCGGCAGAGAGTTCGTGGAGCCGCGTGGCGGGCAACGTCAAGGCACGCTTCTCGAAGACAGAGGCCCACTACGGTGGTGCCCTGCAGCCAAACATGCCGATCCTGATCGCGAACGACAGTCGCGTACTGCCACAAACCTTTGAAGGTGGCACCATCACCTCGAAGGAAATCGACAACGTGACCTTCAACGTAGGTCAGCTGGAACACGCGACCGGTCGCGCGTCCAGCAACAGCACTGGCCTGTCTGTGGCTGGCGCTACTCAGGACAGCAATCAGTTCCGTTATGCCGGTGCTGACTGGAAGGTCACCAAAGACCTGATGCTGCAGTACTACTACGCGAACCTGGAAGATTTCTACAAGCAGAGCTTCCTCGGTCTGGTGCACGTCTACCCGATCGCACCCAACCAGTCGTTCAAGACCGATCTTCGTTATTTCGACAGCAGCTCCGACGGCAAGAACGGTGACGCTGGCTACCAATTCAGCAACAACGGTGGTTTCGCCAAGAACAAGGGCGAGGTCGATAACAAGACCTGGAGCGCCACGTTCACCTACACCCTGGGCGGCAACGCGTTCCTGCTCGGGCATCAGCGTGTCAACGATGACGGCGGCTTTGTCTTCTTGAACCAAGGCAACGTTGTCGATGGTAACGGTCGCAACGAAGGCGCTGGCGGCGCCAGCTTCTACTCGTTCACCGATGCCACTGTGGGCAGCTTTATCCGTGCCGGTGAAAACACCACGTACGGTCAGTACACCTATGACTTCGCGTCTTTGGGTGTACCAGGCTTGAAAGCTTCGGCTGGTTACTTGTATGGCCGGGATATCAAGACCGTCAGCGGCGCGGGTGAAGACCTGAACGAGCGGGAAACCGACCTGCGCGTGGACTATGTGATTCAAACCGGTCCACTTAAAGGGTTTGGCACGACGGTGCGTCACGGTGCTTATCGTGGCAACACCAACGCTGACCAAGACCAGACCCGTCTGATCTTCAACTACACCTACAGCTTCTTGTAAGAGATTGCGCAAAAGAGCCTCGCCGTTTGGCGGGGCTTTTTTGTGAATTTTTCGTATATGCCAATTAGATATTACTTAGGAATTTATTATTCTTTTTGGCTTTTAAAATAAACCCCTAAAGTGCATCCCGCCGGGGCCGATATTGAGTGTCCTGCCGCGATTAAAATGCCGCTTTTTATTCCCGCACGGCATGAAAAAGAATGAAATAAATGTATTTACGTTTACCATGCCGGCCCATTCGCCGCGCTTAGACCCTTGACTTAGACACATCAGTTGAGTGGCGCGCGGATTGCGGTTGGCGGTATCCGCACATTTCAGGATCCAGGGCATTCGACTCAGGACCGAAAAAATTAGAAACGAGAGGAGCGAAACAATGAACAAGTCCACCTTGGCCCTGGCTGTGGCCGTAGGGGTTTTGGCGCAGCAGGCAGGCGCCGCCGGTTTCATCGAAGACAGCAAAGCTACTTTGGGGCTGCGTAACTTCTACATCAACACTGATAACCGTGACGGCGATACCAAAGCTGCCAAGGCTCAGAACAAGCTGGAAGAGTGGGGCCAAGGCTTCGATCTGCGCTTCACCTCCGGTTACACCCAAGGCACCGTCGGCTTCGGTATCGATGCTATCGGCCTGCTGGGCGTGCGTCTGGATACGGGCGGTGGTACTAACGGCGCCACTTCGACTTCGTACGGCGGCACTGTTTTCCCAAGCAAATCCAACGGCGAAGCGGTTGATAACTTCTCCAGCCTGGGTCTGACTGCCAAAGCCAAGATCTCCCAGACTGAACTGAAGCTGGGCACCCTGCAGCCAAAACTGCCGGTTATCGTGACCAACGACGGTCGTCTGCTGCCACAAACCTTCCAGGGTGGCCAGATCACTACGAACGAAATCAAAGACCTGACACTGGTCGGTGGTCAGATCGAGCACGCCAAAGGTCGTAACTCCAGCAACAACGAAGAGTTGTCGATCGCTGGTGCCAACGCCCACACGGCTGCCGGTCGCGACAGCAACAAATTCATTTACGGTGGCGGTGACTACAAAATCACCAAAGACCTGACTGCCCAGTACTACTACGGCAACCTGGAAGACTTCTACAAGCAGCACTTCCTGGGTCTGGTTCACAACTGGGCCATCGGTCCAGGCGTGTTGAAGTCGGACTTCCGTTACTTCAACAGCCGTGATGATGGCGCCAATGGCCATGACTCTGCCTACTTCACCACTGGTGACTACGGCACTGGCATCACCAAGGGCAAGGTTGACAACAACCTGTACAGCGGCTTGTTCCTGTACAGCGTTTCAGGTCATACCTTCGGTGGCGGCTATCAGGTCAGCAACGGCAACAGCGACTTCCCATGGCTTAACCAGGGTGACGGTTCGTCGGCTTACCTGACTACCGACAGTCAGATTGCCAAGTTCGCCCGTGCCGGTGAACGCACCTGGCAAGCTCGCTACTCGTACGACTTCGCCAAGGTTGGCATCCCTGGCCTGACCGCCGGTGTGGTTTACCTGCGTGGCGACAACATCGACACCTCCGGTAAAGTCGGCACCCGCCAAGTCAACGTCAACGATACTGGCCGCTCCGAGTGGGAACGCGACCTGACCGTCGGTTACGTCGTACAAGAAGGCACGCTGAAGAACCTGGGCGTGATGTGGAAAAACGCTACCTGGCGCAACGACATCCCTGGTCAGCGCGACCAGGACGAAAACCGCCTGATCGTCAGCTACTCGATCCCGCTGTTGTAATAGCGCTCGCGTAACCGCTGAAAAAAAGCCCCGCCCGGCATCACGCCGGGCGGGGCTTTTGCGTTTTCGGGGCGGGGTCACCCCCGTAATCCCGTCCCGAAACGTTCCCTCTTTTGCAGCGACTCAAGGCCTTCTCGAACCTTGGAAGCGATAGTCGTCGCGATGACTTTGCAGGTCCAGTGAACAGATCTTTAATATTCTATTTGGGCCTAAGAATGTCTTTATTTATTCTTTTTCTAAACTCCCCAACACGAGCTACAGTTGAGTTCTACACCTACTCATCAGGAGCCCACCATGAGCATCAGACTCGGCGACATCGCACCCGACTTCGAACAGGATTCCAGCGCCGGCACCATCCGTTTCCATGAATGGCTGGGCGATAGCTGGGGCGTGCTGTTTTCCCACCCGGCGGATTTCACTCCGGTGTGCACCACCGAGCTGGGCTTCACCGCCAAGCTCAAGGATGAATTCACCCAGCGCGGGGTCAAGGCCATCGCGTTGTCCGTTGATCCGGTGGACTCGCACCACAAGTGGATCGAGGACATCAACGAAACCCAGAACACGATCGTCAACTTCCCGATCCTGGCCGACGCTGATCGCAAGGTATCGGACCTGTACGACCTGATTCACCCGAACGCCAACGACACCCTGACCGTGCGTTCGCTGTTCGTGATCGACCCGAACAAAAAGGTGCGCCTGACCATCACCTACCCGGCGAGCACCGGCCGCAACTTCCATGAAATCCTGCGGGTGATCGACTCGCTGCAACTCACCGACAACTACAAGGTGGCCACCCCGGCCAATTGGAAGGACGGTGAAGAAGTAGTGATCGTGCCGTCGCTTCAGGATCCAGAGGAAATCAAGAAGCGCTTTCCAAAGGGTTATCGCGCGGTGAAACCGTACCTGCGCCTGACGCCGCAGCCGAACAAGTAACCCGCATCATTTTTGGTGTTGCTGGAATTAATTTCGTGAGCAGGCTCGCTCCCACATTAGAACGCGGTCAACTGTGGGAGCGAGCCTGCTCGCGATGACGGAGTATCAGGCGCCACAGAATTCAGATTCAGCAGCATCCATAAAGCAGGGGAATTTCAGGCCGTTTTCACGGCCTGTTTTTTTGCCCGGAAGAAAGGTTTTTACATATCTCTTAAACGCATAACCAAATGAATAAATATGATTTAAAGATATATAAATCACCTGTTAAGGTCTCTCCATCGAAGCGAGATCGCCCACTGCGAATCGCCTGCACCGTTCAAGGAATCGTCTGAATGCTGGTCGTCTCACTCGGTGGCAGTCCCAGCCAACGCTCCCGTTCCGGGGTGCTGCTGGAGCGCTCCCAACGCTGGTTGCAAGAGCAAGGTGTGGAAGTGGTGAGTTATCAGGTACGGGACTTCCCGGCCGAAGATTTGCTGCACGCACGGTTCGACAGCCCCAAGGTGATCGACCTGTTGCAACAGATTGAAAACGCCGATGGCCTGCTGATCGCCACCCCGGTGTACAAAGCGTCGTTTTCCGGTGCTTTGAAAACCGTGCTGGACCTGCTGCCCGAACGCGCCCTGGCGCACAAAGTGGTATTGCCCATGGCCACCGGCGGCAGCATCGCTCACATGCTGGCAGTGGATTACGCACTCAAGCCAGTGCTGTCGGCATTGAAAGCCCAGGAAATGCTCCACGGGATTTTCGCTGTGGACAGCCAGATCGCTTACGGCGAAGGCAGCGTCCAGGCGCAGCTGGCACCGGAGCTGGAACAACGACTGAATGAATCGCTGGAGCTGTTCTTCAGCGCCATGGCCCGACGGCCCAAGCCGATCGATCCGAACCTGCTGAATGATCGTTTGTTGAGTGCTCGCTGGAGCATTTAAGCCTCACCCTGACTTGATGTACTCACCTTACTCAGCCGTCAACGGTTAAGCAGGTGCAGCCAAAACCCAACTGCAAAAAGGAGAGCGCTATGCGCACTGTCATTTTGCGTCGTGGTCTGGTCGCTCTGTTTGCTGCGGCTGTAACCTTCGGCGCCATTACTCAAGCACAAGCTGAAACCCTACGGATCGGCTATCAAAAGTACGGCACCCTGGTGCTGCTCAAAGCCAAAGGCACGCTGGAAAAACGCCTCGCCGCCCAAGGTGTCGATGTGCAATGGACTGAATTCCCCGGCGGCCCGCAGCTGCTTGAAGGCCTGAACGTCGGCTCCATCGACTTCGGTGTCACCGGCGAAACGCCTCCGGTCTTCGCTCAAGCGGCGGGCGCCGATCTGCTCTACGTCGCCTACGAACCGCCAGCGCCGCACAGCGAAGCGATCCTGGTGCCGAAGGACTCGCCGATCAAATCGGTGAAGGACCTCAAGGGCAAGAAAGTCGTGCTCAACAAAGGCTCCAACGTTCACTACCTGCTGGTCCGCGCACTTGAAGACGCCGGCCTCAAATACACCGACATCCAGACCGTCTTCCTGCCGCCGGCCGATGCCCGCGCCGCGTTCGAGCGTGGCAGTGTCGATGCCTGGGTCATCTGGGACCCGTACCAGGCCGCCGCCGAGAAGCAGCTGCAAGCGCACACCCTGCGCGATGGCAAGGGCATCGTCGACAACCATCAGTTCTACCTGGCGACCAAGCCTTACGCACAGAAAAATCCTGAGGTGATCAAGACCCTCGTGGAAGAAGTGCGCGCCGTCGGCGAATGGTCCAAGGCCAATCCTGAAGACGTGACCAAGCAGGTCTCGCCACTGCTCGGCTTGCCGGAAGACATCACCCTGACCTCGGTGAAACGCCAGGGCTACGGCGCGTTGTTCCTGACCCCGGAAGTGGTCGCCGCGCAACAGAAAATTGCCGACAGCTTCTACCAGCTCAAGCTGATTCCGAAGCCGCTGAGTATCAAAGACGTGATCTGGACGCCGCCGGCAGCCGTTGCCAAGGCTCAGTAACCAAAAGCCCGGTAATTCGATTCCCCAAGGAGACCACTCCATGAGCCTCAATATCTTCTGGTTCCTGCCTACCCACGGCGACGGCCATTACCTTGGCACCGCCGAAGGCGCTCGCGCCGTTGACCACGGTTACCTGCAACAAGTCGCGCAAGCGGCGGATCGCCTGGGCTTCGGCGGGGTGCTGATTCCCACTGGCCGCTCGTGCGAAGACTCGTGGCTGGTGGCCGCGTCACTGATCCCGGTGACCCAGCGTTTGAAGTTCCTTGTCGCCCTGCGCCCCGGGATCATTTCCCCGACGGTGGCAGCACGTCAGGCCGCGACACTGGATCGCCTGTCCGGCGGTCGTGCGCTGTTCAACCTGGTGACCGGCGGTGATCCGGAAGAATTGGCCGGCGATGGTTTGTTCCTGACCCACGAAGAGCGCTATCAGGCTTCTGTGGAATTCACCCGCATCTGGCGTCGCGTGCTGGAAGGCGAAACCGTCGATTACGACGGTCAGCACATCAGCGTGAAGGGCGCCAAGTTGCTCTATCCGCCGATCCAGCAGCCGCGTCCGCCGCTGTATTTCGGCGGCTCGTCGGAAGCCGCGCAAGACCTGGCCGCCGAGCAAGTGGAAATGGTCCTGACCTGGGGCGAACCGCCGGCCGCCGTGGCCGAGAAGATCGAACAGGTTCGCGCCAAAGCCGCGAAGCTTGGTCGCACGGTGCGCTTCGGTATTCGCTTGCACGTGATCGTCCGTGAAACCAATGCCGAAGCCTGGCAAGCGGCGGATCGACTGATCTCGCACCTGGACGACGACACCATCGCCCGTGCCCAGGCTTCCCTGGCGCGCTTCGATTCCGTGGGCCAGCAGCGCATGGCGGCGCTGCATGGCGGCAGCCGCGACAACCTGGAAGTCAGCCCTAACCTGTGGGCCGGTGTCGGCCTGGTGCGTGGCGGTGCCGGTACTGCACTGGTCGGCGACGGTCCGACCGTGGCCGCCCGCGTGAAGGAATACGCGGACCTGGGCATCGACACCTTCATCTTCTCCGGTTACCCACACCTGGAAGAGTCGTACCGCGTCGCCGAGTTGCTGTTCCCGCACCTGGACATCGAGCGTCCGGAATTGCCGAAAAGCGCCGGTTACGTCAGCCCGTTCGGCGAGATGGTCGCCAACGACATTCTTCCCAAAGCTGCGTCCCAGAGCTGAGGCGCGCCATGAAGAGAATCATCCACAACCTGGCGCCCTGGGCGTTGCCGATTTTGCTGTTGGCGGTGTGGCAGTTGTCGGTGTCGGCGGGCTGGTTGTCGACACGGATTCTGCCGGCGCCGATTGCCGTGATCGAAGCCGGCGTGAGCTTGGTGCGTAGCGGTGAAATCTGGACGCACCTGGCCATCAGCGGCTGGCGTGCGGCGCTGGGCTTCACCATCGGTGGCGGCATCGGCCTGGCGCTGGGCTTCATTACCGGCCTGTCGAAATGGGGCGAACGCCTGCTCGACAGTTCGGTGCAGATGATCCGTAACGTGCCGCATCTGGCGCTGATTCCGCTGGTGATCCTGTGGTTCGGCATCGATGAGTCGGCGAAGATTTTCCTTGTGGCGTTGGGCACCTTGTTCCCGATCTACCTCAACACCTATCACGGCATCCGCAACGTCGACCCGGCGCTGGTGGAGATGGCGCGCAGCTACGGCTTGTCCGGTTTCAGTCTGTTCCGTCAGGTCATTTTGCCGGGTGCATTGCCTTCGATTCTGGTCGGCGTGCGTTTTGCGCTGGGTTTCATGTGGCTGACCTTGATTGTTGCTGAAACCATTTCCGCGAGCTCCGGCATCGGTTACCTGGCAATGAACGCCCGGGAGTTTTTGCAGACCGACGTGGTGGTCCTGGCGATCCTGATGTACGCGGTGCTGGGCAAACTGGCCGACCTCGCGGCCCGTGGACTTGAACGTGTGTGGCTGCGCTGGCATCCGGCGTATCAGGTTGCCAAAGGAGGTGCCGCATGACCGCTCAACAACCTCCACGCCTGCTGCGCGGGATTCCGCTGGTGGTGCGCAAGCTGCAAAAAACCTTCGGTTCGCGGCAGGTGCTGCGCGAGATCGATCTGCACATTCCGGCCGGCCAATTCGTCGCCGTGGTGGGTCGCAGTGGTTGCGGCAAAAGTACCTTGCTGCGGTTGCTCGCCGGTCTCGATAAGCCGACTGGCGGTGAATTGCTCGCCGGTTCTGCACCGCTGAGCGATGCGCGGGAAGACACCCGGCTGATGTTCCAGGAAGCCCGTCTGCTGCCGTGGAAAAAGGTCATCGACAACGTCGGCCTCGGGCTCTCGGGCAACTGGCGGCCACAGGCGCTGGAAGCGTTGGAGTCGGTCGGTCTGGCGGACCGCGCCAATGAATGGCCGGCGGCTTTGTCCGGCGGGCAGAAGCAGCGTGTGGCCCTGGCCCGCGCGCTGATCCATCAACCGCGCCTGCTGTTGCTGGACGAACCGCTGGGCGCGCTGGATGCCCTGACCCGGATCGAAATGCAGCAACTGATCGAACGGCTCTGGCAGAAGCACGGTTTCACCGTGTTGCTGGTGACCCACGATGTCAGTGAAGCGGTGGCGATTGCCGATCGGGTAATCCTGATCGAAGAGGGCGAAGTCGGCCTCGACCTGCACGTGGAACTGCCGCGCCCTCGGGTTCGGGGTTCGCATCGGCTGGCGGCGCTGGAAACCGAAGTCCTCAATCGCGTCCTCGCACTGCCCGGCCAGCCGCCGGAGCCGGAACCTGTTTCACCCTTGCCTACGCAATTGCGTTGGGCTCAATAACTCAAGCCTCATTCAACGACAGGAATCAACATCATGACTATCAAAGCCATCAACGTTCGTAACCAGTTCAAAGGCTCGATCAAGGAAATCGTACTGGGTGACGTGCTGTCGGAAATCGACGTGCAAACCGCTTCCGGCATCGTCACTTCGGTGATCACCACCCGCTCTGTGAAAGAGCTTGAGCTGGTGGTCGGCAGCGAAGTGATCGCGTTTGTGAAATCCACCGAGGTGTCGATCGCCAAGTTGTAAGGGCGTGCACAATCAACAACCCCGGAGGGTTCGAACCCTTCGGGGTTTTTTATGCGCGTGAATCAGTGAGTCCGGTGGTGCAGCCATCGTCGGAACGCCGCCCGGAGCCGGCTCACTCCTACATTTGGAATGCATTCCCCTGTGGGAGTGAGCCTGCTCGCGATGAGGCCGGTGCAGCTGAAAAATAATCAGGCAGGAATAGCACGCTTCGGCAAATACGGCGGCAAATACAGCCCCAGATATGCATCAAACACCCGCATCCCTTCCTCGGCCATGCGCGACGTGATCTGCCCATGCTGCTGCACCGAACGCGCATACACCCGATCACCCAGCTCCATAGCCAGCGCAAACACATCAACGTCAGTCGGCAATTTGGGCAGTTCGAAATGATGATCGAACAGCTTGTGCATCAGGTCGCCCAGCTCAATGTCGTGCTGACGGTCTGCCTGAGTCACTTCGGTCAGGCCATGCTGGGCGAGGATCAATTGGCGAGCGGCGGCGTCTTCGTCGTAGATGTCGAGCATGCGTTGTTCCACCAGCCGCGACAGGTCCCGCCAGCCGTTGAGCGCATCGTGGTCGATGGGTGCTTGCAGGCACGCGCGGAAAGCCGCGTGGACGTCGGCGGTTAGTGCTTCGAGCAGGGCCGGGACGCTGGCGAAAAAGTGGTAGACCGAGGAGGGCGGGATTTCCGCGCGTTCGGCGACGCTGTAGATCGACAGACTGGCCACGCCCTCGGCGGCCAGCAGCGTGCGGGCGGCATCGAGTATCGAATCGATCCGGGCCTGGCTGCGGGCGCGGGGTTTGCGTGGGGTGGCGAGTCGGGTCATTGAAGTCTCCTGCGGGGCAGCGGGCATTGTACGAGCAGGGTTTGATGTTGTCTTGTCGGCCGCCATCGCGAGCAGGCTCGCTCCCACAGGGGAATGCACTCCAAAGGTGGGAGCGAGCCTGCTCGCGATCCGCCGCAGGCGGCCATAAAAAAACGCCGCAAGCCTTGTCAGCCTGCGGCGTTCCTTTTTCACTGCAACCGCTTAAACGGTATGCAGATACCAGTTGTACTCAAGGTCGGAGATGGAGTGTTCAAACTCCTCCAGCTCACTTTCCTTGCAGGCCACGAAGATGTCGATGTATTTCGGATCGATGTACTTGGCCATGACTTCGCTGTCGTCCAGCTCGCGCAGTGCATCGCGCAGGTTGTTCGGCAGGCTTTGCTCGTTCTGCTCGTAGGAGTTGCCTTCCACGGGTGCGCCCGGCTCGATCTTGTTGGTCAGGCCGTGGTGCACGCCCGCCAGGACCGAAGCCATCAGCAGGTACGGGTTGGCGTCGGCGCCGGCTACACGGTGTTCGATGCGCACGGCATCGGCGGCGCCGGTGGGTACGCGAATCGCTACGGTGCGGTTGTCCAGGCCCCAGCACGGCGAGTTCGGCACATAGAACTGCGCGCCGAAACGACGGTAGGAGTTGACGTTCGGGCAGAGGAAAGCCATCTGCGCCGGTAGGGTCTCGAGCACACCGCCGATCGCGTGTCGCAGCGCGGCGTTCTGCTCGGGATCCTCGCTGGCAAAAATGTTTTTGCCGTCTTTATCAAGAATCGAAATGTGGACGTGCAGACCGTTGCCCGCCTGGCCCGGGTAAGGCTTGGCCATGAAGGTGGTGTCCATCTCATGGTCGTAGGCGATGTTCTTGATCAGGCGCTTGAGCAGGACCGCGTAGTCGCAAGCCTTGATCGGGTCGGCCACGTGGTGCAGGTTCACTTCGAACTGCGCCGGGGCACTTTCCTTGACGATGGCGTCGGCCGGGATGCCTTGCTCTTTTGCACCTTCCAGAATGTCCTGGAGGCAGTCGACGTATTCGTCGAGGTCGTCGATCAGGTAGACCTGTGTCGAGTGCGGGCGTTTACCGGAAACCGGTGAGCGAGGTGGTTGCGGACGGCCGTTCACGTTCTCCTGGTCGATCAGGTAGAACTCCAGTTCGAACGCGGCGCAGATGGTCAGGCCCATTTCGTCGAATTTGCGCACCACGTTGGCCAGCACTTCGCGCGGGTCGGCGAAGAATGGTTCGCCTTCGAGTTCGTGCATGGTCATCAACAGTTGCGCGGTAGGGCGCTTCTGCCAAGGCTCATTGCACAGGGTGTCTGGGATTGGATAGCAGATTCGGTCAGCATCGCCGATGTCCAGGCCCAGGCCGGTGCTTTCCACCGTCGAGCCGTTGATATCCAGAGCAAATAGAGAGGCCGGCAGGTTGATGCCTTTCTCGTAAACCTTGTGGAGGCTGGTGCGTTCAATGCGCTTGCCGCGCACCACACCATTCATATCCGCAATCAGAAGGTCAACGTACAGAACCTCAGGATGTTCCTTAAGGAACGCGTTCGCTTCGTTAAGCTGAACGGCACGCGGGGGTACCGACATGATGCAACACCTTTGTTGTTAAAAATATCAATCATTGATCTCTTCGGATTCCAGTCAACCCGAACGGCATGCCGAAGTCAAGCGAGGCCTTTTTTGCCCTAAAAAAGCGCCCATGAGGCTTTTTTGAGGCACTTTGGGGCGTTTTTATGCCTTTGAATGCTTTGCCGTCCGCGGGCTTGAGCGGGCCGTGTTGTATTTTTTACGGGGGTGTTGTGTAAAAAAATGAACAAGGCTAAGCTCGATTCAAACCCATAACAGCAATAATACCGGGGTGCTTCATGTCTCGCCTGCCGTTAATCGGCGTCGCCGTCTGCTCTACGCAGATCGGTCTGCATGCTTATCACATCAGTGGCGATCGTTACGCTCACGCCAGGGCCCGTGTTGCCAAAGGCGTGCCGTCGACTCTTCCTTCCCCGGCAAACCGGCTGGTTCCGTCCGATATTCTGGACGGTCTGCACGACATTCTCTTTACGGGTTGTCCTTCCAATATAGAACCGTTTTACCTGGCTGGCCCGACCAACGTGTCGGTCATCGCTCATGATTCTGCACGCCTTGCATTGTTCCCGTTCACCCATGCCGTCGTCGAGGCAGGTATTTGTGCGCGGCAATTGCAGTGGCAATCTGTACCAAGCGACGCCCGTGCGTCAAACAACGCCTGACTTATAAGAGTCAGGAAACTCAGCCTAAGAGGCATTTATGAGTAACAACCTCGACCAGCTCACCGATTGGTTGAAAGACCACAAGATCACAGAAGTCGAATGCATGATCGCCGACTTGACCGGGATCACCCGGGGCAAGATTTCGCCGACCAACAAGTTCATTGCTGAAAAAGGCATGCGCCTGCCCGAGAGCGTTCTGTTGCAGACCGTGACCGGCGACTATGTCGAAGACGACATCTATTACGAACTGCTCGACCCGGCCGACATCGACATGATCTGCCGTCCCGACTCGAATGCAGTGTTCCTGGTGCCATGGGCCATCGAGCCGACCGCCCAGGTGATCCACGACACTTATGACAAGCAAGGCAACCCGATCGAGCTGTCGCCGCGCAACGTGCTTAAAAAGGTTCTGAAGCTCTATTCCGACAAGGGCTGGCAGCCAATCGTGGCGCCGGAAATGGAGTTTTACCTGACCAAGCGTAGCGACGACCCCGACTACCCGCTGCAACCGCCAATCGGTCGCTCGGGGCGCCCGGAAATCGGCCGTCAGTCGTTCTCGATTGAAGCGGCGAACGAGTTCGATCCGCTGTTCGAAGACGTCTACGACTGGTGCGAACTGCAGGAGCTGGACCTCGACACGCTGATCCACGAGGACGGCACGGCGCAGATGGAAATCAACTTCCGTCACGGCGATGCCCTGTCCCTGGCCGACCAGATTCTGGTGTTCAAACGCACCATGCGCGAAGCCGCGCTCAAGCACGACGTGGCCGCCACTTTCATGGCCAAGCCGATGACCGGTGAGCCGGGCAGCGCGATGCACCTGCACCAGAGCATCATCGACATCGAGACCGGCAAGAACGTCTTCTCCAATGAAGACGGGACCATGAGTCAGTTGTTCCTGCATCACATCGGTGGCTTGCAGAAGCTGATCCCCGAGCTGTTGCCGCTGTTTGCCCCGAACGTCAACTCGTTCCGCCGCTTCCTGCCGGATACATCGGCGCCGGTGAACGTGGAGTGGGGCGAAGAGAACCGCACCGTGGGCCTGCGGGTGCCGGATGCCGGGCCGCAAAACCGTCGGGTGGAAAACCGCCTGCCGGGGGCCGATGCCAACCCGTACCTGGCGATTGCCGCGAGCCTGCTCTGCGGTTACATCGGCATGGTCGAAGGCTTGAACCCAAGTGCGCCGGTGGTGGGGCGCGGCTATGAACGCCGCAACCTGCGCCTGCCACTGACCATCGAGGACGCGCTGGATCGCATGGAAAACAGCGCGACCATCGAGAAATACCTGGGCAAGAAATTCATCACTGGCTACGTCGCGGTCAAGCGGGCCGAGCATGAAAACTTCAAGCGCGTGATCAGCTCCTGGGAGCGGGAATTCCTGCTCTTCGCCGTCTGATGCGCCGGGCGCCGCTGCTTTTGGCGGCGCCTTTCACCGAAATCTTAGGAGAGTTCGCATGACCAGCAACAACCCGCAAACCCGTGAATGGCAAACCCTGAGCAACGATCACCACCTGGCCCCGTTCAGCGACTTCAAGCAGCTGAAAGAGAAAGGCCCGCGGATCATCACCAACGCCAAGGGCGTTTACCTCTGGGACAGCGAAGGCAACAAGATCCTCGACGGCATGGCCGGCCTGTGGTGCGTAGCGATCGGCTACGGTCGCGATGAACTGGCTGATGCCGCCAGCAAGCAAATGCGCGAGTTGCCTTACTACAACCTGTTCTTCCAGACCGCCCACCCGCCGGTGCTCGAGCTGGCCAAGGCCATTGCCGACATCGCGCCAGAAGGCATGAACCATGTGTTCTTCACCGGTTCCGGCTCCGAAGGCAACGACACCATGCTGCGTATGGTCCGCCACTATTGGGCGATCAAGGGCCAGCCGAAAAAGAAAGTCATCATCAGCCGCAAGAACGGTTATCACGGTTCCACCGTGGCCGGCGCGAGCCTGGGTGGCATGACGTACATGCACGAACAAGGCGACTTGCCGATCCCGGGCATCGTCCACATCGCCCAGCCTTACTGGTTCAGTGAAGGCGGCGACATGACACCGGAAGAGTTCGGTGTGTGGGCGGCCAATCAGCTGGAAGAGAAGATTCTGGAAATCGGCGTGGACAACGTCGGTGCCTTTATTGCCGAGCCGATCCAGGGTGCCGGTGGCGTGATCATTCCGCCAGATACCTACTGGCCGCGCATCAAGGAAATCCTCGCCAAGTACGACATCCTGTTCGTGGCGGACGAAGTGATCTGTGGTTTCGGCCGCACCGGTGAGTGGTTCGGTACCGATTTCTACGGTCTCAAACCCGACATGATGACCATCGCCAAAGGCCTGACGTCCGGCTACATCCCAATGGGTGGCCTGATCGTGCGTGACGAAGTGGTGGCGGTGCTCAACGAGGGCGGCGATTTCAACCACGGTTTCACCTACTCCGGGCACCCGGTGGCGGCGGCGGTGGCGCTGGAAAACATCCGCATCCTGCGCGAAGAAAAAATTATCGAGCGCGTTCATGCAGAAACGGCACCTTACTTGCAGAAACGTTTGCGGGAACTGAGCGATCACCCGTTGGTGGGGGAAGTGCGCGGGGTGGGGCTGTTGGGGGCCATCGAACTGGTTCAGGACAAGGCCACGCGCAAGCGTTACGAAGGCAAGGGCGTCGGCATGATCTGCCGCACATTCTGCTTCGACAACGGCCTGATCATGCGTGCCGTCGGCGACACCATGATCATTGCTCCGCCACTGGTGATCACCAAGGCTGAAATCGATGAGCTGGTGACCAAGGCACGCAAGTGCCTGGACCTGACCCTGAGTGCGTTGCAGGGCTAAGTGCTAGGCTCTGAGCGGGAGACATGAAACTTTCGCTCAGGGCAGTCGCAAACGGCGGCCTTTCCTTGAAAGACCGCCACCGATCTTGCCAGACTAGCCGCGGTTCCAGTTGCCCGGGTTTGGCCGCTGAACAAAGTGGTTCAAAAAAGAAAAAATTTGGAGCATTACGCATGAAGGCATTAGGAAAAAAGCTTGCTGGCAAGACACTTCTCGCCATGTCCCTGATGGGCATTATGGCGGGTGCGGTTCAGGCGGACGACAAGGTGTTGCACGTCTATAACTGGTCCGATTACATCGCTCCGGACACCATCAAGAAGTTCGAAACCGAGTCCGGCATCAAAGTCGTTTACGACGTATTCGACAGTAACGAAACCCTGGAAGCCAAGTTGCTGGCAGGCAAGTCCGGTTACGACATCGTCGTACCGTCGAACAACTTCCTGGCCAAGCAGATCAAGGCCGGCGTTTACCAGAAGCTGGACAAGTCCAAGCTGCCTAACTGGAAGAACCTGAACACTGACCTGCTCAAAGCGGTATCGGTGAGCGACCCGGGCAACGAACATGCCTTCCCGTACATGTGGGGTTCGATCGGTATCGGCTTCAACGCCGAGAAGGTCAAGGCAGCACTGGGCGCCGATGCACCGACCAATTCCTGGGACCTGTTGTTCAAACCTGAAAACATCGCGAAGTTGAAATCGTGTGGCGTTAGTTTCCTCGATTCGCCAACCGAGATGATTCCGGTGGCGTTGCACTACCTGGGCTATCCAACCGACAGCCAGGACAAAAAACAACTGGCCGAAGCCGAAGCGCTGTTCCTGAAGATTCGTCCTTCGGTTGGCTACTTCCACTCGTCCAAGTACATCTCCGACCTGGCCAACGGCAACATCTGCGTAGCCGTGGGTTACTCGGGTGACATCTACCAGGCCAAAGCGCGCGCCGCCGAAGCCGGTGACAAGGTGAAAGTCAGCTACAACATTCCGAAAGAAGGTGCCGGCAGCTTCTACGACATGGTCGCCATCCCTAAAGATGCCGAAAACGTCGAAGGCGCCTACAAGTTCATGACCTTCCTGCAAAAGCCGGAAATCATGGCTGAAATCACCAACGCGGTACGTTTCCCGAACGGTAACGCGGCGGCCACTCCTCTGGTCGAAAAAGAAATCACCGAAGATCCGGGCGTCTACCCGCCTGCCGATGTGCTGGCCAAGCTGTACGCGATTGCCGATTTGCCGGCCGCGACCCAGCGGATCCTGACTCGCAGCTGGACCAAGATCAAATCCGGTAAGTAAGTAATACACCTTGTAGGAGCGAGCCTGCTCGCGATGAACCTGAGAGCACCGCTGGGTGTCAGGCACCCAGCGTTATCGTTGACGACCATCGCGAGCAGGCTCGCTCCTACAGGTATCTGTATAAAAGTTTTGCTGGAACGGTTTTTCGAGGGTAAGTTGCGCGCCGGTTTTGTTGCTGGGCAGCTACGACTGTCATGTAACGCGGGGCAACTTGGGCCCAACTAATTTTAGAGGACCTCCACTTGCCTATTTTTTCTTTGTTGCGCAATGCATTGCTGGCCGGTGCCGGACTGACGATGGCTGTCAGTGTCCAGGCTGCCGGCACGGTGCATATTTATAACTGGTCGGACTACATCGGCGAGACCACCCTGGCCGACTTCCAGAAAGAGACCGGTATCAAACCGGTGTATGACGTTTTTGACTCCAACGAAACCCTGGAGGGCAAGTTGCTCGCCGGGCGTACCGGTTATGACGTGGTCGTGCCGTCCAACCACTTCCTCGGCAAGCAGATCAAGGCCGGTGCTTTCCAGAAACTCGACAAGTCGAAGTTGCCGAACTACTCGAACCTCGACCCCGTATTGCTCAAGCGTCTGGAGCAAAACGATCCGGGCAACTTGTACGCCGTCCCTTACCTGTGGGGCACCAACGGCATCGGTTATAACGTCGACAAGATCAAGGCTGTGCTGGGCGTCGACAAGATCGACTCCTGGAGCGCGGTGTTCGAGCCGGAGAATATCAAGAAGCTGCACAGTTGCGGCGTGGCGTTCCTCGACTCCGCCGATGAAATGATGCCGACGGTCCTCAACTACATGGGCCTGAACGCCAACAGCACCAACCCCGAAGATTACAAAAAGGCTGAAGCCAAGTTGCTGGCAGTGCGGCCTTACGTGACCTACTTCCACTCCTCCAAATACATCGCGGATCTGGCCAACGGCGATATCTGCATCGCGATCGGTTTTTCCGGCGACATGTTCCAGGCCCGCAACCGTGCGGCTGAAGCGAAGAAAGGCGTGAACATCGCCTACACCATTCCCAAAGAGGGCGGTGCGCTGTGGTTCGACATGCTCGCGATTCCGAAGGATTCGGGCAACGTCAAAGAGGCCCACGCCTTCATCAACTATCTGTTGAAACCCGAGGTGATCGCACAGGTCAGTGATTCTGTTGGCTATGCGAACCCCAACCCTGGCTCGGACAAATTGATGGAGCAGTCCATCCGCACCGACGAGTCGGTTTATCCACCGCAAGCAGTCCTCGACAAGACCTACGTGTCGGTCGAGTTACCACCAAACATTCAACGTTTGATGACCCGCAGCTGGACCAAGGTCAAGTCGGGCAAATAGCTTCAGGGCTCAAACTATCCAGGTTGGCTCACCTTGAGCGAACTGCACTCTTTTTTTTGGGAGTTTCGTAAATGGCAGTTGCCTCCGGCGCCTATAAGAAAGCCCTCGAGGGCGACCAGTCACCTAAACAGGTGCTGGTCAAAATCGACCGGGTCACGAAGAAGTTCGACGAGACGATTGCCGTGGACGATGTGTCCCTGGAAATCAAGAAAGGCGAGATTTTCGCCCTGCTCGGCGGTTCGGGATCGGGCAAGTCCACGTTGCTGCGCATGCTCGCAGGCTTCGAACGGCCCACGGAGGGGCGCATTTTCCTCGATGGCGTAGACATCACCGACATGCCGCCCTACGAGCGGCCGATCAACATGATGTTCCAGTCGTACGCTCTGTTCCCGCACATGACCGTGGCGCAGAACATCGCCTTCGGCCTCAAGCAGGACAAACTGCCTGCGGCTGAAATCGATGCCCGCGTGGCCGACATGCTCAAGCTGGTTCAGATGACCCAGTACGCCAAGCGCAAACCGCATCAGTTGTCCGGTGGTCAGCGTCAGCGCGTGGCCTTGGCGCGTTCGCTGGCCAAGCGACCGAAGCTGTTGCTGCTCGACGAACCGATGGGTGCGCTGGACAAGAAACTGCGCTCGCAGATGCAGCTTGAGCTGGTCGAGATCATCGAGCGCGTCGGCGTAACCTGTGTCATGGTGACCCACGACCAGGAAGAGGCCATGACCATGGCCGAGCGCATCGCGATCATGCACCTGGGCTGGATCGCCCAGATCGGCAGCCCGATCGACATCTACGAAACCCCGACCAGCCGCCTGGTCTGCGAGTTCATCGGTAACGTCAACATCTTCGACGGTGAAGTGATCGACGACGCCGAAGGCCATGCGACCATCACCTGCAAAGACCTGGATCGCCAGATCTACGTGGGCCACGGCATCAGCACCTCGGTGCAGGACAAATCCGTGACCTACGCGATCCGTCCGGAAAAGCTGCTGGTGACGCCGGACATGCCGACCTGCGAATACAACTGGTCCAGCGGCAAAGTGCATGACATCGCCTACCTCGGCGGTCACTCGGTGTTCTACGTCGAGCTGCCGAGCGGCAAGATCGTCCAGTCCTTCGTCGCCAACGCCGAACGCCGCGGTCAGCGCCCAACCTGGGGTGACCAGGTTTACGTGTGGTGGGAAGACGACAGCGGCGTGGTACTCCGCTCATGAACATGCGCAAATTCAAACGCCGCCTCAATCGAATAATTCCCGGTGGCCGTCAGCTGGTCATCGGGGTTCCGTTCCTCTGGCTGTTCATGTTCTTCATGCTGCCGTTCTTCATCGTCCTGAAGATCAGCTTCGCTGAAGCCGACGTGGCCATTCCGCCGTACACCGAGATCTACAACTTCGTAGACCAGAAGCTGCAGGTGCTGCTCAACCTCGGCAACTACGCGATGCTCGGCGACGATGAGTTGTACATCGCCGCTTACCTCGGTTCGTTGAAGATGGCGCTGATCAGCACCATCCTCTGCCTGCTGATCGGTTACCCGATGGCCTACGCCATCGCCAGTGCCCGCAAAGAGCTGCAAACGGTGCTGGTGCTGCTGATCATGATGCCGACCTGGACCGCGATCCTGATCCGCGTTTACGCGTGGATGGGCATTCTCAGCAACAACGGTCTGCTCAACGGTTTCCTGATGAGCATGGGCTGGATCGACGAACCGTTGCAGATCCTCAACACCAACCTGGCGGTGTACATCGGCGTGGTTTATTCGTACCTGCCGTTCATGATCCTGCCGCTCTACGCCAACCTGGTGAAGCACGACAACAGTCTGCTGGAAGCGGCGTCCGACCTCGGTTCGAGTACGTTCAACAGCTTCTGGAAGATCACCATTCCGCTGTCCAAGAACGGCATCGTCGCCGGTTGCATGCTGGTGTTCATTCCAGTGGTGGGCGAGTTCGTGATCCCGGAACTGCTGGGCGGTCCGGAAACCTTGATGATCGGTAAAGTGCTCTGGCAAGAGTTCTTCAACAACCGTGACTGGCCGGTGGCGTCTGCCCTGGCGGTGGTGATGCTGTTGATCCTGATTGTGCCGATCATCCTGTTCAACCGCAGTCAGGCCAAAGAAATGGAGGGTAAAGAATGAAGCGCTTCCGTTTCTCGAGTTTCATGCTGATCGCGGGTTTGCTGTTTATCTACGCGCCGATGCTGATTCTGGTGATCTACTCGTTCAACGCCTCGAAACTGGTGACGGTGTGGGGCGGCTGGTCGATCAAGTGGTACGTCGGCCTGATGGACAACACCCAACTGATGGGCTCGGTGGTGCGTTCGCTGGAAATCGCCTGCTACACCGCGATTGCCGCTGTGGCGCTGGGCACGTTGGCCGCATTCGTCCTGACCCGCATTACCCGCTTCAAGGGCCGCACGTTGTTCGGTGGCCTGGTCACCGCGCCGCTGGTGATGCCCGAAGTGATCACCGGTCTGTCGCTGTTGCTGCTGTTCGTGGCCATGGCGCAGATGATCGGTTGGCCGCAAGAGCGTGGCATCGTCACCATCTGGATCGCCCACACCACGTTCTGTGCTGCGTATGTGGCGGTGGTGGTGTCGGCACGCTTGCGTGAGCTGGACCTGTCCATCGAAGAGGCCGCCATGGATCTCGGGGCTAAGCCGTGGAAGGTGTTCTTCCTGATCACCATCCCGATGATCGCGCCATCCCTGGGGGCGGGCGGCATGATGTCGTTCGCGCTGTCGCTGGATGACCTGGTGTTGGCCAGCTTCGTGTCGGGGCCGGGGTCGACGACCTTGCCGATGGAAGTGTTCTCGGCGGTGCGTCTGGGCGTGAAGCCTGAGATCAACGCCGTGGCCAGCCTGATTCTGCTGGCGGTGTCGTTGATGACCTTCCTGGTCTGGTTCTTCAGCCGCCGTGCCGAAGAAAGCCGCAAGCGTGCGATTCAGCAGGCCATCGAAGAAAGCGCTGCCGATTCGTGGAAGCAACCGGACGTGCGTCGCGCACAGCAGGCGCCGGAAGCCGCCTGAACCTTTGGGTTGATCGCATTTCTGTGATCAACCCAAATCCCCTGTAGGAGCCGGCTTGCTGGCGATGGTGTGTCAGTCGACATCAATGTTGCTGACCCTCCATCGCCAGCAAGCCGGCTCCTACAGGTTTCAGGAAATCCAGGGGGATTTGCGGATGATCTCGACGAAGTTCATCGGCTTGAACCCTGGCTCGCTGTCCACCAGCACATCCGCGTTCACCGTACCGAACGTGGTGTCCGGCTTGTGCTTGAAGCCGTTGGCGAACGCACACAGGATGCACTCCTTGAACCCCTCGCCCCGTGGATGCGCATGCACCACCGCCTCACGCTGCGCCGTGGGAAACGCGGCGTAGTCGATCCCCAGCACATCCATTTCAACGCCCGCCGTCACCAATGCCACGTTGGGGCGCAGGTGATGCACTACGTTCGGCGTGGTGTGCAGGGCAATCGACAACCACACCTGCTCGATGTCGTCATCGCTCAGCCCGTAAGGCTTGAGGAATGCTTTGGCGGCGTTGGCGCTATCGACTTCGAAACGTTCATCGTCGCTGCGATGACCTTCCACCAGACCCAGGTCATGGAACATCGCGCCGACGTATAACAGCTCCGGGTTGTAGGCCAGTTGCTTGCGTTCACCGCTCAAAGCGCCGAACAGAAACACCCGGCGCGAGTGGTGATAAAGCAGGTCGGATTCGACGTCGCGAATGTATTCCGTGGTGGCCCGGGCCAATGCGCTGTCGGGGATTTTGATGCCGGCGACGGTGCTGCTCATGGTGCTGTCCTCGTGGGGAACGCCGTGGCGGCGCTGATGGAACAAGTCTGTTCCTGGCCCCAAAACCGGACAATCGATCCATGGCTGCGATCCTTGCCAATGAGCATGCAAATCGCGCCAAC
The DNA here is from genome assembly GCF_019956105.1 of Pseudomonas sp. BF-RE-25. Classification (NCBI taxonomy): domain Bacteria; kingdom Pseudomonadati; phylum Pseudomonadota; class Gammaproteobacteria; order Pseudomonadales; family Pseudomonadaceae; genus Pseudomonas; species Pseudomonas sp. BF-RE-25. Next base: position 132,662 of record NZ_JAHBDB010000033.1, read on the forward strand.
CTCGCTTGTTGAGCGCGGATTGGCTACGGTTGAGGCCCTGCGCATGGATTTACGTCATGCGCACACCTTGTAGGAGCCGGCTTGCTGGCGATGGTATGTCAGCAACATTGATGTCGACTGACACTCCATCGCCAGCAAGCCGGCTCCTACAAAGTCTGCGTGCATCGAGGGTGTTCCTTGTTATGAGTAAAACCGTTGCCATCGTGGTGTTCGCCGGTGTTCAGTCCCTGGACGTCACCGGCCCCATGGATGTGTTTTCCGAGGCCAATCGTTTCCTCGCGCCGCAGGATCACTATCAACTGGAGGTGATCGGCGTCGAGCGCGGTGTGATGCCGTGCTCCAACGGTTTATCCCTTAATGCCCATCGGCATTTCAGCGAGGCGCTGGAGGCGTACGACTTGTTGCTGGTGGCCGGAGGGCCGCAGTTGCCGTTCATGGATTTCGGCGCGGCCTTCGATGCCTGGTTGCGCGATGCCAGCGCGCTGGCGCAACGGTTCGGCTCAATCTGCAACGGTGCGTTCATGCTCGCCCGGGCAGGCTTGCTCGAAGGGCGAACGGTGACGACTCATTGGGGCGATGCCGCTGCGCTCGCGGCGTTGTGCCCTTCGACGCAGGTCGAGGCTGATCGCTTGTACGTGCAGGATGGTGAGCTCTATACCTCGGCCGGGGTCACGGCGGGGATCGATCTGTCGTTGTACTTGTTGGCCCGGGATCATGGGCCGGAAGTGGCGCTCAGCGTGGCCAAGCGGCTGGTCGTGTTCACGCAGCGCTCGGGCGGGCAATCGCAGTTCAGTCCATTCCTCACGCCCCACGCCGAACCGACGTCGGCGGTGGCGATGGTTCAGCATTATGTGCTGGCCAACCTGACCGGCGATCTGACCATTGCTGACCTGGCCAGCGCCGCCAACATGAGCGCCCGCAACTTTTCCAGGGTGTTTGCCAAAGAGGCGAAAGTCACCCCGGCGGAGTTTGTCGAACGGGCGAGGGTGGATGCGGCGCGGGTGATGCTCGAAAGCACCGTCGCGCCGTTGAAGACGGTGGCGTATCAGTGCGGGTTTCGAGATGCGCAGCATATGCGCAGCGTGTTCAATCGCCGGCTCGGTGTGACGCCGCAGCAGTTCAGGTTGAATTTTGCGGCGATGGTTTGAACGCATGAATATGCGTTGTTCTTGCGGGCCTCATCGCTAGCAGGCTAGCTCCCACAATGGATCTGCGTGCACAGGACCACTGTGGGAGCCAGCCTGCTGGCGATGAGGCCAGTCCAGCCAATACAAATCTACTGAGCACTGCGCGCCGGCAACAGCTTCAACGTACTCCGCGTATTCGCCGTCACCTCTTCATCATTGAGATGCGCCTGGAAATACACCCCTTCGACGTACGCCTCAGCCTGATCATCAAAATGCCGGTCAAACGGCACGCCACTCTGGCCCACCGGGTTGACGGTCAGGCTGTGCGCCGGGTCGGCGAAGTCGATCAGGCGTCGGGTCGATGGCCCATAAGTCACCGGCCATGGCGCCGGGCCGATCTTGGCCGATAGGTTGTTCGGCACCTCGTGAGTGCCCGGTGCCGCGAACGGGCCGACATTGAAAATCCGGTCCAGCGGCTTCTGTTGCCCCAGTGGATGACCATGGGTCAGCGTATGCGCCTTGCCCCACTGCCATTGCGCGAAGTCCGCACCCAGCGTGCTCTTGAGGTGCTCGAGGCTCGCTTGCCACGCCACCTTGACCGTGTCGGCGCGGGTTTCCTTGCCGAGGGTGTTGCGGTTGTCCCACCACGGTGAGTCGGCGTTCGCCGCCAGACGCGGCAGCGCAGCGTCGATCACCCGGGTCGACAGCAGCGTCTCGAAAAAGTCGTTGCCCAGCTCATCGTGCATCGTCGCGTCAGCGAGGTTGAACAGGAACTGGTTGAACAGCGTGGCACTGGTGGAATCCAGCGGGTAGTCGCCTGTCCACTGGGCCAATTGTTCCACCAGTTTCAGTTCGGCGGGATCGCTCACCACCTCACGCAGCACCGGTAACAATGGCGCGAGCAAACGCGGGCCGTAGGCGGTGGTGGTGCCCAGTTGCAGCTTCTGGCTGGCCTCCAGATCCCACTTCACGGCCTTGTCGCTGAGCTGGCGATTGAGCTGCTGCCCACGATCGGCAAGGTTGTAGTAACCGGGAATCTCCATGCCGGTCGGCGACACGGGCTGGAAGTTGGCCGAAACAATGTAGCCCCGCGCCGGGTTCTCTTCCTGCGGGTTGGCGCTGAACGGGTAGAAGCCGTCCTTGTCCGCTTCGGCGCTGCTGCCGTCGAGGATGAACCACGGCCGCACACCCGCCGGACGCTTAGGCAGTTGCGCCGCCGCCCACCAGCCGATGTCGCCCTTGGCATTGGCCCAGACGATGTTCAGGCCCGGCGCCTGGACCTTGGCGGCGGCACTGCGCGCCTTGGTCAGGGTGTCGGCACGGTTGAGCTGGTAGAAACCTTCGAGGATCGGGTTCTGGCTTTCGAGAAAACCCCACCACATGGCGATGGGCGTTTTGCCGACGGCGTTGCCCAGCGCATCGTTGACGATCGGCCCGTGTGGCGACTGGCGCAGCAGCAACTTCACCGGCGGCTGCCCCTTGACCGCGATCTGCTGTTCGCTGGTGACCATGTCCACCCACTTGCCGCGATACCAGACCTGGTTGGCGTTGTCCGGGTTGACCTTCTCGGCGATCAGATCGAGGTCGTCGTTCTGGAACATGGTGATGCTCCAGCCGAAGTCGCGGTTCATCCCCAGTGAGGCGAACGGCATCAACGCCTGATAATGACCGTAGAGCTCGAAGCCCGGCGCCGAGAGCTGCGCTTCGTACCACACCGACGGCGCGGAGAAGCGGATGTGCGGATCGCCCGCCAGCAACGGCTTGCCGCTTTTGGTCCGATTGCCCGCGACCACCCAGGCGTTGCTGCCCTCGAACTGTGGCAAACCGTTGTCGGCCAGCGCCTGTTCGCTCAGGCGGGCGAGGGCGTTGAGGTCTTTCCAGTCGGCGCTGGCGAGAGGCGGCGGGGTGCTGCTGTGATTGTTCGCCAGCACGCCTTTGGACTGCCAGTCGAGATTGAAAACGTTCAGGTACTCGGCACCCAGTTGATCGCGCACGTAGGTCAGCAAGGGTTCGGTGCGAAATGCCGCGGCAAAACTGTAGGCCATGTAACCGGCGATGCTGATAGTGTCCTGCGCGGTGAACGGGCGTTTTGGAATGCCCAGTACATCGAACTCCGCAGGTTTTGCATGGCTGTCCTGATACTGGTTGATACCGTCCAGATAGGCTTGCATGGCGATGAAGGCCGGCGACTGCTTATCCATGTTCGCCAGGTAGGTTTCGGCGCGTTCGCGAATGCGCAGGCTGCGCATCAGCTTGTCGGTGTCGAGCAGTTTCGGGCCCAGCACTTCGGCCAGTTCACCACGGGCCAGGCGGCGCAATACTTCCATCTGAAACAGCCGGTCCTGGGCGTGCACATAGCCGAGGGCGCGGTACAGGTCGGTTTCGTTTTCGGCGCGGATGTGCGGGATGCCGCGTTCGTCGTAACGGACGGTGACGGAGCCTTGCAAGTGTTGCAGCTCGACCATGCCCTGGCGCGTCGGTTGCTTGCTGTAGATGTACCCGCCGGCACCTGCGGCGAGCGCGACTATCAGCAGTGCGAGAACGGTCAGGCTACGTTTCATGGTGACTCCTTGTTGTTATTGGTGGCAGCAGTTCCCTGGCGCCACTGTTTAACACGGCTTGCCGAATCGGCCCATCGCCCTTAGGAGGGATTCGCGTCTGCGCGGTCTTACTGCTTTGTGTCGGCGGGCCACGGGCAGTAACACCCGACGGCCAGCGTGTGCGTGGCATTGACTGTGCGGCCCGCGTTTAACGCTTGTAGGATCGGCTCAATGAAGCTGTTGCTCGAATTACAGGTCAGGCCTTCGCTGTAAGGGCCGAAGTAGGCCAGTTTGCCGCTGCGGTCCCAGATCGCCACGGCCGGGCTGGCCGGGATCTGTTCGGAGCCCGGGAGGACGGTGATGGTTTTCAGGCTGCTCAGCGTGCTCGGCAACTGGCCGTGGCTGCCGGGTTTTTGTACCGCATAAAACTCGACGCCTTGCGGCACATACTGCTCGACCAGTTCGCTCAGGTGTTGTTGATTGCCGACGTTGCACGGGCAGGCCGGGTCCCAGAAGTGCACCAGGCGAATGGCGCCGGGGCCGGCGAGGTTGTCGGGCAGGTGCAACGGGTCACCGGAAAACACCGCCGTGTGTTCACTGAACGCCCGCAGGTAGCGTCCTTGAAACCAGTCGTACGCCGCCCATAAAACACCGGCGCACACGAGGGCGAGCAGGCAGGCAAGCAGTGGGGTGCGGTAGGGCGAACGCATGGGTGTCGATCCTCGAAGGTCGCCCAGCTTGCCATGCTTGCCGCGACAGATGAATATCGCAGGCTTATAAAGTCCGCTTCGTGCTCTGGAATCGCCCATGTCCGCCACTTTCGCTCCCGATCATTTGCGTGCCAGCCTGCGGCCCCTGGCCGAGTGGCAGCCGCTGTCCGAGGAGGCGCAGGCGTACCAGCGGTTCTACGGGCTGGATTTTCCGGGGCGTCAACTGCGCAGGGGCCTGGGGCGTTTTGAGGTGGATGCTTATGACGTGGTCGGCCAGGTGTGGTGGCCGGAGCGGGCGAAGGCGACGCTGTTTGTGTTCCACGGTTTCTACGATCACACCGGGCTCTACCGGCACGTGATCGAGTGGGCGCTGAATCAGGATTTCGCGGTGATTGCCTGCGACTTGCCGGGGCATGGTCTGTCCAGCGGCGAGCGCGCGAGCATCAACGATTTCGCCGAGTATCAGGACACGCTGCAAGGGCTGTTCGCCGAGGCGAAATCCCTCGATCTGCCGCAGCCGTGGCACCTGTGCGGTCAAAGTACCGGTGGCGCCATCGTGATCGACCATGTGCTCAACGAAGGGGCGGGCAGTCCGGCCCAGGGCCAGGTGATCCTGTTGTCGCCGCTGGTGAGGCCGCGCGCCTGGGGCTGGTCGCAGCTCAGTTATTACCTGCTCAAGCCGTTCGTCAAAGCCATCGCCCGACGCTTCAGCGAGAACTCCAACGACCCGGATTTCCTGCCGTTCCTGCAAGCCGACCCGCTGCAACCGCTGCGCTTGCCGACGGCCTGGGTTGGGGCGCTGGCGCGCTGGATCAAACGCATCGAAGCTGCGCCGGACAGCACTCGGCGGCCGCTGATCGTGCAGGGGCAGGCGGACATGACGGTGGATTGGCAGCACAATCTTGAGGTGTTGAAAGCCAAGTTCGATCGGCCTCAGGTGTTGATGTTGCCTGAGGCGCGGCATCATTTGGCGAATGAGACGGTGGCGTTGCGCGGGGAGTATTTCGGGTTTTTGACGAAGCGGATCAAGGGCCGGAGTCTTTAGCAGCAGTTAAGCCCTCATCGCCGGCAAGCCGGCTCCTACAGTGGATCGAGTTGTCCGGAAGAACACGGTCAACTGTAGGAGCCGGCTTGCCGGCGATGGCGATCTAACCGGCGCTGAAAATCATTGGGTCAAATTCGAAGGATTCTGCCCCACCGCCAACCCCGCCCGAATTGCCGCCAACGCCGCCTGGTAATACGCCTTGCCTTCCGCCGACTCGGCAAACGTGGCGAACTCTTCCAGCTCGTCATCCGACAGATCGCGATAGACATACAGCAACGTGTTGTTGAGGTCGCTGCCGATCTGGTCCATCAAGCGCTGACGCTGACCGTTCAACAGCCCCTGCGCCTGACCGCCACCGAGCAGGCCGGGGATCATCGAACTCAGGCTGTCGGCCGCGACGCCGGCAATCGCCAGGCTGACTTCCGCACCGGCCTCCCGTGCGGGCAAGGCCTGGGCGAGGTGACCAATGATCAGCGTGCGGCTGTCGCTGGCCTGAATCTTCGGCAGGCCTTTGGCGTTCTTCGCCAGTTGATCGCGACGGGTCGCCAGCAACTCGGCGGCGACGATCTTCTTGCCCAGCGGCGACTGGAAAAAAGCCAGTGCAGGTTTAGGATCGGCCAGGGTTTTGCGCAATTGCGCTTCGGCGCGCTGGTCCACGGCCTGCGGGGCAAAGCGCTGATTGCTGTTGTTCACCAGCGCCTGAAACACGGCGGGCGGCAGGCTGTTCTGGTAACGCTGTTGAGCGGCTGAAAGGGCATCACTGAAATGCGCGCGTTGTTCTGGCCAGCCGGCGACCTTGTACAACTGGTCGTGGCCGTCTGCCCAAGCGGGCAAAACGCAGAACATCATCAGTGAGAAAAGCAAACGGCGCATAGGGACTCCTGTCAGCAGGCGACTATTCTCCGTGTGGCATAGGGACTTGTCGAGAATTCGTATCAAGCCGCCGCGTGGCTCTGTCGGATTTTCCGGCACAGGAATACTATGCGCGCCATGCCAATACCCTCTGATCACCCGCTGCTGTTACGTATCGTCGACGACCTGGCCGAACACGGCTGGTCGCAGCAGAACATTTTCCTGCCCTTGGGTCTGACCCAAGAACTGGCGGCTGAGTGCCGTAAACGTGCCGCCGAGGGTGAATTGGCCCCGGCCGCCGTAGGCCGCGGGCCGACATCGGAGATTCGCGAGGGAATTCGCGGCGACCGAATCCAGTGGATCGAGCCGGGTCAGGCCCTGGCTTGCGACAACTATCTGCAGTTGATGGACAGCCTGCGCGAGGCATTGAATCGCGGGTTGTATCTGGGCCTCGAAGACTTTGAAAGCCATTTCGCGATGTACCCGCCCGGCGCTTTCTACCTCAAGCATGTCGACCGCTTTCGCGACGATGATCGGCGCATGGTCTCGGCGGTGGTCTACCTCAATGACGCCTGGCTGCCGGAGCACGGCGGTCAGTTGCGCATGTACCTCAAGGAAGGCGTCGAATACGATGTGGTGCCCACCGGCGGATGCCTGGTGGTGTTCCTGTCGGGCGAAGTGCCCCACGAAGTCCTGCCCGCGACCCGCGATCGCCTGTCGTTGACCGGCTGGTTCCGGCGTCGTGGCAACGAGCCGTTCTGATCATGCAGAAAATTCTGGTAAGTCGCTGTCTGCTCGGCCACCGCGTGCGTTACGACGGCGGTGCCAGCGGGCCGTTCGATCAGCTTCAACAGTGGATCGACGAAGGTCGCGTCGTGCCGTTGTGTCCGGAAGTTGCCGGTGGCTTGCCGACGCCACGGGCGGCGGCGGAGATTCCGGGCGGGCAGGGCAGTGACGTGCTGGCGGGGCAGGCGGCGGTGATTACCACCGAGGGCGAGGATGTCAGCGCGCAGTTTCTGAGCGGTGCTTACCAGGCGTTGGAGCTGGTACAGAAACACAACATCCGCATCGCCGTGCTCAAGGCCAACAGCCCGTCGTGCGGCAACCTGTTGACCTATGACGGCACGTTCAGCGGCGTGAAGGTCAGCGGCGAAGGCGTGACGGCGGCGTTGCTCAAGCGCCATGGCGTGCAGGTCTTCAGCGAACTGGAACTGGCTGAAGCCGCCGCCGCACTGCGGCTCTAAACGCAAATCCCTGTAGGAGCCGGCTTGCCGGCGATGAGGCCGTAACATTCAATATCTATATTGACTGTTACACCGCTATCGCCAGCAAGCCGGCTCCTACAAGGGATCGCGGTGATTGTCCGTGGCCTTAGGGTTTCGGCATCTCGGCGGCATCCGGCCCAAACCATTTTTTCTCCAGTGCCTCCAGTCGCCCATCCGCCTTTATCCGCTGCAACGCGTTCTCCAGGCTGGCATGAAACGCCGGGTTCCCTTTCTGAAACGGAATGGCCAGGTTCTCGGCCGGGGCGGCTTTCGGCTTTTCTTGCGTCAGCGACTGCACCAACAGGATTGAACGCGGCTCTTCTTTCTGCGCGATCAAATGCGCATCGGTGTGAATGTAAGGTTCGCTGAAGTCGAAACGATCCTTGAGCGCCGGAGTCTCTGTTATGTGATTGATGGCGATGTCGTACTTGCCGCTTTCAACGCCGGTCAACAGATCGCTGGAATCGGTCACGACGAAGTCGGCCCTTACATCCAGTTCATTGGCCAGCAGTTGGCCTAGCTCGACTTCGAAGCCCGAGAGTTGGCCATCGTCCTTGAAATTGAAAGGTGGTGTATTAGCCTCAAGGGCAATGCGCAACTCACCGCGGTCGTTTACATCGTCAATCAGTTCGGCATGAACCAAAGGGCTCAAAAGGGGTAGCAGGCAGATCAGGCCAGGCAAAAAGCGCATGGTCACTCCTTTGAATACATTTATCGCGATGCGCTGGTTCAGGCTCGCTTTGCTATGGTTGTCGAGTGCCTTCGACAACGAATGGCCATGAAGTTGTCATGGTCACATGGATTTTACGAAAAAACTGGAGAAGAGAATGAAAACCTTTATGTCACGTGCTGCGCTGGCTGGCCTGCTGATGGGTGTTTCGGTGCTGGCCAGTGCGGCTACACCGGCACCCAAGGGTGCTGAAGTGTCCATCGTTTCTCCTGAAGACGGTGCGACGGTCCCGCAGACTGTCGTCGTCAAGTTCGCTGTCGAGAACATTGCGCTGGCCCCGGCGGGTGATCCCACCAAGAACACCGGTCATCACCACTTGTTGATCGATGTCGATGAGTTGCCAGCCGCCGGTGCGCCGATCCCCAAAGATGCCAACCACCAGCATTTCGGCAACGCGCAGACTCAGGCTGAAGTAACGCTGACGCCCGGCAAGCACACCTTGCAACTCGAACTTGGCGATAGCAACCACATGCCGTTCGATCCGCCGATCCTCTCCGAGAAAATCACCGTCAACGTTAAGTAACGTTAGTCGCGCCCAAGAAAAAGGAGACCCGAAGGTCTCCTTTTTTGTCGCTCAAGTCGCTATCAGAACAACACACGGCTACGGATGGTGCCGTTGACGTGTTGCAGCTTCTGTTGCGCCAGGTCCGAGTACTCGGCGTCTACGTCGATCACCACGTAGCCGACTTTCTCGTTGGTCTGCAGGAACTGACCGGAGATGTTGATGCCGTTTTCGGCGAAGACCTTGTTGATCTCGCTCATCACACCCGGAATGTTTTCGTGGATGTGCAGCAGACGGTGCTTGCCAGGGTGAGCCGGCAGGGCCACTTCCGGGAAGTTCACGGACGATACCGACGTACCGTTGTCGCTGTACTTGACCAGTTTTTCGGCCACTTCCAGACCGATGTTGGCTTGCGCTTCAGCGGTGGAACCACCGATGTGCGGGGTCAGGATCACGTTGTCCAGGCCACGCAGCGGGCTTTCGAACTCTTCGTCGTTGGAGCGTGGCTCCACCGGGAATACGTCGATGGCCGCGCCGATCAGGTGCTTGTCCTTGATCGCGTCTGCCAGGGCTTGCAGTTCGACCACAGTGCCGCGAGCGGCGTTGATCAGGATGCCGCCCTTCTTGATGGCGCGGATTTCCTTCTCGCCGATCATCCACTGGGTCGCAGCGGTTTCCGGAACGTGCAGGGTGACGATGTCGGACATGCCCAGCAGCTCGTGCAGGTTGCCGACCTGGGTCGCGTTACCCAGAGGCAGCTTGGTCACGGTGTCGTAGAAGTACACCTGCATGCCCAGGCCTTCAGCCAGAACCGACAGTTGCGTACCGATCGAGCCATAACCGACGATACCCAGCTTCTTGCCACGGATTTCGAAGGAGTTGGCCGCGCTCTTGATCCAGCCGCCACGGTGGCAGGAAGCGTTCTTCTCAGGGATGCCGCGCAGCAACAGGATCGCTTCGGCCAGCACCAGCTCGGCAACGGAGCGAGTGTTGGAGTACGGAGCGTTGAACACTGCGATGCCGCGTTCGCGGGCAGCGTTCAGGTCAACCTGGTTGGTGCCGATGCAGAAACAACCTACAGCGACGAGCTTCTTCGCGTGATCGAAGATCTCTTCGGTCAGTTGAGTGCGGGAGCGAATGCCGATGAAGTGAGCATCAGCGATCTTTTCCTTCAGCTGGGCTTCCGGCAGAGAACCCGTGAGGTACTCGATGCTGGTGTAGCCCGCCGACTTGAGAACGTCGACAGCCGATTGGTGGACGCCTTCGAGAAGAAGGAACTTGATCTTGCTCTTATCGAGAGAAGTCTTGCTCATCTGCGTAAACCTGTATCCCGGAGAAAAATGGCAGGAAATGGTCAACAGACGCTGACCCCGACGGCACGACAGCCGTCGCCGCAGAACAGCCGTTGGGCACTATCCTGCGGGGTCGGTATGCTAGCATAAGCGCCCCGCAAACACTCATTCCTGCGACGTGAAGCGTTCTCAGGATGACCATGAATTGTTCGAGAGTTCTGTCGATGACCAATCCTGCCCTGATTGATGAACTGAAGACCCTGGTCGAGCCTGGCAAGGTACTGACCGATGCCGACTCCCTGAACGCTTACGGCAAGGATTGGACCAAGCATTTCGCCCCGGCCCCGACCGCCATCGTGTTCCCGAAGACCACCGAGCAGGTCCAGGCCATCGTTTTGTGGGCCAATAAACACAAGGTGGCGCTGGTGCCGTCCGGCGGGCGCACCGGGCTTTCTGCCGCTGCGGTGGCCGCCAATGGCGAAGTGGTCGTGTCCTTCGACTATATGAACCAGATCCTCGACGTGAACCTCACCGACCGCACCGCCGTGTGCCAGCCGGGCGTCGTGACCGAGCATTTGCAGAACGTCGCCGAGGAAAAAGGCCTGTACTACCCGGTGGACTTCGCTTCCGCAGGATCGAGTCAGATTGGCGGCAATATCGGCACCAATGCCGGCGGGATCAAGGTGATTCGCTACGGCATGACCCGTAACTGGGTCGCCGGCATGAAAGTGGTCACCGGCAAGGGGGACGTGCTGGAACTGAACCGCGACCTGATCAAGAACGCTACCGGCTACGACATGCGTCAGCTGTTCATCGGCGCTGAAGGCACCCTCGGTTTTGTGGTCGAAGCGACCATGCGCCTGGACCGGGCGCCGAAAAACCTCACCGCGATGGTGCTTGGCACTGCCGATTTCGACTCGATCATGCCGGTATTGCACGCGTTCCAGAGCAAACTTGACCTGACCGCGTTCGAATTCTTCTCCGACAAAGCCCTGGCCAAGGTCATGGGGCGCGGTGACGTGCCGGCGCCGTTTGAAACCGACTGCCCGTTCTACGCGCTGCTGGAATTCGAAGCGACCACTGAAGAAGTGGCCAACCACGCGCTGGAAACCTTCGAGCATTGCGTGGAGCAGGGCTGGGTGCTGGATGGCGTGATGAGCCAGAGCGAAACCCAGCTGCAAAACCTCTGGAAACTGCGCGAATACATTTCCGAAACCATCTCCCACTGGACGCCGTACAAAAACGACATTTCGGTCACTGTGTCGAAAGTCCCGGCGTTCCTGAAGGAAATCGATGCGATCGTCGGCGAACACTACCCGGACTTCGAAATCGTCTGGTTCGGCCACATCGGTGACGGCAACCTGCACTTGAACATCCTCAAGCCGGATGACCTGAGCAAGGACGAGTTCTTCGCCAAGTGCGCAACCGTGAACAAGTGGGTGTTCGAAACTGTCGAGAAGTACAACGGCTCGATTTCCGCCGAACACGGCGTGGGCATGACCAAGCGTGACTACTTGACCTACAGCCGCTCCCCGGTTGAGATCGAGTACATGAAAGCGGTCAAAGCGGTGTTCGATCCGAACGGCATCATGAACCCGGGCAAGATTTTCGCTGTTTGATTTTCGAACTTAAGCGCTACGAACCAGGAGTCGGTCAATGAGCTATCAGCACCAGTATGTCGACGGTACACGCATCCACTTCCCATTGGGCAAAGTGGTTTGCATCGGCCGCAACTACGCCGAACACGCCAAGGAACTGGACAACCCGGTGCCAACGGAGCCCCTGCTGTTCATCAAGCCTGGCAGTTGCGTCGTGCCGCTGGAAGGCGGTTTCAGCATCCCGACCGAGCGCGGATCAGTGCACTACGAGGCCGAAATCGCGGTGTTGATCGGCAAGCCTTTGTCGACCAAGCCAAGCCGTGAAGAAGTCCTTGATGCTATTTCCGGTTTCGCTCCAGCGCTGGACCTGACCCTGCGTGACAAGCAGGCAGAGCTGAAGTCCAAAGGCCTGCCGTGGGAAATCGCCAAGTCCTTCGACGGTGCGGCAGTGATTGCCCCGTTCGTATCCGGCAGCACCTTTGCCGACCTGACCGACATCGGCATCCGCCTGACCATCAACGGCGAAGTGCGCCAGGACGGCAACAGCAGCGCGATGCTCAACCCGATCGTGCCAATGATCCAGCACATGGCCGGCTGCTTTTCGCTGCAGGCTGGCGACGTGATCCTGACTGGCACGCCGGTCGGTGTCGGCCCGCTGAATGTGGGTGACGAAATCGTTCTGGAACTGCCAGGCGCGAGCAGCTTCACCAGCAGCGTCCGCTAACACAAACCCCTTGTAGGAGCCGGCTTGCTGGCGATAGCGGTACAACATTCGATAGAGATGTTGAATGTTAGGCCGCCATCGCCAGCAAGCCGGCTCCTACAGGGATTGTGTTCCTACCTGAAGAAAGCGGCGCTCATGCAGGGCAATCCCGCCATTTCCCGTTTTTTTCACATCTTGTCTGGATAATTCCCGGGTTTCTGGCGTCTGAGCCGGTCCCAATTGTGCTATTACCCTTAGCCTGAATTTCTGGAACGCATCCCCCGATGGCCATCCAATCGCTGCCCACGCTTAAAACTGCCCGTCGCCCGCGCTTTTTCATGCGTTGGTATGCCTGGCTTTTGCTGGTCGCGGCCGCCGCGTATGGCCTCGCCTTTGCCATGCATTGGGATGACCGCGGGGTGCTCTGGGTGCTGGAGCGTTTCGAAAGCCCGGCTGAACGCCAGGAAAGTATCTGGCTTCCGGATTACCGGGCGGTGATCGATGCCAAGTTGCTGCCAGGGATGGAAAAGGACGAAGCGTCCGACCTGGCCTACAACCCGCAAACCAAAACCCTGTTCTCGGTGATGGGCAAAAACCCGTTCCTGGTCGAGCTGGACCTGCAGGGTGAAGTGCTGCGCAAAATGCCACTGGTGGGCTGGAGCAACCCGGAAGGCGTGACGGTCATGGGCAACGGTCTGCTGGCCATTGTCGATGAGCGTGAGCATCTGCTGACCATCGTCAAGGTCGACGCCGATACCCGCGAGCTGAACATCGCCAACTTCCCCAAGTACGACCTCGGCCCGTCGAAAGACCAGAACAAAGCGTTCGAAGCGGTCGTCTGGGATGCGCACAATCAACACATGCTGCTGGGTGAGGAACGTCCACCGGCGCTGTTCACCTGGAAAAGCACCGACGGCCTGACACTCACCGGCGACAAGCAGAAGCTGGCCAGTGACGCGCTGGACATCCGCAACCTGTCGGCCTTGGCCATCGACCCGCGCACCGGCCATACGCTGGTGTTGTCCGCCGATTCCCACTTGCTGCTGGAGCTGGACGAGAAGGGCGAGCAGGTCAGTTTCATGACCTTGCTGGGTGGTTTCAATGGCCTGAAGAAGACCATTCCCCGCGCCGAAGGCGTGACCATGGACGAAGCGGGCACGCTGTATATGGTGAGCGAGCCGAACCTGTTCTACCGATTCGAAAAGCAGCGCTGATTCGCGACCTTGGTTCTCGATCTTGATCTGCGAATGTGTAGGAAACGCGACGCTCAGTTGTAGGGCCAACCCAACGGCCTTTAAGCTTCAATTCAGACTGCCGTGGTATTTCATCCGCCCGTCCTGATTCCGAGCTTGCCTGAATGCGCCGACTTGCCCGCCCCAAACCCCTGATCCTGATTCTCTCGGTGATCGCGCTGACCGTGCTGGTTGCGTTCGGCCAACACCTGCGGCTATTCGAGCGGGCCTGGTTCAATCTGCATACGCTTTGGCAGGCCGAGAGTGCCCGGTCGATCGGGCTGGATCACTATCAGGTTGTCATTGAGGGCCGGGTCATCGAAGGCCTGGACGACGATGTGTCAGCGCTGACCTTCGATCCGGTCCGCAAAAGCCTGTTCACCGTCACCAATAAAAATTCCGAATTGATCGAGCTGTCGCTTGAAGGCCAGATCCTTCAGCGCATCGCGCTGGTCGGCTTCGGTGATCCGGAAGCGGTGGAATTCATCAGCGCCGACACTTACGTCATCACCGACGAGCGTCAGCAGCGGCTGATCAAGATTCATCTGGAGAAGGACACGACGTTCCTCGATGCGGCGGATGCCGAACAGATAACCCTCGGCGTGCACATGAGCAGCAACAAGGGTTTTGAAGGCCTGGCCTACGATTCGGTGGGCAAGCGGCTGTTTGTCGCCAAGGAGCGCGACCCGATGCTGATCTATGAAGTGCAGGGCTTTCCGCATTACAACCCGGAAAAATCCTATGCGGTGCACGTGGTCAACAACCCCAAGCGCGATGCCGGGATGTTTGTGCGAGACCTGTCGAGCCTGCAATACGACGAGCGCAGCGGTCACCTGTTGGCGCTGTCCGACGAGTCGCGACTGATTCTGGAGCTGGATGTGGACGGGCGTCCGCTGAGCACCATGTCACTGAACAAGGGGCGTCAGGGGTTGCAGAAGACGGTGCCGCAAGCGGAAGGGATCGCCATGGATGACGACGGCACGATGTACCTGGTGAGCGAGCCGAACCTGTTCTACGTCTTCAAGAAACCGCCACAACCCTAACATTGGAATGCGGACCTGTAGGAGCCGGCTTGCTGGCGATAGCGGTGCGACAGTCAATCTAAATGTTGAATGTCATACCGCAATCGCCAGCAAGCCGGCTCCTACACGGGTTTTGCGTATTTCTTACTGAACGCGCAGGGTTTTGACGCCTTCGCTGGTGCCCAGCAGCAGCAGATCCGCTGGACGCGCCGCGAACAAGCCGTTGGTCACCACGCCGACGATCGCATTGATCTGCGTCTCCAGCTCCACCGGGTTGGTGATCTGCATGTTGAACACATCCAGAATGATGTTGCCGTTGTCAGTCAGCACGCCTTCACGGTAAACCGGGTCGCCGCCGAGCTTCACCAGTTCGCGGGCCACGTGGCTGCGGGCCATCGGGATCACTTCGACCGGCAGTGGGAACGCGCCGAGCACCGGCACCAGTTTGCTGCCATCGGCGATGCAGATGAAGGTCTTGGCCACGGCCGCAACGATCTTCTCGCGGGTCAGTGCTGCGCCGCCGCCCTTGATCAGGTTCAGGTGCTCGTCGCTTTCGTCGGCGCCGTCGACGTAGAACTCCAGGTCGCTGACGGTATTGAGCTCATACACCGGAATACCGTGGCCCTTGAGGCGTGCGGCGGTGGCTTCGGAACTGGCGACTGCGCCGTCGAAGGCGCCTTTGTGTTGCGCCAGTGCGTCGATGAAGCAGTTGGCGGTGGAGCCGGTGCCGACCCCGACGATGCTCTTGTCGTCGAGTTTCGGGAGGATGAAGTCGACGGCGGCCTGGGCCACTGCCTGTTTGAGTTGATCCTGGGTCATGCGGGCTCCGAAGTGCCGAAGAGGGGGAACGAAAGCCCGGCATTATAGGCCCCGGGACGGGGAAGGTCATTGCCCGATTGGCAGACCGCCACCGATCCCTGTAGGAGCGAGGCTTGCCCGCGAAGAGGCCGTTACATCCAAAATAAATGTTGGCTGTAAAAACGCTTTCGCGGGCAAGCCTCGCTCCTACAGGATCATGATCCCTTCCGGGGAGGGTAAAACCACCTGTTTAGTGTGGTCGCACGCCCGAAAGCCGGGTTAGACTCCTTGGCCCTGCCCAACCCGCTCAGTGATGCTTTCCGATGCTCGAACAGTACGTCAAAAAGATCCTCACCTCGCGCGTTTATGACGTTGCCGTAGAAACCCCATTGCAGACTGCCCGCCAGCTCTCCGAGCGGCTGGGCAACAGTATTTTGCTCAAGCGTGAAGACTTGCAGCCGGTGTTCTCGTTCAAGATTCGCGGGGCCTACAACAAGCTCACGCAGTTGAGCGATGAAGAGCGCGCGCGCGGCGTCGTGACGGCTTCGGCCGGTAATCACGCGCAGGGCCTGGCCCTGGCGGCGAAAGTGCTCGGCGTGAAAGCCACCATCGTCATGCCCAAGACCACCCCGGAAATCAAAGTCGAAGGCGTGCGTTCCCGTGGTGGCAAAGTGGTGCTGCACGGGGATTCGTTCCCGGAAGCCCTGGCTTACTCGCTGAAACTGGTCGACGAAAAAGGCTACGTCTACATTCACCCGTACGACGATCCCCACACCATTGCCGGGCAGGGCACGGTGGCCATGGAGATTCTGCGCCAGCACCCTGGGCGTCTGGATGCGATCTTCGTTCCGGTCGGCGGTGGCGGGCTGATTGCCGGTATCGCGGCGTACGTGAAATACCTGCGCCCGGAAATCAAGATCATCGGCGTCGAGCCGGACGACTCCAATTGCCTGCAAGCCGCCATGGCCGCCGGCGAGCGCGTGGTGCTGCCGACCGTGGGCCTCTTCGCCGACGGCGTCGCGGTCGCTCAGATTGGTCAGTACACGTTCGACATCTGCAAAGACTATGTCGATGAAGTGATCACGGTCAGCACCGACGAGATCTGCGCGGCGATCAAGGATATCTACGACGATACCCGCTCGATCACTGAACCTGCCGGCGCCCTTGGCGTGGCCGGGATCAAGAAATACGTCGAGCAGCACGCTGTCACCGGGCACACCTTTGTGGCCATCGACTCTGGCGCCAACGTCAACTTCGACCGCTTGCGCCACGTCGCCGAACGCGCCGAACTGGGCGAGGGCCGCGAAGCCATCATCGCCGTGACCATCCCCGAGAAGCCGGGCAGCTTCAAGGCGTTCTGCGAAGCCATCGGCAAGCGCCAGATCACCGAATTCAACTACCGCTACAATACCGGCAGCGAAGCGCACATCTTTGTTGGCGTGCAGACGCACCCGGAAAACGATCCGCGCAGTGCGCTGCTTGCCAGTCTGACCGAGCAGGGTTTCCCGGTGCTGGACCTGACCGACAATGAACTGGCCAAGTTGCACATCCGGCACATGGTCGGTGGCCGCGCAGCCCAGGTGGTTGATGAAGTGGTGCTGCGCTTCGAATTTCCGGAGCGGCCGGGCGCGCTGTTCAACTTCCTCAGCAAGCTCGGCGGGCGCTGGAACATCTCGATGTTCCACTACCGCAACCACGGCGCGGCGGACGGTCGTGTGGTCGCAGGGCTGCAAGTGCCTCACGAGGAGCGTCATCTGGTGCCGGCGGCGCTGGAAGAAATCGGCTACCCGTACTGGGACGAAAGCGACAACCCGGCCTATCAGCTGTTTCTTGGCTGAGCGGCTACGCTGATGGGCAGGTCATAAGGAAGTCGAACAATGGAAACGTTAACCGCCCTGAAAGTGGCGCACATGGTGGCGACGGTTGTGCTGCTGGTCTGTGCGCTGGGCCTGGGGATCTGGGTCTGGCGAACTCGGCGTAATGGCGACGCGACGGCGGGCAGCCGCACGTTGCAACGGCCTCGGGTGTTCATCTGGCTGTTGATGGGGCTGGCACTGCTGAGCATGCCGTTCACCGGCTGGTGGATGGTGCATCTGGTGGGCTGGCCGTTGGGGCAGACGTGGTTGCTGGCGTCGAGTGTGCTTTACACCGTTGCGGCGTTGGCGTGGTTTTGGTTGTTGGTGCGGCTGAATAAGTTACGCAAGGCGCCGGCGGGGAACGGCAAGTTTACCTTCGCCCTGGCGTTGTTCAGCTTCGTCTGCTTTATCGCCATTGCCGGGTTGATGGGGGCCAAGCCTGTTTAACGCTTGAAACCGAGTTGACCCAATCGCGAGCAGGCTCACTCCTACAGGGGAACGCATTCCAATGTAGGAGTGAGCCTGCTCGCGATGGCGATATCAGTCGCGCAGAGAGATCACCGGCCAGCCACGTTTCTCGGCTTCGGCACGCAAATTCGGGTCCGGATCAACCGCCACCGGATTCGCCACCTGTTCCAGCAACGGAAAATCATTCATCGAGTCGCTGTAGAAGTAACTGTCTTCCAGCGAATGCCCGCTTTCTTCCAGCCAACGATTAAGCCGAGTCACCTTGCCTTCGCGGAAGCACGGCACGTCGGTGCTGCGCCCGGTGTAGCGGCCATCGACCATCTCGCACTCGGTGGCGATCAGGGTTTCAACGCCCAAGCGCTCGGCAATCGGACCTGTGACGAAGCGGTTGGTCGCGGTGATTATCACCAGTTTGTCGCCGGCATCGCGGTGCTTCTTCAGCAGCTCAAGTCCCTTGGGCAGCACGATCGGTTCGATGCAGTCGCGCATGTAATCGCTGTGCCACTGATCCAGCGTGGCCATTTCGGTGCGGCCGAGCACTTCCAGGCAAAAGTTCAGGTAGGCGGCGTTATCCAGCTTGCCGGCCAGGTAATCCTGATAGAACTCGTCGTTGCGTGTCTTGTAGGCGACGGCGTCGAGGAAGCCGCGTTCGCACAGGTAATCACCCCAGGCGTGGTCACTGTCGCCGCCCAAAAGGGTGTTGTCCAAGTCGAATAAAGCCAGGCGCATTGCAGTTACTCGCTGAAAAGTCTGTAGAAAGGCGCCCAGAATACGGACTTTTCACAAGAGTGCACATAAGGTTGGCCGGCTCGTTGCTGCCTTCACAACCTTTGTGGAACAATGCGGCGACATGCGTTTGCGAGGTTGTTGCCGTGATCGACCCCGATGGTTTCCGCCCCAATGTCGGGATCATTCTCACGAATGATGCTGGACAGGTGCTATGGGCTCGCCGTATCAATCAAGATGCCTGGCAGTTTCCACAGGGTGGTATCAACCCCCAGGAGACGCCGGAAGACGCCTTGTACCGCGAGTTGAACGAAGAAGTGGGTCTGGAGCGCGAAGATGTTGAAATTCTCGCCTGCACCCGGGGCTGGTTGCGCTATCGTTTGCCGCAACGTCTGGTCCGTACCCACAGCCAACCGCTGTGCATCGGCCAGAAACAGAAATGGTTTCTCCTGCGCCTGATCTCCAACGAGCAGCGGGTGCGGATGGATTTGACCGGTAAACCGGAATTCGATGGCTGGCGCTGGGTCAGTTATTGGTATCCGTTGGGCCAGGTGGTGACATTCAAGCGCGAGGTGTATCGACGCGCTCTCAAAGAGCTTGCCCCGCGCCTTTTAGCGCGCGACTGACGACGGAGTTCGACCCCGAGCCATGCTCAATACGCTGCGCAAGATCGTCCAGGAAGTTAACTCCGCCAAGGATCTCAAGGCGGCGTTGGGGATTATTGTGTTGCGCGTCAAAGAGGCCATGGGCAGCCAGGTCTGCTCGGTCTACCTGCTTGACCCCGAGACCAACCGCTTCGTGCTGATGGCGACCGAGGGCTTGAACAAGCGCTCGATCGGCAAAGTCAGCATGGCACCCAACGAAGGTCTGGTCGGCCTGGTCGGCACGCGTGAAGAACCCCTGAACCTCGAAAACGCCGCGGATCACCCGCGCTACCGCTACTTCGCCGAGACCGGTGAAGAGCGCTACGCCTCATTCCTCGGGGCACCGATCATCCACCACCGCCGCGTTGTCGGCGTGTTGGTCATTCAGCAGAAAGAACGCCGCCAGTTCGATGAAGGTGAAGAAGCCTTCCTCGTGACCATGAGCGCGCAACTCGCCGGGGTTATCGCTCACGCCGAGGCCACCGGTTCGATCCGTGGCTTGGGCCGTCAGGGCAAAGGTATCCAGGAAGCCAAGTTTATCGGCGTGCCGGGCTCGCCGGGCGCGGCGGTCGGTACAGCGGTGGTCATGCTGCCACCGGCCGATCTGGACGTGGTGCCGGACAAGACCATCAGCGACATCGACGCCGAACTGGCGTTGTTCAAGACTGCCATCGAAGGCGTGCGCGCCGACATGCGTGCGTTGTCGGCCAAACTGGCCTCGCAGTTGCGCCCCGAAGAGCGGGCCTTGTTCGACGTCTACTTGATGATGCTCGCCGACGAGGCGCTCGGCAGCGAAGTCACCACGGTGATCAAGACCGGTCAGTGGGCCCAGGGCGCGCTGCGCCAGGTGGTCACTGAGCACGTCAACCGTTTCGAATTGATGGACGACGCCTACCTGCGTGAGCGCGCATCGGACGTCAAGGACCTTGGTCGCCGTCTGCTCGCCTACTTGCAGGAAGAGCGCCAGCAGAACCTGGTCTACCCGGAAAAAACCATTCTGGTCAGCGAAGAGCTGACGCCGGCGATGCTCGGCGAGGTGCCGGAAGGCACGCTGGTCGGTCTGGTTTCGGTCCTCGGTTCAGGTAACTCCCACGTCGCGATCCTCGCCCGGGCGATGGGCATCCCGACGGTGATGGGCCTGGTCGACCTGCCTTATGCCAAGGTCGACGGCATCGAATTGATCGTCGACGGCAATCGCGGCGAGGTCTACACCAACCCCAGCGATGTGCTGCGCAAGCAGTTCGCCGAGGTGGTGGAAGAAGAGAAACAACTGGCGCTCGGTCTCGATTCCCTGCGCGACCTGCCGTGCGTGACCCTCGATGGTCACCGTATGCCGCTGTGGGTCAACACCGGCCTGCTGGCGGACGTGGCGCGGGCGCAAAAGCGCGGCGCCGAAGGTGTCGGTCTTTATCGCACCGAAGTGCCGTTTATGATCAACCAGCGCTTCCCGAGCGAAAAAGAGCAGCTGGCGATCTATCGCGAACAGCTCGCCGCGTTCCACCCGCAACCGGTGACCATGCGCAGCCTGGACATCGGCGGCGACAAGTCGCTGTCGTACTTCCCGATCAAGGAAGACAACCCGTTCCTCGGCTGGCGCGGCATTCGCGTCACCCTCGACCACCCGGAAATCTTCCTGGTGCAGACCCGCGCCATGCTCAAGGCCAGCGAAGGCTTGAACAACCTGCGGATTCTGTTGCCGATGATCTCCGGCACTCACGAGCTGGAAGAAGCCTTGCACCTGATTCACCGGGCGTGGGGCGAAGTCCGCGACGAAGGCACCGACGTGCCGATGCCGCCGATTGGCGTGATGATCGAGATTCCGGCGGCTGTTTATCAGACCAAGGAACTGGCGCGGCAAGTGGACTTCCTGTCGGTCGGTTCCAACGACCTGACCCAGTACCTGCTGGCCGTGGACCGCAACAACCCGCGAGTGGCCGACCTCTACGACTACCTGCACCCGGCGGTGCTTCAGGCGTTGCAGACCGTGGTGCGTGACGCCCATGCCGAAGGCAAGCCTGTGAGCATCTGCGGCGAGATGGCGGGGGATCCGGCGGCGGCGGTGCTGCTGATGGCGATGGGCTTCGACAGTTTGTCGATGAACGCCACCAACCTGCCGAAGGTGAAGTGGATGCTGCGTCAGATCAACCTGAGCAAGGCCAAGGAATTGCTCGCGGAGTTGATGACCATCGACAACCCGCAAGTTATCCACAGCTCGCTGCAACTGGCGCTGAAGAACCTTGGGTTGGCGAAGATGGTCAGCCCGGCTGCGGTCAAAGCCCTCTAAAAGGCTGATGGCCTCATCGCCAGCAGGCTGGCTCCCACATTGGATTTGTGTTTGACGCAAATCCCCTGTGGGAGCCAGCCTGCTGGCGATGAGGCCGGATCAGACAATGCTAAATTCTGACCTCAACTTCCCCTAAATGCCCGCCATACGGCCCGAAACTCCTTTCGACCATCAGCCGCGTCCCATCCGCCTGAACAATCAACGCCGTACTCGCCCGCGTCCCATAGCTCTGGCTGGCAATAAACACACTCGACAACAACGACTCAGTCGCCAGACCCACCCCGGTATCCGGCAGCTCTGCAAAAGGCGCTGTCTGCGAATCACTGAGCAACGCCAATAACGCCTCAGGCTGCGGATCCTCCAGAACAGCCTCCAACGCCGCTCGCGCCTTGAGCAACTTCGGCCACGGCGTATCCAGGCCTGCATTCGATAACCCATACACCCCGGCCGGCAGCAGCACCGCTTCAGACTCCCGGGCATTGAAGTGCCACAGTTCATTGGCATTGCCGATCAGCAGGTTAAAACCGGCATATTCGAGTGAACGTCCAACAACGTCGTCCAAATAATCATCTATCGGCATGTCGCCGCTGAGAAATCGCGCAACCAGTTCACCTCGGGATTTTCGAGCGGCCGGTTGATGGGGATCGCGAATATTGGTCAGCGCCGCAAAGCGCCCGTTGGCGCCGACACCGAGCCAGGTGCCGCCGGCTTCCAGATCGCGACCGGCGTAGACGTGCGGTGTTTCGGGCCATTGCGCCAGGGGCAGGCTGGGTCGGGCATAAAATTCGTCGCGGTTGGCGGCGACGATCAGCGGCTGGGCGTGACCCGGGCGCCAGGCAAAGACAATCAGGCACATAAGGTGGTCCTTGTGTGTTTTTGCCCACTCTACGCAGTCATTGTGCGGGTATCCATCGCCATCCAGTGGAGCCGAAGGCCATGCATCCGTTACCATGCCGCTCTTCTTTGGGGGTCGTACATGGAATTTCTGCTCTATCTGGCGCTCGGCGCCTGTGCAGGCGTGCTGGCCGGCCTGTTTGGCGTCGGCGGCGGAATTATCATCGTGCCGGTGCTGGTGTTCAGTTTCACCTTGCAGGGTTTCGACGCCTCGATCCTGACGCATCTGGCGGTCGGCACCTCCCTGGCTACGATCATCTTTACCTCGGTCAATGCTGTGCGCGAGCATCATCGTCGCGGTGCCGTGCGTTGGCCGATTTTTGCCTGGATGACCGTCGGCATCCTGCTCGGCGCCGGGTTCGGCGCGCTGACAGCCGAAGCGATCTCCGGGCCAAACCTGCAGAAAATCATCGGCGTATTTGCCCTGGTCATCGCCGTGCAGTTGATGCTGGACGTCAAACCCAAGGCCAGCCGAACGGTGCCGGGTAAAGTCGGTCTGACCGTGGCCGGCAGTGTGATTGGCTGGGCGTCGGCGATTTTCGGGATTGGCGGCGGTTCGCTGACCGTGCCGTTCCTGACCTGGCGCAGCGTGCCGATGCAGCAAGCGGTGGCCACGTCCTCGGCGTGCGGTCTGCCGATTGCATTGGCCAGTGCATTAAGTTTCATGATTCTGGGCTGGCACGATCCGTTGCTGCCGGCTCATAGTCTCGGTTTTATTTATTTGCCAGCGCTGCTGGGGATCGCCCTGACCAGCATGGTCTTCGCCCGCCTCGGTGCGCGACTGGCCCACAGCCTGTCGCCGAAGTTGCTGAAAAGACTGTTCGCCGCTTTGCTGTTCTGCGTGGGTTTGAATTTTCTGATCTGACGCACCGCACAATCCTGGCTTAATCCTGAGGTGGCAGCGTCGCCCGGGAATTTTGAAGCTTTCAACTCTAACGAGGAGTCGCAATGCTGCCTTACCCGCAGATCGACCCGGTGGCCCTGGCCATCGGTCCGCTGAAAATCCACTGGTACGGCTTGATGTACCTGATCGGCATCGGCGGTGCGTGGCTGCTGGCGTCGCGCCGGCTCAACCGTTTCGACCCGACCTGGACCAAGGAGAAGCTCTCCGACATGGTCTTCTGGATGTCGATGGGCGTTATCGTCGGCGGTCGCCTGGGCTATGTGCTGTTCTACGATCTGCACGCTTACCTGGCCAACCCGACGCTGATTTTCGAAGTGTGGAAGGGTGGCATGTCGTTCCACGGCGGCTTCATCGGCGTGATGCTGGCGGCGTTGTGGTTCGGTAAAAAGAACAACAAGTCGTTCTTCCAGCTGATGGACTTCGTCGCGCCGATGGTGCCGATCGGCCTGGGCGCCGGGCGTATCGGCAACTTCATCAACGCCGAATTGTGGGGCAAGGCGACCGATGTGCCGTGGGCGATGATCTTCCCGCCGTTCAGCGATCCGGCGCAGTTGCCGCGTCACCCGTCGCAGCTGTATCAGTTCGCGCTGGAAGGCGTCGCGCTGTTCCTGATCCTGTGGCTGTTTTCGCGCAAGCCACGGCCGACCATGGCGGTGTCCGGGATGTTCGCGCTGTTCTATGGCATCTTCCGTTTCATCGTCGAATTCGTCCGCGTACCGGACGCGCAACTGGGCTATCTGGCCTGGAACTGGCTGACCATGGGCCAGGTGCTCTGCGTGCCGATGATCGTCGGCGGGCTGTTCCTGATCTGGCTGGCGTATCACCGCGCCCCGGCGACTCCAGCGGCAGCCGTATAAATTCGAACCCCGGGGGCGACGGCCTCCGGGTTCAAGGACACAGGTAACTCATGAAGCAATATCTCGAACTGGTCGCCCACGTCATCAAGAACGGCACCAAACAGGCCAACCGCACTGGCGTGAACACCATCAGCTTTCCGGGCGCGATGCTGCGTTACGACCTGCAAGAAGGTTTCCCGGCGATCACCACGCGCAAGATGGCCTTCAAATCGGCCATCGGCGAGATGTGCGGTTTTCTGCGTGGGGTGAACAACGCCGCCGAATTCCGTGCGCTGGGCTGCAAGGTCTGGGACCAGAATGCCAACGAAAACGCGCAGTGGCTGGCCAACCCGTTCCGTCAGGGCGAAGACGACCTGGGCGAAATCTACGGCGTGCAATGGCGCAAATGGCCGGCGTACAAGCAGATCCCGGTCAGCAACCAGGCCGCCATCGAGCAGACCCTGAAGCAAGGCTACCGCCAGATCGCTGAAGGCGAAGAAGACGGTCAGGCTTACGTGGTGCTGTACAAGGCGATCGACCAGATCCGCCAGTGCGTCGACACCATCATCAAGGACCCGGGCAGCCGCCGCATCCTGTTCCACGGCTGGAACGTTGCGCAGCTTGATGAAATGGCCCTGCCGCCGTGCCACCTGCTGTACCAGTTCCACCCGAATGTCGAGACCAAGGAAATTTCCCTGACCCTCTACATCCGCTCCAACGACCTGGGCCTGGGCACGCCGTTCAACCTCACCGAAGGCGCCGCGCTGTTGAGCCTGATCGGTCGCCTGACCGGTTATACGCCGCGCTGGTTCACCTATTTCATCGGTGACGCGCACGTCTACGAAAACCATCTGGACATGCTGAACGAACAGCTCAAGCGCGAGCCGTTCCCGATGCCGAAACTGGTGATCAGTGATCGTGTGCCGGAGTTTGCCAAGACGGGCATGTATCAGCCGGAGTGGCTGGAGTTGATCGAGCCGGGTGATTTTTCGCTTGAGGGTTATCAGCACCATGCGCCGATGACCGCGCCGATGGCGGTTTAAGCCTCAACACCGACCCCCTGTAGGAGCGAGCCTGCTCGCGATGAGTTCGAATGCGACGCGTGTTTTCAGACAGCACGCGTCATCGTTGACGACCATCGCGAGCAGGCTCGCTCCTACAGGGGGAAAGTGGTGTTCTTAATGGCCGTGACTGCGGCCCACATGCGAATGCTCAACCTCCGTCGCCACAACCCCGCCACTCACTTCCAACCGCTGCAAAATCCCGCATTGATCGATATCCGGCCCTTCGCCACAGCGTTGGCGCAGGTCGAGCAGTTGTGCCTGTAACGCCAGCAAGCCGTCGATCCGCGCCTTGACGTGATGAATGTGCTCGTCGATCAGCGCATTCACGCTTTCACATTGATCCTGCGGACTGTCGCGCAAGGCCAGCAGGCTGCGGATTTCCTCGAGCGTCATGTCGAGGGTGCGGCAGTTGCGGATGAAGGTTAGGCGCTCGGCGTGGGCCTGGGTGTAGACGCGGTAGTTGCCGTCGCTGCGGGCCGGTTCCGGCAGCAGGTTTTCGCGCTCGTAGTAGCGAATGGTTTCCACGGCGCAGTCCGTGAGCCTGGCCAGTTCTCCGATCTTCATGACGGCAATCTCCAAAAGGGTGCTTGACCCTATAGTGGCTACAGGGTCTTTACTTGGCAACAGGCACCTTATGGACGCGACCCGATGAGCGATTCCCGACACGATCACACACACGAGGCTGGTCACAGCCACAAACTGCAGCCTGTACAGAAACATGACCATGGCGGTCACGGGGATTCCTGCTGTTCTTCCAAAGCAGCGGCGCCGTCGCTGATCAAGCTCAGCGAAACGTCCACCGCCAACGCGCGGTTGAGCAGTTTCCGCATCGACGCGATGGACTGCCCGACCGAGCAGACGCTGATCCAGAACAAACTGGGCAAGCTCGCCGGTGTGCAGCAGCTGGAGTTCAACCTGATCAACCGCGTGTTGGGCGTCACTCATGACTTGCCGAGCACCGCGCCGATCATCGACGCGATCAAGTCGCTGGGCATGGTTGCCGAGCCGTTGGAGCAGGGCGTCGAAGCACCCGCCCCGGCGCCGGAGAAAAAGCCGTGGTGGCCACTGGCGTTGTCCGGCGTGACCGCGCTCGCTGCCGAAGTGATCCACTTCACCGATGCGGCGCCCAACTGGGTCGTGGCGGTTATCGCGCTGGTCTCGATCCTCAGCGGCGGCCTCAGCACTTACAAAAAGGGCTGGATCGCCCTGAAAAACCTCAACCTCAACATCAACGCGTTGATGAGCATCGCGGTGACCGGCGCGATCCTGATCGGGCAGTGGCCGGAAGCGGCGATGGTGATGTTCCTGTTCACCGTGGCCGAGTTGATCGAGGCCAAGTCCCTGGACCGCGCGCGCAATGCAATCAGCGGTTTGATGCAGATGACCCCGGAGCAGGCCACGGTATTGCAGGCCGACGGCAGTTGGGTTTTGCAGGACGTCAAAACCATCGAACTGGGCGCGCGGGTGCGGGTGCGGCCCGGTGAGCGGATTGGCCTGGACGGTGAAGTGGTGTCCGGCAGTTCGACCATCGATCAGGCACCGATCACGGGTGAAAGCCTGCCGGTCGAGAAGACGCTTGGCGACAAGGTTTTCGCCGGGACCATCAATCAAGCGGGCTCTCTGGAGTATTCCGTCACCGCCGCCGCCAACAATTCGACCCTGGCGCGGATCATCCACGCCGTCGAACAGGCCCAAGGCGCACGGGCACCTACTCAGCGTTTCGTTGACCAGTTTTCAAAAATCTACACACCGGCCGTATTCGCCCTGGCTCTGGCCGTCGCGGTAATTGCGCCGCTGTTCATGGGCGCAGTCTGGTTCGACTGGATCTATCGCGCGTTGGTATTGCTGGTGGTCGCGTGTCCGTGTGCGCTGGTGATCTCGACGCCAGTGACCATCGTCAGCGGCCTCGCGGCGGCGGCGCGCAAAGGGATTCTGGTCAAGGGCGGCGTCTATCTGGAGGGCGGTTACAAGCTCGATTACCTGGCGCTGGATAAGACCGGCACGATCACCCACGGCAAACCGGTGCAGACCGATTACCTGTCGCTTGACCCAACCGCTGATGCCTCGGCACCGGGAATTGCGGCGGCATTGGCCGGGCGCTCGGACCACCCGGTGTCGCTGGCCATTGCCAACGCCGCTGTGGATAAATCATTCGCCTCGCTCATTGTGGATAACTTCGAAGCCCTGGCCGGTCGCGGGGTGCGCGGTGAAATCAACGGTCAGGTCTACCACTTGGGCAACCACCGTTTGCTCGAAGAGCTGAACCTGTGCTCGCCCGCCCTGGAAGAAAAGCTGTTTGCGCTGGAAAAACAGGGCAAGTCGGTGGTGCTGCTGCTCGACAAATCCGGCCCGCTGGCGCTGTTCGCCGTGGCCGATACGGTCAAGGAATCCAGCCGCGAAGCGATCCAGCAACTGCACGATTTGGGCATCAAAACCCTGATGCTCACTGGCGACAACGTCCACACCGCCCAGGCGATTGCCGCACAAGTCGGCATCGACGAAGCCAAGGGCGATCTGCTGCCGACCGATAAACTGCAAGCCATCGAAGCCCTTTATGCACAGGGTCATAGTGTCGGTATGGTCGGTGATGGCATCAACGATGCCCCGGCACTGGCTCGGGCCGAGATCGGTTTTGCGATGGCCGCAGCCGGCACCGATACCGCCATCGAAACCGCCGATGTCGCCCTGATGGACGACGATCTGCGCAAAATTCCCACGTTCATCCGCCTGTCTCGGCAGACGTCGAGCATCCTCAAACAGAACATCGCCCTCGCTTTGGTCATCAAGGCTATCTTTCTTGGGGTAACCTTCGCCGGGATCGCCACCATGTGGATGGCGGTGTTCGCTGACATGGGCGTGAGCCTGTTGGTGGTGTTCAACGGTTTGCGCCTGTTGCGCAAGTAAGTGATGAGGAGCGGGTGTGCTGAGTGCCGAGCTGAAGGCGTTTTACATGGTGGCCCGCCTGGGCAGCATTACCCTGGCGGCGAAAAAGCTCGGCTTGAGTCAGCCCACCGTGACCACGCAAATCCGCAATCTGGAAAGCCAGTACTCGGTTGAACTGTTCTACCGTGGCGGCCGCCGCCTCAGCGTCAGTGATGAAGGTGCGCGGCTGCTGCCGATGGTCAAGACGCTGTTGCAGCAGGAAGCCGACATCGAATTTTTCCTGCGTAACAGCGGCCAGGTCCAGGGCACTTTGCGCATCGCCGCCACGGCACCGTATTACATCCTCGATCTGGTGAAGACCTTCCGCGAGCGCTTGCCACAGGTGGAAGTGTCGGTGGAGATCGGCAACTCTCAGCAGGTGCTGGAAGCGTTGGAGGATTACCGGGTGGATGTCGCCGCGTCCTCGCAGCTGCTCGATGATGCGCGACTGATTCGGCGGGTGCTCGGCAGCGATCCGCTGGTGTTGGCGGTGCATCGCAATCATCCGTTGGCGGTGCACGATCATGTGCCGCTTAGCGCGTTGGCCGGGCACACGTTGTTGATGCGCGAGTCAGGCTCGACCACTCGGCGCCTGACCGAAGAATTGCTAGCCAGCGCCGGGGTGAGTTTCGGGCCGTTGCTGGAGATCGGCAGCCGTGAATCGATCCGCGAAGCGGTGCTGCGCAACATCGGGATCAGCATCATTGCCCGGCAGGAAGTGCCGCATGATCCGCAGCTGCGCGTGCTGACCATCGAGAATGCGCCGCAGATTCCCGAGTATTTGTACTGCCTCAAGGAACGCAAAGGCGCGCGGTTGCCGGCGGCGTTTCTGGGGTTGGCGCAGGAAATGGCCCCGGTCTGAGTTCTTCATTGCCTGTGCGGGCCTCATCGCGAGCAGGCTCGCTCCCACAATTGATCTGGTGTACACAAAACCACTGTGGGAGCGAGCCTGCTCGCGATGAGGCCCGCACAGGCAACCCATCACTCAACCAAAATCTCTGAATACCACTATCAGCCGTTTTGGCCTCACTGCCACATGACGGACGCATTACATCCCTAGGATGGCCTTCATCTGCTTGATGAGGCCCGTCCATGAACCACTCGATCGCAACTGCCCTGACCAACCCCGGCGCCCCGATGAAGGTGCGCGGCGTGCAGAAACGCTTCGGCGCTTTCACTGCGCTGGATAACGTTTCCCTCGACGTGGCGGCCGGTGAACTGGTGTGTCTGCTGGGGCCGTCGGGCTGTGGCAAGACCACCTTGCTGCGTTGCATCGCCGGTCTGGAGAAACAGGACAGCGGCGAGTTGTACCTCGGTGATCGCGACGTCTCGCACCTGGCACCTCAGGCGCGGGACTACGGCATTCTGTTCCAGTCCTATGCCCTGTTCCCCAATCTCACCGTCGAAGCGAACATTGCCTACGGCCTCGCCGGCAGCGGTCGCGATGAAGTGCGCAAGCGCGTCGGTCAGATGCTGGAACTGGTCGGCCTGACCGGCAGTGAGAAAAAGTACCCCGGTCAATTGTCCGGCGGTCAGCAGCAACGTGTCGCACTGGCCCGCGCCCTGGCGCCGGCGCCTTCGTTGTTGTTGCTGGACGAGCCAATGTCCGCCCTCGATGCCCGGGTCCGCGAGCACCTGTGCACCGAATTGCGCCAACTGCAGCGCAGCCTCGGCATCACCACGCTGATGGTCACCCACAATCAGGACGAGGCCATGCTGATGGCCGACCGCATCGCCGTCATGAACAACGGCAAGGTCGAGCAGTACGCCACGCCGCAGGAAATCTACGACCGCCCGGCCACACCGTTCGTCGCGGAGTTTGTCGGTCAGGGCAACTGGCTGCCGTTCCAGCGCAGCAGCGACAGTCACGCCCAGGTCGGCGGGATGAACATGCGCCTGGTGGATGGCAGCGCGAAAACCGCGTCGGGCCGGTTGTTCTGCCGGCCCGAGGCGATCAACGTCAACCCGCTGGTGCATGAAGAAAACCTGTTCCCGGCCAAGGTTCGTGAAATCACCTTTCTCGGCAACCGCTGCCGCATGAGCTTCGAGCTCGATCAACTGCCGGGCCACGCATTGCTGGCGGAACTGGCACCGGAAGCCATGCCGCGCCTCGGCGCGCAGCAGATCATGGTCGCCTTGCCGCCGCGCAGCCTGCAGGTGTTTGCCTGATGAGCGCGAACATCGCGCTGCCGATACCGCACAAGCAGGTTCGGCAGACCTCCCGTGCCGAGATCGGCGACCGGGTGTTCGTGGTCGGCGGCAAAGTTCTTTTATTGGTGTTGCTCTGCGTCGCGGTGTTGATGCCGTTGCTGGCGATCTTCTGGCGTGGCTTCAGTTCGGAGGCCGGGCAGGGCGGTGGTCTGGTGGCTGCCCGTGAATTGGTCACCAGTGCGAATTTCCACTGGTTGCTCGGCAATAGCCTGAAAGTGTCCCTCAGCGTCGCGGCGATTGTCGTACCGCTGGCCTACCTCTTTGCCTACGCGCTGCAACGCACCCTGATTCCGGGCAAAGGTATCTGGCGTGGGATGTCACTGCTGCCATTGATGGCGCCGTCGATGCTGCCAGGCATTGCGCTGGTTTATCTGTTCGGTAACCAAGGCATGTTGCGCGGTTTGCTCTCGGACAATATCTACGGCTTCTGGGGCATTGTTCTGGGCGAGGTCATCTACACCTTCCCACACGCCTTGATGATTCTGCTGTCGGCGCTGTCCCTGGCGGATGCGCGACTGTTCGATGCCGCCTCCAGCATGGGCGCCAGTCCGGCGAAAGCCTTCCGCAGCATCACCTGGCCGGCAACGCGTCAGGCGGTGTTCGCCGCGTTCTGCCTCGTTTTCACCCTGACCATCACTGACTTCGGCGTGCCCGTGGTGGTCGGTGGCGACTATCAGGTGCTGGCGCTGGAAGCCTACAAAGCCGTGGTCGGTCAGCAACAGTTCGGTCGCGGTGCATTGATCGGCATGGTCCTGCTGCTGCCGGCGCTGTTCAGTTTCGGGGTCGATGCGTGGTTGCGTCGGCGTCACAGCGATTCAATGAGCGGTCGGGCGCAGGTCTTTCAACCAGCACCGTCGAAACTGCGCGACGGCTGCTACCTGGCCATCGTGCTGCTGATCTGCGCGGTGTTGCTGCTGGTGTTCGGCATGGCGGTGTTCTCGTCGCTGGTGAAATTCTGGCCGTACAACCTGTCTCTGTCGCTCAACCATTACCAGTTCAATGACACGGCGGGCGGTGGTTGGCTGGCCTACGGCAACAGCGTGAAGATGGCCCTGTGCACGGCGTTGATCGGCAGCGTGCTGATCTTCACCGGCGCCTACCTGATGGAAAAAACCAAGGGCCAGCGCGGACTGAATCTGACATTGCGCATGCTCAGTTTCGTACCGATGGCGGTGCCGGGTCTGGTGCTGGGCCTGGGTTATGTCTTCTTCTTCAACCTCAGCGACAACCCGCTGCATGTGCTCTACGGGACCATGACCCTGCTGGTGGTCTGCACCATTGCTCACTATCTGACCACCGCGCAAATGACCGCGACCACGGCGCTGCGCCAACTCGACGCCGAGTTCGAAGCTGCGGCGCTGTCGCTCAAGGCGCCGCTGTACCGGCATTACCTGCGGGTCACCGTGCCGATCTGCCTGCCGGCGCTGCTGGACATCGTGCGCTACCTGTTCGTCTCGGCCATGACCACCGTCTCGGCGGCGATCTTCCTCTACAGCCCCGACACCATCCTCGCGGCGGTGGCGGTACTGAACATGGACGACGCCGGCAACGTCGGCGGCGCGGCGGCGATGTCGACCCTGATTCTGATCACCTCGGCGGGCGTGTCCCTGCTGCTGGCCTGGGCCTCGCGCGGTTTGCTGCGCCGCTCCCAAGCCTGGCGGCAGACCGCGCCCGGTCACTGATTTCCACTCCCGCAACCTCAACTCAAAACAGGAAAAGATCATGTTCAAGCCCCTGGCCCTGGCCGCTGCTGTCCTCACCGCTTTCAGCCTGAACGCCTTCGCGGCGAAAACCGAGTTGACGGTGTACACCGCCCTCGAAGCCGAACAACTGAAGACCTACAAAGAAGCCTTCGAAAAAGCCAACCCGGACGTCGAGATCAAGTGGGTGCGCGATTCCACCGGCATCATCACCGCCAAACTGTTGGCCGAAAAAGCCCGCCCGCAGGCTGATGCCGTCTGGGGCCTGGCCGCGTCGAGCCTGGCGATTCTCGATCAGCAAGGCATGCTGCAAAGCTACGCGCCGAAGGACCTCGGCAAGATCGGCGGCAACTACCGCGACGCCGCCAACCCGCCAGCCTGGGTTGGCATGGACGTGTGGGCCGCGACCATTTGCTTCAACACCGTCGAAGCGGAGAAGCAGGGTTTGACCAAGCCTGTGAGCTGGCAGGACCTGACCAAGCCTGAGTACAAAGGCAAAATCGTGATGCCGAACCCGGCCTCGTCCGGCACCGGTTTCCTCGACGTCAGCGCCTGGCTGCAAACCTTCGGCGAGAAGCAGGGCTGGCAGTACATGGACGACCTGCACCAGAACATCGGCCAGTACGTTCACTCCGGTTCCAAGCCTTGCAAACTGGCAGCGGCGGGTGAATTCCCGATTGGTATTTCCTTTGAATACCCGGCTGTTCAGTTGAAGCGCCAGGGCGCACCGCTGGACATCATCCTGCCGAAAGAAGGCCTGGGTTGGGAGATCGAAGCGACGGCGGTGATCAAGGGCACACCGCATGAAGACGCGGCGAAAAAACTGGCTGACTTCTCGGCCAGCCCTGCGGCGATGGAGCTGTACAAAGAGAACTTCGCCGTCCTCGCTCAGCCGGGTATCGCCAAGCCGCAGACTGAATTGCCAGCGGATTACGAGCAGCGCCTGATCAAGAACGACTTCGCCTGGGCGTCGAAGAATCGCGACGAAATCCTGACCGAGTGGCGCAAGCGCTATGACGGCAAGTCCGAGAAAGTGGCTGCCAAGTAAGATCTTCATCGGCTGACGGGCCCCTTCGCGGGCAAGCCTCGCTCCTACAGAGAAATGCGTACCCCTGTAGGAGCGAGGCTTGCCCGCGAAGGCGGCTTCGAACTTTGGACAAAACTCCATGACACACCCCAACGACATGCTGATCGTAGGCGCCGGCATCCTCGGTCTGTCCCACGCCTACGCCGCCGCCAGGCGCGGCCTGAAAGTCACGGTTTTCGAACGCAGCGAAACGCCCTTGGGCGCCTCGGTGCGCAACTTTGGCCAGGCCCTCGTCACCGGCCAACCGCCAGGCCCGATGCTTGAACTGGCCAAAGCCAGCCGCGAGATCTGGGGCCAGTGGGCGCAACTGGCCGGCCTGCAACTCAAGCGCAACGGCTCATACCTGTTTGCCCGCACCGAAGCCGAAGAACACCTGCTGGAAGTATTTTGCGCCGGCCGCGCCGTGGAACACGATTACCGCGTCGAGCTGCTGCGCGGTGCCGCATTGCGCGACCTGTACGGCGGCCAGTTCCGCCATCACCGCGCTGCGCTGCACGGGATGGACGATCAGCAACTGTATTCCCGCGAAGCGATCCCGGCGTTGATCGATTACCTGCGCCGCGAAATGAACGTCGAGTTTCACTTCTCCACCCTCGTGCGCGACATCGAACCGGGCCGCCTGCACAGCACCGCCGGCACCTTCAACGCCGAGCACATCATCGTCTGTTCCGGTCACGATTATCAGACCTTGCTGGCCGAGCCGATTGCCGCGCTCAACCCGCAAATCTGCCGCCTGCAAATGCTCCGCGCCCGCCCGCAGATCAACCTCAACCTGCAACACGCGCTGCTCACCGGTTTGAGTTGCGTGCATTACGGCGCCTTTGCCGATCTGCCGGAAGCAGCGGCAGTGCAGGCGCAAATCCTGCGCGAGCAACCGCACTTGCATGAAAACGGCATTCACCTGCTGATCAGCCCGACACCTCACGGCGAGCTGATCATCGGCGATTCCCACCACTACGGCAGTGATCCGTCACCGTTCAATGCCGAGCAGGTGGATGACTGGATGATCGAACTGGCCGAGCAGACGCTGGGCTGCAAAGTGCAAGTGGTCGAACGCTGGCAGGGGGTCTATGGTTCCCGAGGGCCAGGGCCGTTTTCGTTCCTGCGGCCGATGCCGGGCGTGAGCGTGGCACTGATGCACACCGGCGTCGGCATGAGTGTCGGGCCGGCGATGGCAGAACGTAATGTCGCGACGTTATTGGGTGAGCGTTGATGGACCGCAAGGCGCAAGTGATCGACGAGGTGTTTGGGCTGTATGAGCGCTTCGGCGACAGCGATTACATCGGCGAACCGGTGTCGCAGATCGAGCACATGTCCCAAGCCGCACAACTGGCCATGGCGGAAGGCTTCGATGATGAAGTGGTGCTGGCGGCGTTCTTCCACGACATCGGGCACATCTGCGCCGAGAGTGCCGAGAACATGGGCGGCTTCGGCGTGGTCAGCCACGAGCGACTGGGCGCCGATTACCTGCGTCGCGCAGGTTTCAGCGAACGTATGGCGCGGCTGGTGGAATACCACGTTCAGGCCAAGCGTTATCTGACACTCAAAACGCCTGGGTACTACGAGCGACTGAGTGAAGCGAGCCGTCGGACCCTGGAGTATCAGGGCGGGGTGATGACCGAGGCTGAGGCTGAGGCTTTCGAACAGGATCCGTTGTGCGCGGTGAGTTTGCGCATGCGGCAGTGGGATGAGTTGGCCAAGGAAATGTGGGTGCCGGTGATTGATCTGGGTATCTTGAAGGGCAAGGCGTTGCGGCTGTTGACCGCGTAAAGCCCCGAAACCGAGTCGCTATCATCGCGAGCAGGCTCACTCCTACAGGGAACGCACTCCAATGTAGGAGTGAGCCTGCTCGCGATGGGGTCAGAGCCGACGCCGCAAATTCAGAGCTGCTGCGCCAACACCTCGATCTGCTCCTGCCGTTCCGCCTGATTCAACTTCGCGTGCGGATTCAGCGACGACCACTGCGGATGTGCCCGAGCCTTGTTCAAGGCTTCGGGCAGTTTGCCTTCGCGCCAGCTCTTGTCCTGTGGCGTGGCGACCTGGATGCTGTCCATCGCCGCATGTCCACGCGCATTCAGCGCTTGCAGCAACTGCCGCTGCCGTAATGCCAACAACCGCAACACGCTGTCATCGACCGTCAATTCACGCTGACCTTTGATCTTGCCCAGCAACCGGCTGCCGTAACTGCGCGCGGTTTGCAGGGCGCCGCCGGCAATCGCGCCGGCCAGCGCCGCTGCGCCGAGGGTCAAGCCGCCGACCAGCAAATCCACCCCGGCCCCGGCGGCCGCACCCGCCGCGATGCCGCCGCCGACGCGTACGCCCAGTTGCTTGAGGGTTTCCGGGTTGAACAGGTCATCGCCCCAACGGCCGTCAAGCAACGGCAGATCACTGGCCGCCGCGTCTTGCGGGCGGAAGGCGTAGAGCTTGAGCAGCGCCTCGACACAGCGCTGTTCCCGTTGGCGAACGGCTTTGCGCAGTTCGCTGATCGCCTGTTGTTCCTGCTCGGCATCGCTGACCACGCTGCGCCGACACGCCGCACAATCGATCAACAATTCGGCAATCAACCGCGCCGCGCTTTGTTGCCGGGCCAGGCGCTGGGCCTGTTGATCGGCGATCAAGCGTTCCAGTTGCTCGCGAGAATTTTCCAGCAACAGCGCGAGGCTTTCATAAAGCCGCCGCTCGCCATCCTCCGGCGGTGCCACGCTGTCGAAACGCACCAGGGCATGCAAGCCCAGACGCGCCAACGCTTCACGCCAATCCGGTTCGCGGTGGTTGGCGCTGCTGACGAAGTTCAGCACCGGCAGCAGCGGTTTGCCGCAGCTGGCCAGCACTTCCAGTTCGTCGCGGTACTTGGCCAGCACCGGTTCGCGGGCGTCGATCACATAGAGGCCGGCGTCGCAGGTGAGCAGTTGCCGCAGCACCTTGGCTTCCTGTTCGAACCGCTGCCGCGCTTCACTGCCTTCAAGAAAACGCGTCAGTCGCGCCGGACCGTCGAGGCGTTCACCGGGACGCTCCAGGCGTTCGAGGTAGTCGAGCAGGGCGATGGCGTCTTCCAGGCCCGGCGTGTCGAACAGGTCGAGCAAGGGCTCGCCGTCCACCGACAGCCGCGCGCCTTCGACGTGCCGCGTGGTGCTCGGGCGATGGGAGACTTCGCCGAAACCGACATCACGGGTCAGCGTGCGCAGCAACGAGGTTTTGCCGACGTTGGTGTGGCCGACCACGGCGAGCTTCAACGGCGCTTTCCACGGATTAGTCATGACCGGTCTCCAGCCAGTTCAGCGGCGCGCAATCGGCGAAGGGCAGCTCCAACTGTTGCAGCGCCACGTGCCAGTCGCCGAGGCGTTCGGCATCCAGCGCTTCGCCGGGCGGCGCTTGCAGCAACCAGACGCGGGTGGCGCTGGCGTTGCGGGCCAGTTCGGCGATCAGCGCGAGGCTGCCGCGGTCCGGCGAACGCCGCGGATCGCAGGCGATGAGCAGGCGGGCCGGGGGGAAACGGCTGAGTTGTTCCAAGAGTTTGTGGCGCGATTCGCGACTGTCGAGGATGCCCGCGTCGTTCACGGTTTTCGGCAGCGGTGGTGGCCATGGCCGTTGATCGTCCAGCTCGATGGCCACCAGCAACGCGCCGTCGCTTTGCAGTTCGCTGACGCCGCTTTCCACGTGATGAAGTTGCGCAGGTGCCGCATCGCTGATGCCCAGGCGTTCGCTGGTCGGCATCAGGCGTTCGCGCAGTTGCGCGTAACCGGGCAGGTTCAGGTCCAGGCGCAACCTGGCGCGACCACTTTTCCAGCGCCACAGGCACAACAGCGCCAACAACAACCTCGGCAAAACCCCGTAGACCAGCAACACGCCCACCAGCCACGCGGCCCAGGCCTGACGAGCGCTTTCAATGTTCAGTGCGGCATCGCCACTGGCGCGGATCATTTCCACGGTGGGCACACTGAAACCCAACAGAGCCGGCAGGGCGCCCAGAGCCTGGGTCATGACGACGAACGTGTCGCCGCCAAGGATGGTGGTTTCCCAGACGAAGCCATAGCGCCGGGTCGCCATCAGCATCAGCACAATCACCAACGCACTGAGCATCACCAGCAACCACAAGCCATTGACCAGCACACCGAGTGCCCAGCGATTGAGTTTCTGTCGTTGCAGCAGCAACAGCAGGGCGGGCGCCAGTTGCGCGGCTTTGGCGTCGCGGGCGAGTTTTTCGCTGAGCCACAACCACAAGCGTCCCAGCGTCGCGCCGTGCTCACCGGCAAACACCAGGCCCAGCGCCCAGCTCAGCAGCAGAATCAGGTTCAGCCCGAGCAAGCTGCCCAAGGCCCAAAACACATTGACCGGCGTTTGCCCGTCGCCCAGCGCGGCAAACGCCAGGCCGGCGCCGCTGACCACGGCCAGCACGGCCAACACCAACAGCGCCAGTCGCGCACCTTGCAGCCAATGCCTGAGGGCTTCGGTCAGCCCATCACGCTCGGCCAGCCATAAGGCGCGGCGCGAAATCCGTGTCGGCAGATCGCCGCCCGCCGTGCGAGCCAGTCGGTTGGCTTCCAGATCATCCAGAGGGCCGGCGTGTTCTTCGCGCAGGCGAATGGTTTCCGTCAGCCAGAGGGTATTCAGTTCAGTCACGCGGCATCCCGTCGCTCAATTGAGTTGTGAGCATAACCGCTGTGGCGCTTGTCGGGGGGCTACGTTGCGAGAAGCCGAGCCTCTGGTATCCTCGCCGGCATGACTAAATCACTCCCCCTCAGCCTGATCGCAGCCCTCGGTGAAAACCGCGTGATCGGCGTCGACAACAGCATGCCCTGGCACTTGCCGGGGGACTTCAAATACTTCAAGGCCACCACCTTGGGCAAGCCGATCATCATGGGTCGCAAGACCTGGGATTCCCTCGGTCGCCCGCTGCCGGGCCGGTTGAACATCGTGGTCAGCCGTCAGGCGGATCTGGTGCTGGAAGGCGCGGAGGTTTATCCGTCGCTGGAGGCTGCCGTGGTTCGCGCGGAAGAATGGGCGAAAGAGCAGGGCGTCGATGAGTTGATGTTGATTGGTGGCGCGCAGTTGTATGCGCAGGGGTTGGCGCAGGCTGATCGGTTGTATTTGACGCGCGTGGCGTTGAGCCCGGAAGGGGATGCGTGGTTTCCGGAGTTTGATTTGAAGCAGTGGAAGCTGGTGTCGAATGTGCCGAATCCGGTGGAAGGGGATAAGCCAGCGTACAGCTTCGAAGTCTGGGAAAAAGTCTAAAAGCATCGCCAGCAGGCTGGCTCCCACAGTGGGTTTGAGGTGAAACACAGATTGTGTGAACACCCAAAATCCCTGTGGGAGCCAGCCTGCTGGCGATGAGGCCAGATCAGGCGCTAAAGAACTTATGCGTGAGCCAACTCCGCATGCTCATCCGCATCCAGCAAATCTTTATCCGTCTGCTGCATGATCTGGCTGGTAATCGCCCCGGCCGTGATCGAACCACTCACGTTCAACGCCGTACGCCCCATATCAATCAGCGGCTCAACCGAAATCAGCAACGCCACCAGTGAAACCGGCAAGCCCATCGCCGGCAGCACGATCAGCGCCGCGAACGTCGCACCACCGCCCACGCCGGCCACACCGGCCGAACTCAAGGTCACAATCGCCACCAGCGTCGCGATCCACAACGGGTCCAGCGGGTTGATGCCTACGGTCGGCGCCACCATCACTGCCAACATCGCCGGATACAAACCCGCACAGCCGTTTTGGCCAATGGTCGCGCCGAACGAAGCGGCGAAACTGGCGATGGATTGCGGAATGCCCAGACGGCTGGTCTGCGCTTCGATGCTCAGCGGAATCGTCGCCGCGCTGGAGCGGCTGGTGAAAGCAAACGTCAGCACCGGCCAGATCTTGCGGAAGAACCGCAGCGGGTTGATCCCGGCCACCGACACCAGCACACCATGGACTACAAACATCAGGCCCAGGCCGATGTAGGACACCACGACAAAACTGCCGAGCTTGATGATGTCTTGCAGGTTGGAACCGGCGACCACTTTGGTCATCAGCGCCAGTACGCCGTACGGAGTCAGCTTCATCACCAGACGCACCAGACGCATCACCCAGGCTTGCAGGGTGTCGATGGCGTTGATTACTTTCTGACCTTTTTCGACGTCATCCTTCAGCAGTTGCAGCGCGGCGACCCCGAGGAACGCGGCGAAAATCACCACGCTGATGATCGATGTCGGCTTGGCGCGCGCCAGATCAGCGAACGGGTTTTGCGGGATGAACGACAGCAGCAGCTGCGGCACATTCAGGTCCGCGACCTTGCCTGCGTAGTCGGTCTGAATGGTTTGCAAGCGGGCCATTTCCTGTGTGCCGGCGACCAGGCCTTCAGCGGTCAGGCCGAACAGGTTGGTCAAACCGATACCGATCAGCGCCGCAATGGCGGTGGTGAACAGCAGCGTGCCGATGGTCAGGAAACTGATTTTGCCCAGCGATGAAGCGTTGTGCAGACGGGCCACGGCGCTGAGGATCGAGGCGAACACCAGCGGGATCACGATCATTTGCAGCAACTGCACGTAACCGTTGCCCACCAGATCGAACCAGCCGATCGAGGCTTTCAGCACCGGGTTGCCGGCACCGTAAACGGTGTGCAAGGCGACACCGAACACCACGCCCAACACCAGGGCGAGCAGGACTTTTTTCGCCAGGCTCCACGTCGTGTGACGGGTTTGCGCCAGTGCGACGAGCAGGGCGAGGAACACCAGCAGATTGAGAATCAGCGGCAGATTCATTGGAACTCCCATTAGACATGTGCCAACTGCCTTCCGGGGCAGCTGCGAACCGGCAAGCCTAACAGCTTGATTTTCAATGAATTAATATCAAAAAAGTCTGATGACTGTCGTTTTTGGAATAAGCGGGTGTCGCTTACAGGAATGCAGCTGGCGCGATAGGTGCGTTGGCCGTCGCTGACAGACGGGGACTGTCACACTTATTTGTTAGCGTCGATGTCTTTAATTCAGGGAGATCTATCGATGAAGTTCGCACCGAAATTTCTGCTCGCTGCACTGTGCATTGGCCTCGCCGGCCAGGCCTTCGCTACGGATTTGAAACACTGGCCAGCCGATCAGGCCAAGGCACTGGATGCGATGATCGCGGCCAACGCCAACAAAGGTAACTACGCGGTGTTCGACATGGACAACACCAGTTACCGCTACGACCTCGAAGAATCGCTGCTGCCGTTCATGGAAAACAAGGGCCTGATCACCCGCGAGAAACTCGATCCCTCCCTGAAACTGATTCCGTTCAAGGACACCGCCGACCATAAGGAAAGCCTGTTCAGCTACTACTACCGCCTCTGCGAACTCGACGACATGGTTTGCTACCCATGGGTCGCCCAGGTGTTCTCCGGTTTCACCCTGCAAGAGCTCAAAGGTTATGTCGACGAGTTGATGGCGTCCGGCAAGCCGGTGCCGGCTACCTATTACGAAGGCGACGTGGTCAAGAAGCTCGACGTCAACCCGCCGAAAGTCTTCACCGGTCAAACCGAGCTGTACAACAAGCTGATGGAGAACGGCATCGAGGTCTACGTGATGACCGCTGCTTCTGAAGAGCTGGTGCGCATGGTCGCCTCCGATCCGAAGTACGGCTACAACGTCAAACCGCAAAACGTGATCGGCGTGAGCCTGCTGCTCAAGGATCAAAAGTCCGGCGAGTTGACCACGGCCCGCAAGCAGATCACCGCTGGCAAGTATGACGAGAAGGCCAACCTCGGCCTGGAACTGACCCCGTACCTGTGGACCCCGGCGACCTGGATGGCCGGTAAACACGCGGCGATCCTGACCTACATCGATGAATGGAAAAAACCGGTACTGGTCGGCGGCGACACCCCGAGCAGCGACGGTTACATGCTGTTCCACGATGTTGACGTGGCCAAGGGCGGCATCCACTTGTGGGTCAACCGCAAGGACAAATACATGACCCAGATTAACGGCATGATGGCCAAGCACGCTGCGGCCCAAGCCAAGGAAGGGTTGCCGGTGACGGCGGACAAGAACTGGGTGATCGTCACACCAGCAGAAATTCAGTAACCGCAACACCGATCAACTGTAGGAGCCGGCTTGCCGGCGATAGCGGACTTTCAGACGAAGAATTTGCTGACTGACACACCGCCTTCGCCGGCAAGCCGGCTCCTACAGGGATTTGCGTATAACGCAGATCAAACGACCGGCAAAAAAATGCCCCGCACTTGGCGGGGCATTTTTATTTCTGCGACTGACGCTTA
Source organism: Pseudomonas sp. BF-RE-25 (assembly GCF_019956105.1). NCBI lineage: Bacteria > Pseudomonadati > Pseudomonadota > Gammaproteobacteria > Pseudomonadales > Pseudomonadaceae > Pseudomonas > Pseudomonas sp. BF-RE-25. The sequence continues at coordinate 173,910 of NZ_JAHBDB010000033.1, forward strand.
CAGCCCGTCAAGCATCGCCTTGTTACGCACGGCACCCTTGTCGGCGCTGGTCGCCAGCAGGGCGTAGGCTTTCAGTGCGGTGGTCACTTTACGTGGACGTTTCTCCACCGGCTTCCAGCCTTTCTGATCCTGCTCGGCACGGCGGCCGGCCAATTCTTCATCGCTGACCAACAGGTTGATCGAGCGGTTCGGAATGTCGATCAGCACTTTGTCGCCGTCCTGCACCAGACCAATCGCGCCACCGGCAGCGGCTTCCGGCGAAGCGTGGCCGATGGACAGGCCCGAAGTGCCGCCGGAGAAACGGCCGTCGGTGAGCAGGGCGCAGGCTTTGCCCAGGCCTTTGGATTTCAGGTACGACGTCGGGTACAGCATTTCCTGCATGCCCGGGCCGCCTTTCGGGCCTTCGTAACGGATGATCACGATGTCGCCGGCCTTCACTTCGTCCGCGAGGATGCCGCGTACGGCGCTGTCCTGGCTTTCGAAGATTTTTGCGTTGCCTTCGAACACGTGGATCGACTCGTCGACGCCCGCGGTTTTCACTACGCAGCCGTCCAGCGCGATGTTGCCGTAGAGAACGGCCAGGCCGCCTTCTTTCGAGTAGGCGTGTTCGACACTGCGGATGCAGCCGTTTTCACGGTCGTCGTCCAGGGTTTCCCAACGGGTCGACTGGCTGAATGCGGTTTGCGTTGGGATGCCCGCCGGGCCGGCCTTGAAGAAGTGATGCACGGCTTCGTCGTCGGTCTGGGTGATGTCCCACTTGGCGATGCCTTCGGCCAGGGTCTTGCTGTGCACGGTCGGCAGGTCAGTGTGCAGCAAGCCGCCACGGGCCAGCGAACCGAGGATGCTGAAGATCCCGCCGGCGCGGTGCACGTCTTCCATGTGGTACTTCTGGATGTTCGGCGCGACTTTGCACAGTTGCGGCACGTGACGGGAAAGACGGTCGATGTCGCGCAGGTCGAAATCGATCTCGGCTTCCTGGGCGGCGGCCAGCAAGTGCAGGATGGTGTTGGTGGAACCGCCCATGGCGATGTCCAGGGTCATGGCGTTTTCGAACGCCTTGAAGTTGGCGATGTTGCGCGGCAATACCGACTCGTCGTTCTCGCCGTAGTAACGCTTGCACAGCTCGACGATGGTGCGCCCGGCCTGCAGGAACAGCTGCTCGCGGTCGCTGTGGGTGGCGAGGGTCGAACCGTTGCCCGGCAAGGCCAGGCCCAACGCTTCAACCAGGCAGTTCATCGAGTTGGCGGTGAACATGCCGGAGCACGAACCGCAAGTCGGGCAGGCACTGCGCTCGTACTCGGCAACCTTCTCGTCAGAAGCGCTGGAGTCGGCGGCGATCACCATGGCGTCGACGAGGTCGAGACCGTGGCTGGCCAGTTTGGTCTTGCCGGCTTCCATCGGGCCGCCGGAGACGAAGATCACCGGGATGTTCAGGCGCAGGGCGGCCATCAACATGCCTGGGGTGATCTTGTCGCAGTTCGAGATGCAGACGATGGCGTCGGCGCAGTGGGCGTTGACCATGTACTCGACGGAGTCGGCGATGATCTCGCGGCTCGGCAGCGAATACAGCATGCCGTCGTGGCCCATGGCGATGCCGTCATCCACGGCGATGGTGTTGAATTCTTTCGCTACACCGCCGGCGCGTTCGATTTCGCGGGCGACCAGTTGGCCCAGGTCCTTGAGGTGGACGTGGCCCGGTACGAACTGGGTGAACGAGTTGGCAATGGCGATGATCGGCTTTTTGAAGTCGTCATCTTTCATCCCCGTGGCGCGCCACAGTGCGCGGGCACCGGCCATGTTGCGGCCGTGGGTGGATGTTTTCGAGCGGTAATCAGGCATGAAGCACTCCGGGCGGCTAATCAGGTATCAAAAGGGAAGTGAGCTTCTATTGACGTCTGGAACACTCAGAAATGGCCGTGTGTCCGGAAGTTGCCGATAACTTTGCGGGATCGCCGCGCGCTTCAGCTTGAGCTCATAAACCCGCCGGGGGATGACTGGCGATGAATGTCGCGATTCTACACGGCTGGCGGCTGGAGGGAATGCCGAGCTGTGTGGAGACAACGCTTACGAGACGTGCGGACGTGTTGTAGGAGCGAGCTCGCTCGCGAAAAACCTTATAGGTCGTCGCGGGGTGTCAGGCTGCCAGCGTTATCGTTGACGACCATCGCGAGCAGGCTCGCTCCTACAGGGGGTATCAGATCCAGATTGCGTCCCACAGCGGATAGTCACCGATACGTGCGACTAGCCCCGAATGGATTGGCAACAATGTAGCGAGCCATCGCTTTCAGGTCATCTTCGCGACGCAACGCACGGTCGAAGTAGCCCTTTTGCCATACGGGAGCTGAAAAGCCTCGATGCTGATTGATGAGTCGTGCACAGCGCGATTTGGTGACTTGCATGAGTTTCGGCAAATCACCGTTATGTAATTCAACCAGCCAGAGAATGTGATCTGGCATGACCACCCACGCTAAAGCAGTAGCATTGCCTGTTTCCTGAGTTCGCCTGAATTCATGCACGACCATGCGACCCATGCGCCAATCCTTGAAGATCGGTTGCCGTTCATGGGTGACTGCGGTCAGCAGATAGATGCGACCGGTTTCCGAAAGGCGGCCCGTACGTAAACGATGGGCTTGCGGCGTGTTGGACATTCCGTTGTCCTCTTCTGCGATGTGAAGAGAAACGGTAGGTGCGGGTCAGGCAGTTGTCATTGCAACAGTAGTTCCGAATATGTCACGGACCTGTAGGAGCGAGCTCGCTCGCGAAAAACCTGAGGGCGCCGTGGGGTGTCAGGCTGCCAGCGTTATCGTTGACGACCATCGCGAGCAAGCTCGCTCCTACAAGTGGGGCGGCGCATGATCAATGCGTTCAGGCCAAGACCTGTGACACTCAGAGTCAGGAAACACAAGGCGAGCGCCGTGGTGAGGTCTTCGGACGCGAGATTGATCATCACGCTGATCACGCCGCCGCACATGAAGATCATCACGCCGCCGACCGAGGAGGACGTACCGGCATCCTGTGGATAGAGGGTCATGGCTTTGGAATTGGCGATAGGCCGGGCAATGGTGGTGCCGGCCGTGCAGATGAGCATGGGGATCAGCACCGCAGCGGCCGTCAGCCCGAATTGATTCGCCAGCCACAGCATGACCAGTCCCGACAATGCGATCAGGCCGAGGCCGATCACTATCTGTGAATTGGCCGGCAGACGCCGATGCAATGCGCTGGCGACTATCCCGCCGAACACATAAGCCACGCCATACAGCAACAATGTCCAGGCGAATTCGTAGGGCGTGAGTGCCAGGCGCTCCATGAAAATGATCGGTGACATGACGATGAATGAAAAATGGCAGGCGAAGGCCAGGGCCGAAATCAGCCAGTAACTCATGAAGCGAAAATCCGAGCATAGCCGCCAGTAGGCACTGAAAAAGTGACCGGGTGCGGCATTGCGACTGCGCGGGGTTTCCTTGAGGATCACGCCAGCCCTTATCCAGACGAAGACCGCCAGTGCGATAAAGACATAGAAGCTGCCCTGCCAGTCCAGATGCATCTGCAACCAGGTGCCAAGCAGCGGCGATATGGAAATGAACACGCCGGCGGCGGTGGTCATCCAGATCCTCATCCGTTCCTGTTCCTTGCCGACGAACAGATCCTGAATCAGTGCCTGCGACAGTACGAAAGCGCCACAACCCACAGCCTGAATGACGCGAAACACCAGGAACCAGCCGTATTCGCTGGAAACCAGGCAACCCGTTGCACCGACGATCGAGATGGCGATGCCAGCCAGCAAAAGGGTTTTGCGCCCCCACAAGTCCGACAGCGGTCCGACCAGCACCACGGATAGCCCAAGGCCAATGGCGAACAGGCTGACGGATAACGCTATGTCGGACGCTGAGGTCAGGAAGTAATCAGAGAGCGCGGGAAAGGACGGGAGCACCACGTCCAGCGGGAAAACACCCAGTAGCGTCATCGTCATCAAAAGCAGGATGAGCGACGATTTTTTCGCGGTATGCGGGGAAGGGGTCATCAACAATGCTCTCGATCCGTGAGGGGTAGCCGAGAGTCGACTTGATGAATAGGGAAGTCAATGCAGGAGGTGTGGGACTGTTCTCAGACCGTTGTAGGAGCGAGCCTGCTCGCGAAAAACGAGCAGGCTGCGGGGGGTGTCGGCAGCCAGCGTTATCGTTGACGACCATCGCGAGCGAGCTCGCTCCTACAGTAGTTCCGAGTGGTTAGCTGTTTGGCAGCAACCGGCAGGTGATGCTCTTGATGTAGCGGGTTTCAGCAATCGCCGGGTGTACCGGATGATCCGGACCCTGACCGCCACGTTCCAGCATCTGGATGTTGCGATCCAGGTGGCGGGCGCTGGTCAGCAGGATGTTCTGCAGGTCATCTTCCGGCAGGTGCATCGAGCACGAAGCGCTGACCAGGATGCCGTCCTTGCTGAGCAGGCGCATGGCTTGCTCGTTCAGGCGACGGTAAGCGCCTTCACCGTTTTTCATGTCTTTCTTGCGTTTGATGAACGCCGGCGGGTCGGCCACGATCACGTCGAAGCGTTCTTCGCTGGCTTTCAGTTCTTTCAGCGCTTCGAAGACGTCACCTTCGAGGCAGGTAATTTTTTCAGCGAAACCGTTCAGCGCGGCGTTGCGCTCGACGCCGTCGAGGGCGAAGGCCGAGGCATCGACGCAGAACACTTCACTGGCGCCGAACGCAGCGGCTTGCACGCCCCAGCCGCCGATGTAGCTGTACAGGTCGAGGACGCGTTTGCCTTTGGCGTACGGGGCCAGGCGTGCGCGGTTCATGCGGTGGTCGTAGAACCAGCCGGTTTTCTGGCCCTGGATGACCGGCGCTTCGAACTTCACGCCGTTCTCTTCCAGCGCAACCCACTCCGGCACCAGGCCGAACACGGTTTCGACGTAGCGGTTGAGGCCTTCGGCGTCGCGGGCGGCGGAGTCGTTCTTGAACAGAATGCCGCTAGGCTTGAGCACTTGGGTCAGCGCCGCGATCACGTCGTCTTTATGCGCTTCCATGGTCGCCGAAGCGATCTGCACCACGAGGATGTCACCGAAACGGTCGACCACCAAGCCTGGCAGCAGATCGGAATCGCCGTAGACCAGGCGATAGAACGGCTTGTCGAACAGGCGATCACGCAGGGACAGGGCGACGTTCAAGCGATGCACCAGCAGCGATTTGTCCAGCGGCAACTTGACGTCGCGCGACAGCAGACGGGCGCAGATCAGGTTGTTCGGGCTCATGGCGACGATGCCCAGCAGCTTGCCGCCGGCAGCTTCGAGGATCGCCTGGTCGCCGGCCTTGAAGCCGTGCAACGGGGTGGCGGCCACGTCGATTTCGTTGCTGTAGACCCACAAGTGGCCGTTTCGCAGGCGACGGTCGGCGTTGGCTTTGAGGCGCAGGCTAGGCAGGGACATGACGTCGCTCCGGAAAAAAGAGCGGGAGTATAGCGTGTTGAGGGTCGTGACGGGCCGGGTGGGCGATGAAACGCTGATGACGCCTTCGCGGGCAAGCCTCGCTCCTACAGGGGGACGCATTCCAAATGTAGGAGCGAGGCTTGCCCGCGAAGGCAATTTCAAATGCTCCACGGAAATGAAACTTTGGCCGATGTTGCCCGCCGGTGTGTCGGATCCAACTTTATAAAGGTTAGAATCGGCGCCTGTCCCAGAGTGTGTACTTATGTCCCAAGAGCTGACCACCGAACAGATCCAACAGTCCCTGCAAGGCATCAGCGTGCCGGCCCAGCCGCAGATCATGGTGGATCTGCAGATGGAGCAGTACATGCCCGATCCGGATCTGGAGGTGATCGCCAAGCTGATCTCCCAAGACCCGGGCCTCTCTGGTTCCCTGCTGAAAATCGTCAACTCGCCGTATTACGGCTTGAGCAACAAGATCGCCTCGATCCAGCGTGCGGTGAATCTGCTGGGCAGCCGTTCGATCATCAACCTGATCAACGCGCAGTCGATCAAGGGTGAAATGAACGATGACACCATCGTCACCCTGAACCGTTTCTGGGACACCGCTCAAGACGTGGCGATGACCTGCCTGACCCTGGCCAAGCGCATCGGCGTCCAGGCCGGCGATGAAGCGTACGCCCTGGGCCTGTTCCACGACTGCGGCGTGCCGCTGATGCTGCAACGCTTCCCGGACTACATGACCACGCTGGAAGAAGCCTACGCCAGCGCCAGTGCCGAATGCCGCGTGGTGGACACAGAAAATCGGGTGTTCAATACCAACCATGCGGTGGTGGGTTATTACACGGCCAAATCCTGGCGCCTGCCGGAGCATGTGAGCACGGCGATCGCCAATCACCACAATGCGCTGGCGATTTTCAGCAATGAGTCCTCACGCAATAGCCAGCTGAAAAACCTGTTGGCGATCCTGAAAATGGCCGAGCATATTTGTGCGTCCTACCGGGTACTGGGCAACCAGAGCGAGGACCGTGAATGGAACACCATCGCGCCGCTGGTGCTCGACTACGTGGGCCTCTCGGACTACGACTTCGAAACCCTCAAACAAACGATTCGCGACCTCGGCACTCACCGCTGAGTGCCGTCAGCGCCTGACTCGAGAGCACCATGCCTGAACTGCCGGAAGTCGAAACCACCCGCCGCGGTATTGCGCCGTACCTGGAAGGCCAGCGCGTCAGCCGGGTGATCGTGCGTGACCGTCGCCTGCGCTGGCCGATCCCTGAAGACCTGGATGTGCGGCTCTCCGGCCAGCGTATCGTGTTGGTTGAGCGGCGCGCCAAGTACCTGCTGATCAACGCCGAAGTCGGCACGCTGATCAGCCACCTGGGCATGTCGGGCAATCTGCGCCTGGTGGAAGTCGGCCTGCCGGCCGCCAAGCATGAGCATGTGGATATCGAGCTGGAATCGGGCCTGGCCCTGCGTTACACCGACCCGCGACGGTTCGGCGCGATGCTCTGGAGCCTCGATCCGCTCAACCATGAATTGCTGATTCGCCTGGGGCCGGAACCGTTGACCGACCTGTTCGACGGCGAGCGCTTGTTCCAGCAGTCTCGCGGGCGTTCGATGGCGGTCAAACCGTTCATCATGGACAACGCCGTGGTGGTCGGCGTGGGCAATATCTATGCGACCGAAGCGCTGTTTGCGGCCGGTATCGATCCGCGCCGTGAGGCCAAGAGCATTTCCCGGGCGCGCTATTTGAAATTGGCGATCGAGATCAAACGCATCCTGGCCGCTGCCATCGAGCGCGGTGGTACGACGTTGCGCGATTTTATCGGCGGCGACGGTCAGCCCGGTTATTTCCAGCAGGAATTGTTCGTGTACGGCCGTGGCAGTCAGCCGTGCAAGGTCTGCGGAACAGAGTTGCGGGAAGTCAAACTCGGGCAGCGCGCCAGCGTCTTTTGCCCGCGCTGCCAGAGCTGATATTCCTGCGGTCTATAGTCAGTGTTCTCACTGCCTAGTCGAAGGACCGTGCCATGAACCTGTTCCGAACCCTTGCCGTCGTATGGCTGCTGAGTGCCGGTGCGCCAGCGCTGGCAGCCAATACCGGCAGCGGCGACCCGCGCTACACCATCCAGAATCCCCCGGCGTACGCCATGCTCGGCGACTTGCTGATTGCCCGACCCTTGCTGGTCGTGGCAACGGTGATTGGCGCGGGGGCGTTTGTGGTGTCGTTGCCGTTTACCGCGCTGGGCGGCAATGTCGGCGACGCGGGACAGGCGTTGGTGGTCGACCCGGCGAAAGCGGCGTTCGTGAGGTGTCTGGGATGTATCGGGGAGGGGTTTGAGCAGCGGGAGTGAAGTCTAAAAGCTTCGCGGGCAAGCCTCGCTCCTACAGGATCTACACGACCCCTGTAGGAGCGAGGCTTGCCCGCGAAGGCGCCCTCACAGGCGCCGAATGAATCAAGCCTTACCGGTAATCTTCCGGTACTTCTCCATCAACTGCTCTTCAGTCTCCGGATGCGCTTCGTCCAGTGGAATGCAATCCACCGGGCACACCTGCTGGCACTGAGGTTCGTCGTAGTGGCCGACACACTGGGTGCACAGGTTCGGGTCGATCACGTAGATCTCTTCGCCCTGGGAAATGGCGGCGTTCGGGCACTCGGGTTCGCAGACGTCGCAGTTGATGCAATCGTCGGTGATGATCAGGGACATGCTAACTCCAGCCGGGGCGGCAGGCCCGGGCGCTAAAAACCAATGCGCAATTGTGCCGCATTGGCGCTGTAGGAGCCAGCTTGCTGGCGATGGGCGGGAGAGCGCCGCGTTCATTCAGGCAGCACTCGTCTCGTTAACATCCATCGCCAGCAAGCTGGCTCCTACAGGTCTGGCGTTATTTTTTAAATCGAAGTGTCAGGGCATCCGCCACCGCAGGGTGGACGAACTTGGTGATATCGCCGCCCAACGCCGCGATTTCACGGACCAGCGTCGAGGAAATGAACGAATAGCGCTCGGACGGTGTAAGAAACAGGCTTTCCACATCCGGTGCCAACTGACGGTTCATGTTGGCCAGCTGAAATTCGTATTCGAAGTCCGAGACCGCGCGCAAACCACGCAGGAACACGTTGGCATTCTTCTCTTTGGCGAAATGCGCCAACAGCGTCGAAAAGCCGACGACTTCTACGTTCGGCAGATGTTTAGTGACCTCGCGGGCCAGCTCCACACGCTGTTCCAGGGGAAACAACGGGTTTTTTTTCGGGCTGGCGGCGACGGCGATGATCACATGATCGAACAGGCGCGCGGCGCGTTCGACCAGATCGCCATGGCCCTTGGTAATAGGGTCGAAGGTACCTGGGTACAACACTCGGTTCATCGCGTCGTCCTGGCGGGAGTCCGTTGGGGAGTCGGATGGTATCGCAGCCTTCCCGGTCGGCCAAGTCGCCTGTTGGGTAAGAAAGCACTATAGACGATAGGAATATTCGCTCTTTTCATGGGTTTTTCAAACGTTCGGCCAATGAAGTCGCCAGTTGCGCCGTCAGCCCGTAGACCGACAATTGCGGGTTTGCGCCAATGCTGGTGGGGAACAGCGAGCCGTCATGGATCGACAGGTTGCTGAGCTGATGATGCCGGCCGAGGCTGTCGGTCACGGCGTTTTTCGGGTCTTCGCCCATGGCGCAACCGCCCATCACATGGGCACTGCCCAAGCGTGTGCGATACAACTCAAGGCTCAGGCCGTCGATCAGCGTGCGCGCCTCGGCCAGGGTTTTCACATAGCGCGCATCGGCGTGCATCGGCATCACGGCGTTGGCGCCGCCGGCGAACTGGATCTCGGCCATGCTGTGGAAGGCGCGGCGCAAACCGTCCCAGGCGTAGGGTGAAACCTGATAATCGAGCACGGGCGTGTTGTCGCCGCGCAATTCGACGCTGCCACCGGGGCTGTCCGGGTGAAAGCCATCGCGCAGCAACGCCAGCATGGCGTGGGTATGCGGCAGGTTTTCCATGTGTCGGGCGCTTTCCTGGCCAAAACCGCCGAGCAATGTGGCCGCCAGCGCAGGGTGCAGGGGCGGCACTTCGAGTTTGTAGGCCATCGGGCCGGTGGTGCCGTCCTTCCATTGGAAATGGTCGGAATAGATCGACTGCGGCGCCCCGTAGAACGGGTTGATCACCTCGTCGAACAGCCCGGCGGACATGTTCACTAAATGCAGGAAGGTGCGCTTACCCAGACGTTTGTGCGGATCGGGTGCGTCGGAACGCAATAGCAACGCGGGGCTGTTGATGCCGCCGCCGGCCAGCACGTAATGCCGCGCCTTGACCGTGATTGTCTTGCCCGTGGGGGCGACGCAGCGGTCATCCATCGCCACGCATTGCAGGCCGGCGACCTTGCCGTCCTTGATCATCAGTTTCTCGGCGCGGGCCAGGTAAAGCAGCTCGCCACCCTTTTCCAGGGTTGCCGGGATCGTCGTGACCATCATCGATTGCTTGGCGTTGGTCGGGCAGCCCATGCCGCAGTAGCCAAGGTTCCAGCAGCCGCGCACGTTGCGCGGGATCACGTGCCAGCTGTAGCCGAGCTGCTCGCAGCCTTTGCGAATCACGTCGTTGTTGGCGTTCGGCGGGACCCTCCAGGGTGCGACGCCCAGACGTTGCTCCATTTTCTCGAACCATGGCGCCATCTCGGCCGGGCTGTGGCCTTTGACGTTGTGCTCGCTGGCCCAGTGTTCGAGCGTCGGCTCCGGCGTGCGGAAACTCGAGGTCCAGTTGATCAGCGTGGTGCCGCCCACTGCGCGGCCTTGAAGGATGGTGATCGCGCCGTCCTTGCTCATGCGGCCGATGCCTTCCTGATAGAGGCTGGTGTAGGCCTGGTCTTCAAGCATCTTGAAGTCGCTGCTGGTCTTGAGCGGACCTTCTTCGATCAACAGCACCTTGTAGCCGGCGGCGCTGAGGATTTCAGCGGTGGTGCCGCCGCCCGCGCCGCTGCCGATGATCGCCACGTCCGCTTCGAGGGTCAGGTCCTGGGTCAGTTGCGAGCCGTTGTGGGTTTTCCAGCCACGGGCCATGCCTTCGCGGAACGGATCGGGTACGGGCATATTCGGGTTCTCTTGTTTTTATATTGAGAAATGTGTCGTTCATCAGGCCGCCTTCGCGGGCAAGCCTCGCTCCTACAGGGGGCGCGATCCCTGTAGGAGCGAGGCTTGCCCGCGAAGGGGTCAACTCGGTCTTAAACGGTTGGCGGCCCGGGATACCCGCAATGCGCCCACGACTCAGCCCGGCTGTACCACGCCATCATCACCAGTTGCAGCAACGAGCTATGCCCCATGCGCAACAGACTCAACGAGCTGTTTTCCCAGCGATCAAGAAAGTGCCGGATCTCATCGGCGCTGGCGTTTTCCCAACTGCCCCAGATCCCGGTCAACGGCCCGCGAGTCACGGCCATCCCCAGCACATCGAACAACTGCTGAGTGAGCTTGAGCATTTCCGGCGACAGGTGATTGAGGCCGTTATCCAGGCAGTGCAAGGTCTGGTCGAGTGCCATCGGCATTTTCCCGGCGACCACGGCGCCATCGAGCATCACCGGAATCAGCGCCCGCAAAAACAACAGATCGCCGCTGCGCAGGATCGCGAAACCGCTGGCCGGGATGCTCGACGAGCACCCGCTGAGGCTCGCGCCGAGTCCGGCCGTGGCCAGGAACGCGCTCGCGCCAAGGCTGAATTTAAGCAGGCCGCGCCGTGACAGCGCGGGTGTATCGGACAGGCTTGGGCTCATTATTGTTATTACCCGGCGGTGAAGGTCGTTAGCGGATAAACAGCTTCTGGATCAGTTTCTGAATGGTTTTTCCGTACGGCGGGTAGATCAGTTTCGCCGCGTTGAAACGCTGTTTGATCAGCACACCTTTGGCCTTACTGAAGGTCAGGAAGCCTTCGTGGCCGTGGTAATGGCCCATGCCCGAGGGGCCGATGCCGCCGAAGGGCATGTCGTCCTGCGCGACGTGCAGCAACGTGTCGTTCAGGCACACGCCTCCGGAATGGGTCTCGTGCAGGACGCGGTTTTGTTCGCGCTTGTCGTAGCCGAAGTAATACAGCGCCAGCGGACGAGGTCGCTGGTTAATGTAGGCAAACGCTTCATCCAGATCCTTGTACGGAACGATCGGCAGCAGCGGACCGAAGATTTCGTCCTGCATCACCATCATCTCGTCGGTGACGTTCAGCAGCAGGCTGTGGCTCATGCGTCGGCCCTGGCCCTGGTCGAACAGCGGAATCAGCAGCGCGCCCTTGCTGGTGGCGTCGCTGATGTAGCCGTTGAGTCGGGCCAGTTGTCGGTCATTGATGATCGCGGTGTAGTCCGGGTTGTCAGCCAGTGTCGGATAAAACCCGCGAACCGCCTGACGGTAGGCTTCGACGAAAGAACCCACGCGGTCTTCCGGGACCATTACGTAGTCCGGGGCGACGCAGGTTTGCCCGGCGTTGAGCGTCTTGCCGAACGCAATACGTTCGGCGGCGTCCTTCAACGGCACATCACGAGAGACGATGGCCGGGGACTTGCCGCCCAGTTCCAGCGTTACCGGCGTCAGGTTCTCGGCCGCCGCGCGCATCACGTGTTTGCCGATGCTGGTGGCACCGGTGAACAGCAGGTGATCGAAACGCAGGCGGGAGAACGCCACGCCGATATCGGCCTCGCCGAGCACCACGCAAACCAGGTCTTCGGGGAAGATCCGGCCCAGCAATTCCTTGAGCAACAGGCCGGTGGCAGGGGTCGATTCGCTGAGTTTGAGCATCACCCGATTGCCCGCCGACAACGCGCCAACCAAAGGGCCGATGGCCAGAAACAGCGGGTAGTTCCACGGCACGATCACCCCGACCACGCCCAGCGGCTGGTAAACGACTTTCGCCGAGGCCGGCTGAAAGGCCACGCCGACCTTGCGTCGCGAGGGTTTCATCCAGCCTTTGAGGTGCTGACTGGCATAGTGAATGCCGTGCAGGCTGGGCATCAGTTCGGCGAGCAGGGTTTCATCGGCGCTGCGGTGGCTGAAGTCCTGGCTGATCGCATCGATCAGGGCCTGACGTTCATTGCTCAACAAATCGCGCAGGGCTTTGAGCCATTGAAGTCGCTGGGCGGCGGGCGGCATCGGGTTGGCGGCATAGGCTGCGCGCTGATCGTCGAAGCGGTTTTGAAGTTCCTCCAGGGGCTGCTGCAGCTTCTGCAGGTAGGCGATGTCAGCAGTCATGGTCGGCTCCGGATTTATTGTAGTGAAGAACTTTTTAGAGTCTATGCTCTATAAAGTCAAATGAGATCCTGACATCGCGTTGTTTTATCCGCTCGCGGTTAGGTCGTAAGATGCCCCTCAACGCACTCTGAATTAAAGCTCAAGCCATGGCCCCTCGGATCAAAACCAGCGAGCGCATCGTGCAGAACAGCCTGGAGCTGTTCAACCAGCAGGGTGAGCGCAGCATCAGCACTAACCACATTGCTGCCCACATGGACATTTCTCCGGGCAACCTCTACTACCACTTCCCCAACAAGCAGGCGATCATCGCCGTGCTGTTCAGTGAGTACGAAAGCCTGGTGGACAGCTTCCTGCGCCCGCCCCAGGGGCGCGCCGCGACGGTTGAAGACAAGCGCTTCTACCTTCAGGAGTTGCTGGCGGCGATGTGGCGCTACCGGTTTTTGCATCGAGATCTCGAGCACTTGCTCGACAGCGATCCGGAACTCGCCGCCCGTTATCGGCGCTTTTCCCAGCGTTGCCTGATCTATGGCACGCACATCTACGCGGGATTCGTCGAGGCCGGCATCCTGTCCATGGATAAGGTGCAGATTGAATCCCTGACGCTCAATGCGTGGATCATCCTCACGTCCTGGGTGCGTTTTCTGTGCACCACGCGGGAAAATTCCAACCACCTGAGCGAGCAGGCGATCAAACGCGGCGTGTATCAGGTGCTGGTGCTGGAGGCCGGTTTTGTCACCGATCAGTCGCGCGATGCGGTGAACGCGCTGTACGAGGAGTTTTACGTGCCGCTGGCCCAGGCGCTGGAAGAAGTGCAGTAGGATTCAAAATCGACCATCTCACAGGAGCCCGTTATGCCCATTGCGCAACTGATCAGCCCGCAAGCACTGGACCTGAAAAAGGACCAGCCGGGGTTGGTGATTCTTGATTGTCGTTTTGCCCTCGAAGACCCGGACTACGGCCAGCGCAGCTATGCCGAAGGGCACATCGCCGGGTCGAGCTTTGCTGATCTTGAGCGTGATTTGAGCGGGGCGGTGGTCAAGGGCGTGACCGGGCGTCATCCGTTGCCGCAACCTGCGGACTTGATCGAACGCCTGCAAGCCTGGGGCATCAATGCCGACAGCGATGTGGTTTTGTACGACGACGGCCCCGGTGCCTACGCGGCGCGGGCGTGGTGGTTACTGGCCTGGCTGGGCAAGCGTGATGGCGTGTTTATCCTCGATGGCGGGCTCAAGGCCTGGCACGCGGCAGGTTTGCCCTTGAGCCTTGATGCGCCCGGTATTGAACGTGGCACCTTCGCGGGAACGCCGGACAATACGCTGCTGTTGAACGCCGAACAGCTACAGCACCGTCTCGGCCAGCCCGATTTGACCTTGCTCGATGCCCGCGCCTTGCCGCGCTTCAAGGGTGAAGTGGAGCCGATCGACCCGATTGCCGGGCACATTCCCGGCGCGCAATGTGCGGCGTTCACCGACAACCTGGGCAGCGACGGGCGTTTTCTGCCGGCCGATCAGCTCAAGCAGCGCTTTGCCGCGAAACTCGGTCAACGTTCGCCGACCGATCTGGTGGCGTATTGCGGTTCTGGCGTGACAGCGTGCCATAACCTGTTCGCCTTGTGCCTCGCGGGATATCCCTTGGGTTCGTTGTATGCCGGCTCGTGGAGCGAATGGATCAACGACCCCGCGCGTGGCATCGCCACCGGCGAATAAACACAAATCCCTGTAGGAGCCGGCTTGCTGGCGATGAACGATGACGCGGTCTGCCTGAAATACCGCGGCGCTTCTATCGCCAGCAAGCTGGCTCCTACAGAAGCGCTCTGCGATACGCCCCCGGCCCCACCCCGTAAACCTGCTTGAACTGTCGACTCAGATGACTCTGGTCGGCAAACCCCAGTTGTGTCGCCACTTCCAACGGCAAACAGCCGCCCTGCAACAACGCCCGCGCCCGAGCGATGCGCTGCTGCATCAACCAGGTGTGCGGTGGCATGCCGGTGGCGCTGCGGAATACCCGGGCGAAATGAAAGGGCGACAGATTGACCGCTGCCGCGAGTTCTTCCAACGACGGCGGTGCTGCCAATTGCGCTTGCAGCAGTTCCTTGGCCTGCGTCACCGCCCGGTGTTCCTTGCCGGGTTTGCCGGCGTCCGGAACGGCGGCGTGACGTTGCAGCAGCGACAACATCATCTCTCGCCAGGCGGTCTGCTGTTGCAGGGCGGTGGAGGGCGTTTCGAGCAGGCGATGCAGTTGGCAGAAGCCCTTCACCAGGTCCGGATCGCGATACAGCGTGGCGCCAAATGCCGGCAAGTTGTGGGTCGGCAGTTCCAGCTCATCGAGCAACGACAGAATCTGTCCGCTGTCGGGATAAAACGCCCGGTATAACCAACCGTCTTCCGTCCCTTTATGGCCGGTGTGCAACTCGTCAGGGTTGATCAAAACAAGCGTGCCGCTGCCCGCCAGGTGTTCGGCGCCGCGATAGCGGTAACGCTGGGCGCCGGCCATGATCATGCCGATCACGTAACCGTCATGCACGTGCGGGGCAAAACGGTGTTCGATGTAGCGTGCGGACAACAACTCGACCCCGGCCAAAGGCGCCGTTTGCCAGAAACGGATCGACTCGCCCTGATCGATGTCCATCGGTTTACCCGCGACCTGCAGCGGCCAGCCACTGCGGGATGCGCCGTTCCAGGTAGTAACCCGGCTGCCGGAACGAGCCATCGACGAAGCCGACATGCCCACCCTTGGCTTGCAGTTCGAATTGAGTGCTGGCGGACAGTTCCTCGGCCTGCGGCAGGCTGTGAGGAAATACAAACGGGTCGTCGGCGGCCTGAATGATCAGCGTCGGCGTGCGGATTTCGCCCAGAAAGTAGCGGCTTGAGGCGCGGCGATAGTAATCCTGCGCATCGGTGAAACCGTGCAGTGGCGCGGTCACCCGGCCATCGAAGTCCCAAAACGTGCGCATGTTTTCCAGCGAGCCCAGCGCGGCCAATTCCGCCAGGCCATCCTCGCGCCCGTCATGCTGGAACTGCCGCTGCTTGTTCTTGATGTAGGCGACCATCTCGCGCATGAAGTGCGCCTGATACACCTTCGAGAAACCCTGGCCGATGCGGTCGGCGCACTGATCGAGCCGAAACGGCACCGACACCGCCACGGCGCCCAGCACGCCACTGTCGCTGCCGGTCTCGCCCAAGTGTTTGAGCAAAACGTTGCCGCCGAGGGAATAACCGACCGCATACAGCGGCGCGAGTGGCCGCTTGGCCCGCAGGTGCTTGATGGTTTCGGCCAAATCTTCACTGGCGCCGGAATGGTAGCTGCGCGGCAACAGATTCGGTTCACCCGAGCAGCCGCGCCAGTTCAGCGCGACGCTGGCCCAGCCTTGGTCGCCCAAGGCTTTTTGCACGCCGGCCACGTAAGGCGAATTGGAAGAGCCGGTCAGGCCATGCAACACCAGCACCAGCGGTGCATCGGCGCTGTGCGGGCCGTGCCAGTCCAGGTCAAGAAAGTCGCCATCTTCGAGCCACAAGCGTTCGCGTTCGCGCTCGATGTGCGTGGTTTTGCGCCAAAGCGGTCCCCACAAGGTCTGCAAGTGCGGGTTGCCGAGGCCAAAGGCAGGGGTGAAGCGTTCTGACGGAAAAGACACGATTGCTCTCGATGCAGCGGTGCGCAACCTGTGCGCACCTTTTCAGGCCGGTCGGTTAACCGGCGATCTCTGCCATACGTTGCCACAACGAATAGTAGACGCGCCCGGATTTCTGCTCGCGGTGCAGGCGCCAGTTGGCCGGCAGGCCGAGCGTCGAGGGGGCGGTTTCGCTTTCGGTGTACACCCATGCGTCGTCCGCCAGCCATTGACGCTCTTCGAGCAGGGTGCATACGGTCGGCAACAAGTTCTGGTTGAACGGCGGGTCGAGGAACACCAGGTCATAAGCCACTGCTGGCTGGGTTTCCAGATAGCGCAAGGCGTCGGCAGTCTGAACCTGGCCGGTGGTGCAACGCAGCGTGCCCAGATGTTCCTTCAGGCTGGACACCGCGATATTGCTCGCGTCCAGCGCCTGGCCCATGGCCGCGCCACGGGACAAGGCTTCAAGGAACAGCGCGCCGCTGCCGGCGAACGGGTCGAGTACCTTGGCTCCGGCCACGTACGGCGCGAGCCAGTTGAACAGGGTTTCACGCACCCGGTCCGGGGTCGGGCGCAGGCCCGGCGCGTCAGGGAAGCTCAGCTTCCGGCTGCGCCATTCGCCGCCGATGATGCGTAGTTGGTTCACGCCGTTGTGCACGTTATGAACAGGTTTTTTTGGACGGGAAGTGGCCATTAATGCTCCGGAACCCCGAGCGGCTGCTCGGCAGGTTTATCAGTAGGGGCCGGTAACGGCTTTTGCGGCACGGTCGGGCCAGCGCTGACGATGACCATTTTGTCCGTGCTCAAGTGTTTGTTCAGTGCGGTTTTGACTTGTTCTACAGTCAGGCTCTGGGACTGCTGCATGAAGTCCTCCAGATAGCTCAACGGCAGATTGTAGAAACCCATCGCGCCGAGCTGGCCGACGATGTCGGCGTTGCTGGCGGTGGACAGCGGGAAGCTGCCGGCCAGTTCACGCTTGGCGTCGTCGAGTTCTTTTTCGGTCGGGCCGGTTTTAAGGTAGTCGGCGAGCACGTCCTGCACCAGTTTCAGCGTGCCTTCGCTCATCTCGGCGCGGGTTTGCAGGTTGATCATGAACGGGCCGCGCGCCTGCATCGGGGTGAAGCCCGAATACACGCCGTACGTCAGGCCACGCTTCTCGCGCACTTCACTCATCAAGCGGGTGCCGAAGCCACCGCCGCCGAGGATCTGGTTGCCCATGGACAGCGCGGCGTAATCCGGATCGTCACGGTCGATGCCCAGTTGCGCGAGCATCAGGTTGGTCTGCTTG
This sequence comes from Pseudomonas sp. BF-RE-25, assembly GCF_019956105.1. Lineage (NCBI taxonomy): Bacteria > Pseudomonadati > Pseudomonadota > Gammaproteobacteria > Pseudomonadales > Pseudomonadaceae > Pseudomonas > Pseudomonas sp. BF-RE-25. The sequence continues at coordinate 191,435 of NZ_JAHBDB010000033.1, forward strand.
GACGGGAACTCGATGTGGCCGATGCTGGCTTTCGGTTCTTCAGGTTGCGGCAGTTTCGCCAGCGCCGGGCCTTTTGGCAGCGCACTGGAGACTTGCGCAGCAATCGCCTCGGCTTCGGCGCGGGACAGGTCCCCCACCAGCGCTATCACCACGTTGCCGGCGGCGTAGGCTTTTTCATGGAACGTCTTCAACTGAGCCAGGGTGATGGCTGGTACGGTTTTCGCCGTGCCATCGCTGGAATGCGCGTACGGGTGATCGCCGTACAAGCGGTTCATCAGCTCGATACTGGCCAGTTTGCCGGGGTTCTGTTTCTGGTATTCGAAGCCGGCGAGCATCTGGTTCTTGATGCGCGCAAACGAATCGGCGGGGAAGGTCGGTTTGCCGACAACTTCGGAGAACAGCTTCAACGCAGGCTCGCGTTTGTCGGCGGCACTGAGGCTGCGCAGCGACGCCAGTGCCATGTCCTTGAACGCACCGTTGCCAAAGTCGGCGCCCAGGCCTTCGAAGCCCTGGGCGATAGCGCCGACATCTTTGCCGGCCACACCTTCGTTGAGCATCGCATTGGTCAGCACCGCCAGGCCCGGCGCATCGCCGTCCTGGCTGCTGCCGGCGGCGAAGATCAGGCGCATGTCGAACATCGGCAACTCGCGGGCTTCAACGAACAGCACCTTGGCGCCTTCGGCGGTGTTCCAGGTTTGCACGTTGAGCGAGCGGCGGCTCGGTGCCTTGCCGTCGAGTTCGGCCAGCGATTGCAGTTTCTGGCTGGACTTGGCCTTGTCGAGGGCTTCGCTGGCGCTGGAATGGTCGGTCTTCAGGAAATAGAAGGCCGCGGAGCCAATCAATGCGACAGCGACCAGGCCGATCAAGGCCAGACGTGGTTTTTTACGCTCACTCATGAGTCGTCTCCAGTGGCAGGACATGGGCGACGCTGAGACGTTCGCGGGTGAAATACAGCTTGGCGGCTTTCTGGATGTCCTCCGGCGTGACGCTTTCCAGTTCAGCCAGCTCGGTGTCCATCAGCTTCCAGGACAAGCCGACGGTTTCCAGTTGGCCGATAGCAGTGGCCTGGCTGGTGATCGAATCGCGCTCGTAAACCAGGCCGGCGATTACTTGAGCCCGCACGCGCTCCAGCTCTTCGGCGGACGGCGCGGTGGTTTTCAGCTGTTCGAGCAGCTTCCACAAACCGGCTTCGGCCTGGGCCATGGTTTTGTTTTTCTGGGTGTTCGGCGATGCCGACAGGGTGAACAGGCTGTCGCCGCGGGTGTAGGCGTCGTAGCTCGACGAACCGCCGGACACCAGCTCTTCGCCGCGCTCCAGTTGCGTCGGGATGCGTCCGCTGTAGCCGCCGTCGAGCAGGGCCGAGATCAGGCGCAAGGCGTTGACCGAACGTTTGTCTTCGGCGGTGGCGATGCTTGGCACGTTGAAGCCCAGCATCAGGCTCGGCAGTTGGGTCTGCACGTGCAGCGTAATCTGCCGTTCGCCGGGCTCGGCCAGTTCCATCGGTTTCTTCGCCGGCGGCACATCACGCTTGGCGATTGGACCGAAGTAGCGCTGGGCCAGGGTTTTCACTTCGTCCGGCGTCACGTCGCCGACCACCACCAGCGTGGCGTTGTTCGGCACGTACCAGGATTGGTACCAGTGGCGCAGCTCTTCGACTTTCATGCGGTCCAGGTCAGCCATCCAGCCGATGGTCGGCGTGTGGTAACCGCTGGCCGGGTAGGCCATGGCCTTGAAGCGTTCGTAGGCCTTGGACATCGGCTTGTCGTCGGTGCGCAGACGACGTTCTTCTTTAATGACCTCAATCTCGCGGGCGAACTCGTCGGCCGGCAGGCGCAAGCTGGCCATGCGGTCGGCTTCGAGTTCGAAGGCCACGCCCAGGCGGTCGCGGGCCAGCACCTGGTAATAAGCGGTGAAGTCGTCGCTGGTGAACGCATTCTCTTCGGCGCCGAGGTCACGCAGGATCAGCGAGGCTTCGCCGGGACCGACTTTCTCGCTGCCCTTGAACATCATGTGTTCCAGGGCGTGGGACAAACCGGTCTGCCCCGGCGTCTCGTAGCTGGAGCCGACCTTGTACCAGACCTGGGAAACCACCACTGGCGCGCGATGGTCTTCGCGCACGATGACCTTCAGGCCATTGTCGAGGGTGAATTCGTGGGTGGGTTGCGGATCGGCAGCAAAGACTGAAAGTGGCAGACAAACTGTGCTGAGCAGCAGGCCTGCAGCGCGGCGGGCTAGAGCATTCATTCGTTTTTAAACCTGTTGAGCTGCCCGCTTGGTCTTAGCGTCGGCGGGCGAGAGGGTGCTAGGATACTGATCCGTTTTACTGGCGGCCACGCCTATCAGGCCTTTGCGTTTGATCAGGTTGTATGGGTTTGCGGCAGAAGGTTGGAATTTATCAACTAAACTCTGCTTTTTCGCCGATTTTGCCGCGTTAGTCCTTCGTGAAATCGTTTCCGTGAGGTGCCACTTGCACCTCTACAAAATGTTGCGCGTGAACAAGCTGGGTCAATCGCAGTCTGTTCTGCATCGAATATTTATTTGCCGAGGCGCCCTTTGGCGCGTCGCTACCGTGAGATAGCCGTCCTCCATGTTTGGTTCCAACGACGACAAGAAAGCCCCAGCTGCGGCTGGCGAGAAGAAAAGCCTGTTCGGATGGCTGCGCAAAAAGCCGCAGGAAACCGTCGTCGAACAGCCACAGCCCATTCCTGAGCCAGTACCTGCGCCGGTAATAGATGAAGCGCCGGCGCCGGTTGTCCTGCCGATCTCCGAGCCGGTGCTGCAACCGGTGGCTGAGGCCGCGCCTGACGTCGTGGCTGCACAGCCGTCTTCCGCTGCTGAGCCGTGGCTGACCTTGCCGGTAGCGGAAGAGCCGGTATCGTTGGTCGAAGACGAACTGGCGCCGCACATTACGCCGCCGATTCCTGCGCCGAGTGCGTTTTCTCCTGCGCCCGTTCAGGTGCCAGTGATTGAGCCAGTTGTTGTGGCTGAACCTGCGCCGGTTATTCCTGAGCCTGTGATTCCAGCCTTTGTTGCGCCGGCTGCTCCAGTTGTTCAAGCACCAGAGCCTGCGCCAGTCGCCGCCCCCGTTGCCGCCGCGCCCGTCGTGCCGGTCGAAACACCCGCCGAGCCTGTGCGCACCGAAGAAACCAAAGCCGGTTTCTTCGCCCGCCTCAAGCAAGGCCTGTCCAAGACCAGCGCCAGCATCGGCGAAGGCATGGCGAGCCTGTTCCTTGGCAAGAAGATCATCGATGACGAGCTGCTTGAAGACATCGAAACCCGTCTGCTGACCGCCGACGTGGGCGTTGAAGCGACTTCGGTGATCATCCAACGCCTGACCCAAAAGGTTGCCCGCAAAGAGCTGGCCGACGCCGACGCGTTGTACAAGTCCCTGCAGGCGGAACTGGCGGCGATGCTCAAGCCGGTCGAGCAACCCCTGAAAATCACCTCGCAGAACAAGCCGTTCGTGATCCTGGTTGTTGGCGTCAACGGCGCCGGCAAGACCACCACCATCGGCAAACTGGCGAAGAAGCTGCAACTCGAAGGCAAGAAAGTCATGCTGGCGGCGGGCGACACCTTCCGCGCCGCCGCAGTCGAGCAATTGCAGGTCTGGGGCGAGCGCAACAAGATTCCGGTGATCGCCCAGCACACTGGCGCCGACTCGGCTTCGGTGATCTTCGACGCCGTGCAGGCCGCCAAGGCCCGTGGCATTGACGTGTTGATCGCTGACACCGCCGGTCGCCTGCACACCAAAGACAATTTGATGGAAGAGTTGAAGAAGGTTCGCCGGGTTATCGGCAAGCTAGACGCCGACGCGCCGCACGAAGTGCTGCTGGTGCTCGACGCCGGCACCGGGCAGAACGCCATCAACCAGGCCAAGCAATTCAACCAGACCGTCGAACTGACCGGCTTGGCGCTGACCAAGCTCGACGGCACCGCCAAGGGCGGGGTGATTTTCGCCCTGGCCAAGCAGTTCGGCCTGCCGATTCGTTACATCGGCGTCGGTGAAGGCATCGATGACTTGCGTACCTTTGAAGCAGAACCCTTTGTCCAGGCACTGTTTGCCGAGCGGGAGCGTTCATGATTCGTTTCGAACAGGTCGGTAAACGCTACCCGAACGGTCACGTCGGCTTGCATGAGCTGAGCTTTCGAGTCCGTCGGGGCGAATTCTTGTTTGTAACCGGCCATTCCGGCGCCGGTAAAAGCACCTTGTTGCGCCTGCTGCTGGCCATGGAGCGTCCGACCACCGGCAAATTGCTGCTGGCCGGTCAGGACCTCGGCACCATCAGCAACGCACAGATTCCTTACCTGCGTCGGCAAATCGGCGTGGTGTTCCAGAATCACCAGTTGCTGTTCGATCGCACGGTGTTCAACAACGTGGCCCTGCCGTTGCAGATTCTTGGTTTGTCCAAGGCCGAAATCGCCAAGCGCGTGGATTCGGCACTGGAGCGCGTGGCGCTGTCGGACAAGACCGATCTGTACCCCGGCGACCTGTCCACCGGCCAGCAACAGCGCGTCGGTATCGCCCGCGCCATCGTTCACCGCCCGGCCTTGCTGCTGGCGGATGAGCCGACCGGTAACCTCGACCCGCGCCTGGCGGCCGAGATCATGGGCGTGTTCGAAGACATCAACCGTCTGGGCACCAGCGTGCTGATCGCCAGTCACGACCTGGCGCTGATCGCCCGCATGCGTCACCGCATGCTGACTCTGCAACGCGGCCGACTGATCGGTGACGGGGAGGCTGGGGAATGAGTGCGACACGCAGCCCTAAAGTCTCCGAACGCGTGGCGCCGAAAGCCGCCGATCCGCAACCGCAGAAGAAAAAACACGACGATGACGACGGTCCGGACTTCGCCACGCTGTTCCGCGCCTGGATAGAAAGCCATCGCGCCAGTCTGCTGGACAGTCTGCGGCGCCTGGGCAAGCATCCCATCGGCAGTTTCTTCACCTGCATGGTGATGGCGGTTGCCCTGAGTTTGCCGATGGGCCTGTCACTTCTGCTAAGTAACGTCGAACGTCTCGGCGGTTCCTGGCAGCGCGCGGCGCAGATTTCCCTGTACCTGCAACTTGAGGTCAGCCCGGCTGAAGGCGAATCGTTGCGCGATCAGATCAAAGGCATTCGGGGCGTAGCTGATGCCGAATATGTCGGTCGTGATCAGGCGCTGGAAGAGTTTCAGCAGCAGTCCGGCCTGGGCGAAGCGTTGAAGGAACTGCCGGAAAACCCGCTGCCAGGCGTGGTGCTGGTGACCCCGAACGAAGTCGACAAGCCCGCGCTTGAAGCATTACGACAAAAACTTTCCGAACTGCCGAAGGTACAACAGGCGCAACTTGATCTAGTCTGGGTCGAGCGTCTGGCAGCCATCCTCAAGCTGGGTGACCGTTTTGTCTTCGGTCTGACCGTGCTTCTGATTTCTGCATTACTTTTGGTGATAGGCAATACCATTCGTCTTCATATTGAAAACCGCCGCACAGAGATAGAAGTGATTAAACTCGTCGGCGGCACTGACAGCTATGTGCGCAGGCCCTTTCTATATATGGGCGCGTTGTATGGCTTCGGTGCGGGGATACTTTCCTGGGGCGTATTGGCGTTTGGTCTGAACTGGCTGAACGAGGCAGTGGTTGGACTGGCCGGTTTGTATGGCAGTAATTTTGCGCTGGCCGGAGTGCCAGTTGCCGACGGTCTGTCTCTCTTGCTTGGCGCGGTGCTGTTAGGGTATATCGGTGCATGGATTGCAGTCGCACGCCACCTGAGGGAGCTTGCGCCTAAGTAGTATCATTTTGCTCGTATTGACCTTTCAGCGTTTATGGGAACTTGTCTTTTGGTTTCCGGTCAATTTTCGCAGTGCTGAACTGCACGAGTTTGTAAGACGGAGGTTTTTTCGTATGACCAATTCTTTGCAACCTGCATATGCTCTGGTCCCGGGTGCGAACCTGGAGGCCTACGTGCACACCGTCAACAGCATTCCATTGCTGACGCCGGAGCAGGAGCGTGAACTGGCCGAGAGTCTCTACTATGAGCAGGATTTGGGGGCGGCTCGGCAGATGGTGCTCGCCCACCTGCGTTTTGTCGTACATATCGCCCGTAGCTATTCCGGCTACGGTCTGGCTCAGGCTGACCTGATCCAGGAAGGTAACGTCGGTCTGATGAAGGCCGTGAAGCGCTTCAACCCGGAAATGGGTGTGCGTCTGGTTTCGTTCGCTGTGCACTGGATCAAGGCGGAAATTCACGAGTTCATCCTGCGCAACTGGCGCATTGTGAAAGTCGCGACCACCAAGGCTCAGCGCAAGCTGTTCTTCAACCTGCGCAGCCAGAAGAAACGTCTGGCGTGGCTGAACAACGAGGAAGTCCATCGTGTGGCGGAAAGCCTCGGCGTAGAGCCGCGGGAAGTGCGCGAGATGGAAAGTCGACTGACCGGCCATGACATGGCCTTCGACCCGGCCGCAGAAGCGGACGACGACAGCGCTTTCCAGTCGCCGGCCAACTATCTGGAAGACCACCGGTACGACCCGGCCCGTCAACTGGAAGACGCCGACTGGAGCGACAACTCCAATCACAACCTGCACGAAGCGCTGGAAGTGCTGGACGATCGCAGCCGTGACATCCTTTATCAGCGCTGGTTGGCTGAAGAGAAAGCCACGCTGCACGACCTGGCGCAGAAGTACAACGTGTCGGCCGAGCGTATTCGTCAGCTCGAGAAGAGCGCGATGAACAAGCTCAAGTTGTCGATCGCCGCCTAAGCTGCGCGAAGGCAATAAAAAACGCCCCGATCATTGATCGGGGCGTTTTTGTTTGTATCGGCTATTTCTGATTCACATCCCAACCCCTGTAGGAGCGAGCCTGCTCGCGATGGACGTCAACGATTACGCGTAATTGCTGGAAGAACGCGTTGTCTGCGCGTTTTTCGCGAGCAGGCTCGCTCCTACAGGGATAGCGTCAATCACTGGGCCCAAGGCGCCCGGCGTGAATCGTTGAGCCCCAGCAGATAACTGTCGCCACCCAACTGGCTCATCTGCTGCCGAATCCACCCGGCGCGACGTGCGACGTAATTCGTCGGGTGACTCGCGCTCCACACCCGTGGGTTAGGCAATACAGCCGCCAGATAACTGGCCTGCTGCCGGGACAGCGACTTGGCGCTCACGCCAAAGTGATGCCGAGCCGCCGCTTCTGCGCCAAACACCCCGTCATCCCACTCGACGCTGTTCAGGTACACTTCAAGAATCCGCTGCTTGGGCCAGAACACTTCGATCAGCCCGGTAAACCAGGCTTCCAGACCTTTGCGCAGCCAGCTGCGGCCGGACCATAAAAACAGGTTTTTCGACACTTGCTGGCTCAAGGTGCTGGCGCCGCGAACCGAACCACCCAGCTCGTTGTGCGCCAGGGCTGCGCGGATCGCGCCGAGGTCAAAACCCCAGTGCTCCGGGAATTTCTGATCCTCACCGGCAATCACTGCGACTTTAAGGTCGTCGGAGATTTCATCCCAGGGTTTCCAGGTGCGTTGCAGGTCGATGGGCTCGCCGTCGAACCAGGATTCGATCTTGCGCTCGACTATCAGTGTCGTGCCCGGTGGCGGTACCACGCGGAAAATCAGCACCAGCAATACGCTGCCGCCCGCGAACCAGAGCACGGCCTTTGTAAATCGTCGTAAAAATAAACGCAGCATAGAGATGGCTTGGCCGAACCCATTGAGCGGGCCATTATACAGACCCTGTTGATCGAGTCTGACTGGAGTTCTTCATGCTGCGTGGCTTTCTGATGCTGGCCGCTTTCTTCGGCTTCACCGGCGTTGCCCTTGGCGCATTCGCCGCCCATGGCCTGAAAAGCCGCCTGACGCCTGAATACCTGACGATTTTCCACACCGGCGTCACCTACCAATTGGTGCACACCTTGGCATTGCTGGGTGTCGCACTGCTTGCCACGCAGATTCCGGGTCGTTTGATCACGTGGGCCGGCGCCTCCTTTGCCATTGGCATCCTGCTGTTTTCCGGCAGTCTGTACCTGTTGACCCTGACCGGTATCAGTAAGCTCGGAATCATCACGCCCTTCGGCGGCCTGGCATTCCTGATCGGTTGGCTCTGTCTGGGCCTTGCCGCCTGGCGGTTGAGCTGACCGGGTGGTCCATTTCATGACGAATGGCTTGGGTCGCCAAGACTGATCGGGCTAGAATGCCAGCCCCTAAAAATGATGGCGGCATCCGGCATGCGCATTCAGTTGAACGGCGAATCCCTTGAACTGCCCGACGGTGAAACCGTTGCGGCCCTGCTGACCCGTCTGGAACTGACCGGACGCCGGGTAGCGGTCGAACTCAATCTGGATATCGTCCCGCGCAGCCAGCATGCGGACACCACATTGAACGACGGCGATTCCGTCGAAGTGGTACACGCCATCGGCGGCGGCTAGTCGCCCGGCCCGCAAGGGCACAGAATTCTGCAAGAACCTCACCCCTACAGAGGATTTCCCATGAGCATCGTTCGTAGCGACAAGCCCTTCGTCCTGGCCGGTCGTACTTACCAGTCGCGTTTGCTGGTAGGCACCGGCAAGTACCGCGACATGGAAGAAACCCGCCTGGCCATCGAGGCCTCGGGTGCCGAGATCGTCACCTTCGCCGTGCGCCGCACCAACCTCGGCCAGACCCCGGGCGAACCGAACCTGCTCGAAGTCCTGTCGCCGGATCGCTACACCTTCCTGCCTAACACCGCCGGTTGCTTCGACGCTACCGAGGCCGTGCGCACCTGCCGCCTGGCCCGTGAGCTGCTCGGTGGCCACAACCTGGTGAAGCTGGAAGTGCTGGCGGACCAGAAAACCCTGTTCCCCAACGTGATCGAAACCCTCAAGGCCGCCGAAGTGCTGGTCAAGGAAGGCTTCGACGTGATGGTCTACACCAGCGATGACCCGATCATCGCCCGTCAACTGGCGGAAATCGGCTGCATCGCGGTCATGCCGCTGGCCGGTCTGATCGGCACGGGCCTGGGGATCTGCAACCCGTACAACCTGCAGATCATCCTCGAAGAGGCCAAGATTCCCGTGCTGGTGGATGCCGGTGTCGGTACCGCTTCCGACGCCACCATCGCCATGGAACTGGGTTGCGAGGCGGTGCTGATGAACTCGGCCATCGCCCATGCCCAGCAGCCGATCATGATGGCTGAAGCCATGAAACACGCCATCGTTGCAGGCCGCCTGGCCTACCTCGCCGGCCGCATGCCGAAAAAACTCTATGCCAGCGCCTCTTCGCCGCTGGATGGTCTGATCAAGTAAGAGCCATTGATGACTGAATCAAACGACACGCCAATCCAGACGGAAGAAGGCGACGAGCGCCAACACCGCCGCATCAAGAGTTTCGTGATGCGCGCCGGGCGCATGACCGAAGGCCAGCAAAAAGGTCTGGAGCAGGGCACGCCGCTGTTCGTGCTGCCATTGGCCGACTCGCCGGTGGACTTCGACCAGGTGTTCGGTCGCTCGGCACTGCGTTCGCTGGAAATCGGTTTCGGCATGGGCCATTCGCTGCTGGAAATGGCCGCCGCTTCGCCGGAACAGGATTTCATTGGCGTGGAAGTGCACCGTCCGGGTGTGGGCGCGCTGCTCAATGGCGTGCTGACTCAGGGCCTGACCAACCTGCGGGTCTACGATTGCGACGCGATCGAAGTGCTCAACCGTTGCGTGGCCGACAACAGCCTCGATCGCCTGATGCTGTTTTTCCCGGACCCTTGGCACAAGAGCCGCCACCACAAACGTCGTATCGTTCAGGCGTCGTTCGCTGAACTGGTGCGCAGCAAGTTGAAGGTCGGCGGTGTGCTGCACATGGCCACTGACTGGGAACCGTACGCCGAGTACATGCTGGAAGTGATGAACGTTGCGCCGGGTTACCGCAACCTGGCCGAAGACGGCAAGTGCGTGCCACGCCCGGCCGAGCGCCCGATCACCAAGTTCGAACGCCGTGGCGAACGTCTGGGGCATGGCGTGTGGGACCTGAAGTTCGAAAAGCAGTCCTGAGCCCTACGCAATAAACCTGTAGGAGCCGGCTTGCTGGCGATGGTGTGTCAGTCAACATCAATGTGTCTGACACACCATCGCCAGCAAGCTGGCTCCTACAGGTTTTTTTGTGTTCGGAAATCAGCGGCGGTCGGCGACTACGCCGATGAGCACCAGGACCACCAACAATACCGGCGCCAGGCTGTAGTTGTTGAACTGGCTCAAACCACGAACGATCCACGGTGTGGCGTAGATCAGCGCGGCGCCGCTGCCGATCATGCACACCAGCGCGAGCAACGGGACGCGCAAAGCGCCGGCGATGCTGCCCAGGCGTTGATCGATCCAGGCTTTGATGTCCGCGCCGAACAGCACCAGCAAACAGCCCACCAGCGCCAGAGAGATTTCCGACAGATTGCTGCGGCTCCAGCGGGAGACGGTGGCGAGCAGGTCGAGTATCAAATCCATTCGTTTTCCCTTAAGGCTGAAATCAGCTCAGAAATGTTTGCAGCAAGTCATTGAGGAACAATTGCCCGCGCTCGGTGGCCGCCAGACGTGACGGTTCGACCTGCAACAAACCGCTTTGTTCGGCTTCGCGGCGGCCTTCGGCGAGGCTTTCCAGGCTCAGCCCGGTGCGTTCCGGATACAGCCGCGATTCCACGCCGTCAGTCAGGCGCAAAGCGTTCATCAGGAAATCGAACGGCAGTTCATCGTTGGTCAGCGCTTTCTCGCCAGCCTTGAAGCTTTTCGCCGGGTTCAGGTAATCCTTCGGCAGGCGCGTCTTCCAGGTGCGCACGATGCGCCCGTCCGGGTGACTGAGCTTGCCGTGGGCGCCAGCGCCGATGCCGATGAAGTCGCCAAAGCTCCAGTAATTGAGGTTATGCCGCGCCGGGCGACCGGGCTGGGCGTACGCCGAGACTTCGTATTGCGCGTAACCGTGTTCGGCGAGCAGCGCCTGGCCGGCTTCCTGAATATCCCAAAGCGTGTCGTCTTCCGGCAGCACAGGCGGCTGGTTCCAGAACACCGTGTTCGGCTCCAGCGTCAGCTGATACCAGGACAAGTGGGTCGGCTTCAGGGCGATGGCCTGGCGCAGATCACTCAGGGCGTCGTCCAGCGACTGATCGGGCAAACCGTGCATCAAGTCCAGGTTGAAGTTATCGAACCCTGCCTGGCGCGCCATGCCGGCGGCACGCACCGCTTCATCGCCGTTGTGAATCCGCCCCAGAGCCTTGAGTTTCTCTTCCTGAAAGCTCTGGATGCCGATCGATAGCCGATTGATGCCCAGCGCGCGGTAGGCCACGAACTTCTCTTGCTCGAACGTGCCCGGATTGGCCTCCAGGGTGATTTCAATGTCGCTGGCAAACGGAATCCGTTGCTCGACGCCTTTGAGCAAGCGGCCCAAGGCTTCGGCGCCGAACAGGCTCGGCGTGCCACCACCAAAGAAGATCGAGCTCAACTCGCGGCCGTAGACCGCGTGCAAATCCTGATCAAGGTCCGCCAGCAAGGCGTCGACGTACTCTTCTTCCGGAAGCACCGGGCTGGCGGTGTGGGAGTTGAAGTCGCAATAAGGGCATTTGCGCACACACCACGGGATGTGGATGTACAGCGCCAGGGGCGGCAGCACGGGAAGCGCGGCCCGAGGCGATTGTGCGCCACCGCCGTAGATCAGCGGTGACGCGGATGATTCACGGGTCATTTCAAGCCCAGACGCTGGCGCAGCAGATCCATTGCACGGGCGCGGTGGCTGATGAGGTTCTTGTCGCTCGGGCTCAGCTCGGCGCTGGAGCAATCGCGCTCGGGCACCCAGAACAGCGGATCGTAACCGAAACCGTGCTCGCCACTGGCTTGGGTCAGGATGCGCCCATGCCACAGCCCTTCGCAGAGGATCGGCAGCGGATCATCAGCGTGACGCACCAGCGCCAGCACGCAAACAAACTGCGCGCCGCGCTCGGCTTGCGGCACGTCTTTCAAGGCGTCGAGCAGTTTGGCGTTGTTCGCCGCATCGCCCTTGCCGTCAGCGTAACGAGCCGAATAGATGCCCGGCGCGCCACCGAGGAAATCCACCGCCAGCCCGGAGTCGTCGGCCAACGCCGGCAGGCCGGAAATGCGCGCGGCATTGCGGGCCTTGAGAATGGCGTTCTCGACGAACGACAGACCGGTTTCTTCAGGCTCGACGCTGCTGAACTCGCCGATCGAGCGCAGATGCACCGAGTCGCCGAGCATGGCCTGGAGTTCCTTGAGTTTGCCGGCGTTGTGGCTGGCCAGTACGAGTTGCGTGAAATTGATCATTCGCCGGGGAAAAGCTCTTGGTTGAAATTGATGGTGTTGATTTTGTCGCCGGTCTGCACCTTGATTTCGAAGGTGCGGATTTCCTGCTGATCGACCGGGTATTGCGCGATGTAGTAGACCGCGCCTTGTTCGGTGATCTGCTTGAACTTCAACGGCACACTTTGGCTAGTGAGGTCTTTGACCGTGCCGCTGACGTTAGAGACCAGCGGTTTGCCATCCTTGATCACCGACACGTTGATCACGCCCTGGTTCTTGCTGCGGATCAGTTCGGCCGATTTGGCGATCTCCGGTGTCAGGAACGTGGAGTTGAAGGTGTTGTAGTGCACCGTCACATCACCGAATTTTTCCTGACGCTCACCTTTGATGGCATCGGCGGCCATGGCGGTGACGCTCAGGCAGGCAGTGAGTAAAAACAGCGCTAGACGACCCATGATCGTTCTCCTTGGAATGTCGTGGTTCAGACCGCGACCTTGTGATCCTGCAGTCCTGGACTGCTGACGCGGTAAATACCGATCTCACCTAACAGATTAGGCCATAGCTTACTGGCCCACCCGTGCCGATGCTGTTGATCCACGGCAAGCCGATCAATGACCTTGGCTTCACGTTCGCGGCAAAGTGCTTCAAAGTCTTCGAAAGTGCAAAAGTGGATGTTCGGCGTGTTGTACCAGGTGTACGGCAGAAACTCGGACACCGGCATCCGGCCCTTGCTCGCCAGGTACCAGCGGCAGCGCCAGTGACCGAAGTTGGGGAAGGTGATGATGCATTGGCGACCGACCCGCAGCATTTCGTCGAGGATCTTGTCCGGGTAGTGCACGGCTTGCAGCGCCTGGGTCATGACCACGACGTCGAAACTGTTGCTGGCAAAGTTGCCCAGGCCCTTGTCCAGGTCCTGCTCAATCACGTTGATGCCCTTGGCCACGCACTCGGCGATGTTGTCCGGGTCGTTTTCCAGGCCGTAGCCGGTGACTTGCTTGTTGTCGCGCAGCCACGTCAGCAGCTCGCCGTCACCGCAACCGAGGTCGAGCACGCGGCTGCCGGCGGGGATCCATTCCTGGATGATTTCCAGATCAGCTCTCATGGCTTTCTCACAACGTAATGCGGTTCATGTAATTGCCGAATGCCTGCAAGTAACGCGGGATCGGAATCAGGAAGGCGTCGTGGCCTTGCGGAGCGTCGATCTCGAGGTAGCAGACGTCTTTCTTGGCCGCCATCAGCGCGTCCACCAGTTCCCGCGAGCGGGCCGGGGAGAAGCGCCAGTCGGTGGTGAAGGACATCACGCAGAACTTGGCCGAAGCGCCGGCGAAGGTTTTCGCCAGGTCATCGTCGAAGTTTGCCGCCGGGTCGAAGTAGTCCAGCGCCTTGGTCATCAGCAGGTAGGTGTTGGCATCGAAACGCCCGGAGAACTCTTCGCCCTGATAACGCAGGTAGCTTTCAACCTGGAACTCGACGCTGTGGAAGTCGTAGTTGAGCTTTTCGCTCTTCAGGCCGCGGCCGAATTTTTCGCCCATCGAGTCATCGGACAGATAAGTGATGTGCCCGACCATCCGCGCCAGCATCAAGCCGCGCTTGGGGATCACGCCCGCTTCCTGGAACGAACCGCCGTGGAATTCGGGGTCGGTGAGGATTGCCTGGCGCGCTACTTCGTTGAAGGCGATGTTCTGTGCCGACAGTTTCGGTGCCGAGGCAATGGCCAGGCAGTGACGAATGCGATCCGGGTAGGTGATGCTCCATTGCATCGCCTGCATGCCGCCGAGGCTGCCACCAATTACCGCGGCCCATTGGCTGATGCCGATCCGGTCGGCCAGGCGCGCCTGGCTGTGTACCCAGTCTTCCACGGTCAGCACCGGGAAATCGGCGCCGAACGGCTTTCCGGTTTCCGGGTTGACGCTGCTCGGGCCCGTGGAGCCGTTGCAACCGCCGAGGTTGTTCAGGCTGACCACGAAGAACTTGTTGGTGTCGATCGGCTTGCCGGGGCCGATGCAGCTGTCCCACCAACCGGGTTTGCGGTCGTCGGGGCTGTGGAAGCCGGCGGCGTGATGGTGACCGGACAAGGCGTGACAGATCAGCACGGCGTTGCTCGCCGTGGCGTTCAGCGTGCCGTAGGTTTCGTAAATCAGATCATACGCTGGGAGCGAACGGCCACAGGCCAGGGCCAGGGGTTCACTGAAGTGCGCCACTTGCGGCGTCACCAGACCAACAGAATCGGCGGGAAAGGCAGTTGGCATCGACCCTGCTCTCGTTGAAATGAGGCGTAAGTCTAAAGACCGGTGGGGTTAGCGGCAAGCAAAGGCCCGAGGTGATTTCATTCAGTTGAACCGAGGCGCTACATTCGCGGGCAAGCCTCGCTCCTACAGGTAATGTGTCGTTCGCCAATATCGCGATCGACTCTAAATCTGTAGGAGCGAGGCTTGCCCGCGAAGAACGATGATGCGGTCTTCCTGATCAGATCAGACCAAGCAGCCCCTGCGGCATCAGGGCAAAGTACGCCAGCCGCGGAATCAGCCAGCTTTGCAGCAACTGGATCACGATAAACGCAAAGATCGGCGAGATATCGAGGCCGCCCAGGTTCGGAATGATCCGGCGGAACGGGGCCAGTACCGGTTCAGTAATCTGCGCGACCAGTTCGGCGCCCGGATTGTGGCTGCCCGGCGCGACCCAGGACAGAATCACGCTGATGATCATCGCGTAGAACAGGATGTTCAAAAACAGCGAGAACAGCGCAATCAGCGCCCACGGCACCAGCAGCACCCAATCGACCATGAAGCCTTTGAGCGACACGATGACCGCGATCAGCAGTATCTGCACGATCAGCGCCAGCACCAGTGACGACATGTCCAGCCCGAACATGCTCGGGATGACCCGGCGCAGCGGCTTGAGCAGCGGCTGGGTAGCCTTGACGATGAACTGGCAGAGCGGGTTGTAGAAGTTCGCCCGGACCAGTTGCAGGATGAAACGCAACAGCACAATCAGCAGGTACAGGCTGCCCAGGGTCTTGATGATGAAAATGGCAGCGTCGTTGAGTCCTAGCATCATTTATTCCTTTGTAAGGGCTGATTAGCGACCGAGCTGCTCAGCCATCTCGGCCGAGCGGTGCGCAGCGGCGCCGAGTGCTTTTTCTACCAGCGCTTCGAAGCCGCCAGCCTGGAACGATTTGATTGCAGCTTCTGTGGTGCCCGCCGGCGATGTCACACGGCGACGCAATTCAGCCGCGTCGACATCGCTGGCAACCGCCATGTGTGCGGCGCCCAAGGCAGTTTGCAGGGTCAGTTGGGCGGCGATGTCCGCCGGCAGGCCGAGCTTCACGCCGGCGGCGGTCATGGCTTCGATCAACAGGAAGAAATACGCCGGGCCCGAGCCGGAGACAGCGGTGACGGCATCCAGTTGCTGCTCTTCATCCAGCCACAAGGCGATGCCCACGGCCGACAGCAGTTCTTGCGCCTGTTGGCGCTGTTCTGCGGTGACTTCGGCGGTGGCGAACAAACCGCTCACGCCCTGACGCAGCAGCGCCGGGGTGTTGGGCATGCAGCGCACGATCGGTTGTGCGCCGAGCCAGTTGTTCATGCTGGCGCAGGTGATGCCGGCGGCGATGGACACCACCAGTTGATCCGGTTTCAAGCTCGGGCGAATCGCTTCGCACACGGCTTTCATCGCTTGCGGTTTGACCGCCAGAACGACCACGTCGGCGCCTTGAATGGCCTCGGCGTTGTCAGCGAATACTTCGATGCCGTGTTCGGCGTTCACTTTGGCACGGGTTTCTGCGCCCGGATCGCTGGCGCGGATCTGCGCGGCGTCCAGACCTTTGGCGCGCAGGCCGCCGATCAGGCTGGCGGCCATGTTGCCGGCACCGATAAAGGCAATACGAGTTTTGCTCATGTCAGGTCCTTATAGAGAAGTAGGTCAGCCATTTCACGGTTGACCGTAATCACGGGCGCCAAACAGGGCCGTACCGATGCGGACCCAGGTGGCGCCTTGGGCGATGGCCGACTCGAGGTCGTGGCTCATGCCCATGGAAAGTGTGTCGAGCGGCAGGTTCAGGCTGGCTTGCAGGCTTTGCACGGCAGCAAAAGCGGCGTCCTGGGCGGCGCGATCTTCCGTCGGCTCGGGAATCGCCATCAGCCCGCGCAGCTTGATGCGCGGCAGTTCGCTGATGGCGTTGGCCAGGGCCGGCAGGTCGGCCGGGGTGCAGCCGGATTTGCTGGCCTCACCGCTGACGTTAACCTGGATGCAGATGTTCAGTGGCGGCAGATCGGCAGGGCGTTGTTCGGACAGGCGTTGTGCGATTTTCAAGCGATCCACGGAATGCACCCAAGCGAAGTGCTCGGCGATAGCGCGAGTCTTGTTCGATTGAATGGGGCCGATGAAGTGCCAGATCAAGGGCAGGTCGGCCAATTCGAGCTGTTTGCCCAGGGCTTCCTGCAGGTAGTTCTCGCCAAAGTCGCGCAGGCCGGCGGCATGTGCTTCGCGCAGGGCCTCGGCGGGCTTGGTCTTGCTCACGGCCAGGAGCTGAACGCTGTGTTCGTCACGGTGGGCGGCGAGGGCGGCAGCCCGGATGCGTGAACTAACCAGTGCAATGTTGTCTGCTATCGTGGACATTCAAGAGGCGCCAGCGGGTCTGAGGTTGGCGGCATTCTACTGGAATTGAGGAGTGCTATGGATATCACTGAGCTGCTGGCGTTCAGCGCCAAACAAGGAGCGTCCGACTTGCACCTGTCGGCAGGCCTGCCACCGATGATTCGCGTCGACGGCGATGTGCGGCGCATCAATCTGCCAGCCCTGGATCACAAGGAAGTTCAGGAGCTGGTCTACGACATCATGAACGACACCCAGCGTGTGGATTTCGAGAAACACCTGGAAACCGACTTTTCCTTTGAGGTGCCCGGCGTTGCGCGTTTCCGGGTCAATGCGTTCAACCAGAACCGTGGCGCCGGCGCGGTGTTCCGGACCATTCCGTCGAAGGTCCTGAGCATGGAGGACCTCGGGATGGGGGAAGTGTTTCGCAAGATTACCGACTCCCCCCGTGGCCTGGTATTAGTCACCGGCCCGACCGGTTCCGGCAAGTCCACCACCCTGGCGGCGATGATCGACTACCTGAACAACCATCGTCATCACCACATCCTGACCATTGAAGACCCGATCGAATTCGTCCACGAATCGCGTAAATGCCTGATCAATCAGCGTGAAGTCCATCGCGATACCCGCAGCTTCGCCACGGCCCTGCGTTCGGCGTTGCGGGAAGACCCGGATGTGATTCTGGTGGGCGAGATGCGTGATCTGGAGACTATTCGCCTGGCGCTGACGGCTGCCGAGACTGGCCATCTGGTGTTCGGCACGTTGCACACCACGTCGGCGGCGAAAACCATCGACCGGATCGTGGATGTGTTTCCGGGAGACGAGAAGTCGATGGTGCGTTCGATGTTGTCCGAGTCGCTGCTGGCGGTGGTGTCGCAGACGCTGGTGAAGAAAATCGGCGGCGGGCGGATCGCGGCGCACGAAATCATGCTGGGAACGTCGGCGATTCGTAACCTGATCCGCGAGGACAAGGTGGCGCAGATGTACTCGTCGATTCAGACCGGCGGGAATCTGGGAATGCAGACGCTGGATATGTGCTTGAAGGAGCTGGTGACCAAGGGCTTGATCAGTCGCGAGCATGCGCGGGATAAGGCGCGGTCACCGGATAACTTTTGACCAATCCGGAAACGCCATCGCGAGCAGGCTCGCTCCCACAGGTGATTGCATTCCAATGTGGGAGCGAGCCTGCTCGCGATGGGGGCATCAGGTTCAAAGCAAAATCCCGGGTTGGGCCCGGGATTTGGAATCAGCGCTGAACAACCTGCAAGCTGTTCTTCTCTTTAGGCAGAACCCGCTTGGCAACCACGTAGTGGCTTTCCCAATACGGTTTCTTCAAGGTGTCGATGGTCACCGACTTGCCACGACGTGGTGCGTGGATGAAGCGGTCGTTGCCCAGGTAGATGGCAACGTGATTGACCCGGCGGCTCTTGATGTTGAAGAAAATCAGGTCACCCGGCTTCAGGTCGCCGCGTTCGACTTTCTCGCCATGACCGCTGGCCATGGCGTTCGAGGTGCGCGGCAGGTCAAATGTGGCGTCGTTGAACGCGTATTTCACCAGGCCGCTGCAATCGAACCCTTTACTTGGGCTGCTGCCGCCCCA
This sequence comes from Pseudomonas sp. BF-RE-25, assembly GCF_019956105.1. Lineage (NCBI taxonomy): Bacteria > Pseudomonadati > Pseudomonadota > Gammaproteobacteria > Pseudomonadales > Pseudomonadaceae > Pseudomonas > Pseudomonas sp. BF-RE-25. The sequence goes on from NZ_JAHBDB010000033.1 coordinate 209,854, forward strand.
ACGGTAAGGTGTACCGAGGACGTTGACGGCACGGCTCAGCACATTGCTGCTTTCCTTGGTCGCCATCGGCGGGACAAGCTTGCTGTTGGCTTTGCTCAGCGAAGTCGGTTGCTTGGCAGTTTGTTTGTTTTTGCTCGAAGGAGCAGAAACATGGGATTTTGGGGTGTAACCATTAACGTTAGGAAGACGTTGCTCACGATTGGTGGCGTGGGCGGCCAGTGGCATCAAAAGGCAAATGGTTAGCCATGTCTTGAAAAATGGACGCATTAGGCAAGGCTCGTGTTGGTTAGCGCGAAACTTTATAACAGCTTTTTTTGTCATTCCGAGGCCGTTGGTCGATTCAACCTGGCGGTCAACGGAGCCCAATACGCGGCAAATAGACGCAATTGTCGGACAGAAGTCAGGTGCTATAAGGGTTTGACGGGAGACACGGTAGCATTTGCCATACGTCGGCCACCTGTAAAAAAGTCACAAAGAATTCAAGAATATTTATCTATCGTGTGATTCGAGGCCATTCATGAACACCTATCGACACCCCGTTCCACATCAAGATACCCACAGCAAAGTGATCGGTTACCTGCTGTGGATTTTCGGTTTTACCGGCGCTCACCGCTTTTATTACGGCAAACCGGTGACCGGGACGATCTGGTTTTTCACCTTGGGTTTGCTGGGGATCGGCTGGCTGATCGACGTGTTCCTGATCCCGGCCATGGACCGTGAAGCTGACCTGCGTTTCACCGCCGGGCCTATCGAATACAACGTTGCGTGGATTCTGCTGACATTTCTGGGAGTGTTCGGCGTGCACCGGATGTATCAGGGGAAGTGGATCAGCGGATTGCTGTACCTGGTGACGGGCGGGTTGTTCTTTCTGGGGGTTTTGTATGACTTCTGGACGTTGAATGACCAGGTTTCCGTGCGTAACGCGCAGAATCGCGGCACCTTTCAGTAAGCCTTCGCGAGCAAGCCCGCTCCCACAGTTGACCGAGTTTCCCCAGAGGAATGCGGTCGAATGTGGGAGCGGGCTTGCTCGCGAATGCAGGCGACGCGGTCTTACGCCTGGTGGCTAATCCGCCCATCCACCAGCGTGTAACGCACCACGCCCGGCAAGCTATGCCCAATGAACGGGCAGTTCTCACCCTTGGACAGCCAGGTTTCACCGGCCACGGTCGAAGCCGCCGGATCGAACAGCACGATATCCGCCGCACCACCCACCGCCAGTTTCCCCGCCGGTAAGCGCAAGGCTTGCGCAGGCCCGGCACTCAGGCGTGCCAGCAACGTCGGCAGATCGAGCAACCCGTCTTCCACCAGCGTCATCGCCAGCGGCAGCAACAGTTCAACGCTGCTGATCCCCGGCTCAGTTGCACCAAACGGCGCCAGTTTGGCGTCCCGTTCATGGGGCTGGTGATGACTGGAAATCGCCGAAACCACGCCGGATTTCACCGCCTCACGCAAACCATCGCGGTCGGCGCGGGTGCGCAGCGGCGGCTGGACGTGATAGAGGCTGTTGAAGTCGATCAGCGCTTCATCGGTCAGGATCAGCTGGTACAGGGCGACATCCGCCGTCACCGGCAATCCACGCGCCTGGGCCTGAGCAATCAGGGTCACGCCGCGAGCGCTGGTCAACTGGCTGAAGTGCGCGCGCACGCCACTTTGCTCGACCAGCAACAGATCACGGGCCAGCGCCACGGTTTCTGCGGTTTCCGGAATACCCGGCAAGCCGAGAAAACTGGCGGTCGGACCTTCATGCGCCAAGCCGCCTTCGGCCAGATCATGGTCCTGCGAGTTGAAAATCACCGTCAGGTCAAAAGTCGCCGCGTATTCCAGCGCCCGGCACAGGGTGCGGGTGTTGCGGAAGCTTTCCAGACCGTTGCCGAAGGCCACGCAACCAGCATCGCGCAACGCCACGAGCTCGGCCAGTTGCTCGCCGTCCAGGCCTTTGCTCAGGGCGCCAATCGGGAACACCTTGGTGTTGCCGGCCTCGCGGGCGCGGTCGAGGATCAGTTCGGCCACGGCCGAGGTGTCCAGCACCGGTTTGGTCTTTGGCGGGCAGCACAGGCTGGTCACGCCACCGGCAGCGGCGGCGCGGGTTTCGCTGACGATCGAGCCTTTGCGGCTGTAGCCCGGCTCGCGCAGGGCAACGTTCAGGTCAACCAGCCCCGGTGCAGCCACCAGGCCTTGGGCGTCGATGGTATCGACGGCAACAAAACCGGCGGGTGCGGCGCCAAGGGCGACGATCTTGCAGGCTTCGATGTGGATATCAGTCACTTGATCCAGCCCGCTGACTGGATCGATCACGCGGGCGCCGAGAATGCTGAGCTTCACTGAACGTTCTCCTGCTCGAATTGGCGCTGGGCAGTCTGCCCGCTCATGGCCATGGACAGCACGGCCATACGAATCGCGATGCCGTAGGTTACCTGGTTGAGAATCACCGAATGCGGACCGTCGGCCACCGCCGACTCAATCTCAACGCCCCGGTTGATTGGCCCCGGGTGCATGACGATGCAATCCGGTTTGGCCCCGGCCAGGCGCGCGGTGGTCAGGCCGAACAGGCGATAGAACTCGCCCTCGCTCGGCAGCAGGCCGCCGGTCATGCGTTCGCGTTGCAGGCGCAACATGATCACCACATCGACGTCTTTCAGGCCTTCGGTCATGTCGGTGTAGACCTTCACGCCGTATTGCTCGATGCCGATCGGCAGCAGGGTTTTCGGCGCGATCACGCGGATGTCCGGGCAGCCGAGGGTTTTCAGCGCCAGCATGTTCGAGCGCGCCACCCGCGAGTGCAGGATGTCGCCGACGATGGCCACGGAAAGGTTTTCGAAGCTGCCTTTGTGCCGGCGGATCGTCAGCATGTCGAGCATGCCTTGGGTCGGGTGCGCGTGACGGCCGTCGCCGCCGTTGATGATCGCCACTTGCGGGCACACGTGTTCGGCGATGAAGTGCGCGGCGCCGGAATCACCGTGGCGCACGACGAACATGTCGGCGGCCATGGCTTCCAGGTTGCGCAGGGTGTCGAGCAGGGTTTCGCCCTTGCTCGCCGACGATGTCGAGACGTTGAGGGTGATCACGTCCGCCGACAAGCGCTGGGCCGCCAGTTCGAAGGTGGTGCGGGTGCGGGTGGAGTTCTCGAAGAACACGTTGCACACGGTCTTGCCGCGCAGCAACGGGACTTTCTTCACCGCCCGGGCGCCGACTTCGAGGAACGAGTCGGCGGTGTCGAGGATTTCCGTCAGCAGCTCGCGGCGCAAACCGTCGAGCGAGAGGAAGTGGCGCAGCTGGCCCTGATCATTGAGCTGCAGCGGGCGCTTGGTTTCTAGAGGCGTCATCGCGAGGGGGACTCTCAATAGGGCGAATTAAAGGGCGAGGTCTTGCAGTTCGAGCTTGAGTTCCGGACCGGACAGCTTCACGCGCTCGTGGGCGGCCAGCGATAACGTCGCGCCGACCACGTTCGGGCGGATCGGCAGTTCGCCGGCGTCCAGGTCCAGCAGGCACACCAGCGTCACGCTGGCCGGGCGGCCGTAGTCGAAGAGTTCGTTCATCGCGGCGCGGATGGTGCGGCCGCTCATGAGTACGTCGTCGATCAGCACCAGGTCCTGGCCTTCGATCTCGAACGGCAGCGCCGAAGGGCGCACCTGCGGGTGCAGGCCGTTCTGGCTGAAATCGTCACGGTAGAAAGACACGTCCAGGGTGCCGAGCGGCGCGTCGCTGCCCAGTTCTTCGAGCAACGCCTGGGCAACCCAGACGCCGCCGGTACGAATACCGATGTAGCGCGGTTCGCTGATGCCACGGTGTTCCAGATGTGCCTTGAGACGGATCGCCATCTGGCTGATCAGTTCGGCGGGATTGGGCAGGCTCATGGTTGCTCCTTCTTGGGCCCGGGCCGGGTGCTGCTGGCGGTGGCTCGGGTTGTCGCTATAGAGAGTCGCTTGTTACGGCTCTTCAGGATTCGAACAGTGCGCTGTTTTCATCGAGCCAGCCTTGCAGCAGCAGGGCGGCGGCGATGGCGTCGACCGGGTTGTCGCGGTAACTGCCCTTTTGCCCGCCACGATCACGTCGTTCGCCCTTGGCTTCAAACGTGGTCAGGCGTTCATCGTGGGTATAGAAGGGCAGGTTGTAGCGGCCATTGAGGCGGCGGGCGAACTTCTCGGCGCGCAGGCACATGTCGCTGGGCGTGCCGTCCATATTCAACGGCAGGCCGACCACCACGGCATCGGGCTTCCACTCTTTGATCAGCGCTTCGACCTGATTCCAGTCGGGCACCCCATTTTGTGCCTTCAAGGTGCACAGCTCGCGGGCCTGGCCGGTAATCACCTGGCCGACCGCCACGCCGATCTGTTTGGTGCCGTAGTCGAAACCCAGAATCAGCCGCAGGGCCATCAGGCGTGTCCTGCCTGGCTGGTGAGCAGGCTGAGGTTGACGCCCAGGTGCTTGGCCGCTGCTTCGAGGCGCAGTTCGCTGCTGGTGTTGAACAGGATGTCGGCATCGAACGGGCAGGTCAGCCAGGCGTTCTGCGCCAGTTCGGCCTCAAGTTGCCCGGCTTCCCAGCCTGCGTAACCGAGGGCGATCAGGCTTTTTGCCGGACCGACGCCATCGGCGATCGCGAACAATACGTCCTGGGAGGTGGACAACGAGAGGTCGCCTTCCAGATCAACGGTCGCCTGAAACTGCTTGCCCGACGGGTGCAGGACAAAACCGCGATCGGTCTGCACCGGGCCGCCGATGAAGATCGGCACATGCTGGCAGAGCAGCGGTGGCTCGATATTGGGGCGCAATTGCTCGAGGATATCGGCCAGATTCAGGTCTTGCGGACGGTTGACCACCAGCCCCATGGCACCATTGGCCGTGTGCTCGACGATGTAGGTCAAGGTGTGGGCAAAGTTCGGGTCGGCCATGTGAGGCATGGCGATCAGGAAGTGATGCTTGAGGTAGCTTGGGCTGACGTTCTTCATGAGCGCTAGTGTGGCGTTGGAGGGGCGAACTGACAAGCTGGGGAATCAATGTTTGCTTGAGATTGATCGCTGTTCGCCGGAGCAAATGGATGTAACACGGTCCTGTAGGAGCCGGCTTGCCGGCGATAGCGATCTCAAGGACGCCATCGCCGGCAAGCCGGCTCCTACAGGTCATATGTGCATCAATTGCTGGAGAGGCGGTCCCCGCGTGCAAATTTCCAGGTGCGGATGATTTCCAGTCGGTCGATGTCCGACAAATCCCCGGTAAACGGCGAAAACGGTGCAGCCAGCCGCACAATTCGCTGCGCTGCCTGATCCAGCAGCGGTTGCCCGGACGACTCCAGTACCAATACTTCAAAAAGCGAGCCGTCGCGGTTGATCGAGACCATCAGCCGCAAATTGCCGTAAATCTGTTTGCGCCGCGCTTCATCCGGATAATTGAGGTTGCCGATGCGCTCGACCTTTTTGCGCCACTCATCCTTATACCAGGCGCCTTTGTCGCGCATGGTCGAGGCCGCGCTCAGGCGGTGGATGCGCGGGCGCTTGGCGTACAGCTGTTGTTCGTTGGCCAGTTCCGCTTCGAGGCTGGCGATGTCGCTGGACAGCTGTTCACTGTCGAACGTCGGCGCGGCGATGGCGGGTTTGGTGGCAGGTTTGGGTTCTTCGGTCTTGGCCGCGGCTTTCTTCGGCTTCGGTGCGACGGTGGTCACGGCAGCCTTGGGCGCTGCTTCCTGGACTTCAGGCTTGGCGGCCGGCGGTGGCGTGACTTTTTGCACCTTGTTGTCCTGGAACGGCGCGACCTCGGTGGTCTTGGGAATCGCCTTTTTATCCAGGGTGCCGCTGCCTTCCTGATTTTCCTGCGCGAGGAAGTCGGCCTTCGCCGGTTTCTTTTCGCTCTTGAAGGTGGCGAGGGTGATTTCCAGGGTTTTACTGATTTGCTTGGGTTCGACCATCGTAAAGCCGACGCCCAACAGCAAGGCCAGGTGAATCAACGCCGCGAGAAACAGGGTAAATCCGAGGCGATCAGCCGGGCGCACGCCACGATGGGCGAGTTCAGCGGGCAGATCGGACGGAAGTGTCATGACAAGAAAACCAACATCGCGTTTTTCAGAGGCCGCGCATGATAGCGCAATGTTGGTTTCATCTTGGGTGTTCTATATCAACGGGCCTTGAGCTTCTGATCGATGGCATCCATCAACAGGCCGCCGATGTCGGTGCCGAACGCGTTATCAATCTCGCGAATGCAGGTCGGGCTGGTGACGTTGATTTCCGTCAGGTGCTCGCCGATCACGTCGAGACCTACGAACAGCAGGCCTTTCTCGCGCAGGGTCGGGCCGACCTGGGCGGCGATCCAGCGATCCTTGTCGCTCAACGGACGGGCTTCGCCACGACCACCGGCGGCGAGGTTGCCGCGGGTTTCGCCGGCCGCCGGAATCCGCGCCAGGCAATAATCCACCGGCTCGCCGTCGATCATCAGGATGCGTTTGTCGCCGTCCTTGATCGCTGGCAGGTACGCCTGGCCCATGATCTGCTGGGTGCCCAGCGCGGTCAGGGTTTCCAGGATCACCGACAGGTTCGGGTCCCCTGCGCGGTGACGGAAAATCGAGGTGCCGCCCATGCCGTCCAGCGGCTTGAGGATCACATCGCCATGTTTGGCCGCGAACTCACGCAGCACGTCGGCGCGGCGGCTGACCACGGTCGGCGGCGTGCACTGCGGGAACAATGTGGCGAACAGTTTTTCATTGCAGTCACGCAGGCTCTGCGGCTTGTTGACCACCAGCACGCCCGCGCGCTCGGCTTGCTCGAGCAGGTAAGTGGAGTAGACGAACTCCATGTCGAACGGCGGATCCTTGCGCATCAGGATCACGTCCAGATCGCTCAGCAGCGCGTCGGTCTCGTCTTCCAGCTCGAACCATTTTTCCGGGTTGGCAAAAACTTTCAGCGGCCGCATCCGCGCCCGGGCTTCACCTTCGCCTTGATACAAGTCGCGCTGTTCCATATAGAACAGTTCCCAGCCGCGCTTCTGTGCGGCCAGCAGCATGGCCAGCGAGCTATCCTTTTTATAGGAGATGCTGGCAATGGGATCCATGACAATCCCGACGCGAACGCTCATGGGGTTTTCCTCTGAAGTGGGTGAGGCCTATGTAAGTCCCCTGTAGGAGCGAGCCTGCTCGCGATGGACTTCAGGACACCGCGCTTATCCTGCTGGCACGCGTCATCGTTGACGACCATCGCGAGCAGGCTCGCTCCCACAAAAGATCAATCCAAAGGACCGTATAAAAGTGGCGTCAGAGTGGCGCTGAGTGTGTTCCCGGTCAAGGAAAAACCACTTCAAAGGACGCCCGATAGATTGCATTTGGAGACTGTGCTAAAAAGGCTGCCATGTCGTGCTGGCCCTTGAGTATCAAGGGTTTCAAGCCGCCGGTAACCGGAAAACGGACAATTTGATTCGCAAAGGCGACGGTAGAGCATTTATGGGCCAGCATTCCAGCGCCTTGAAGGTCATGGTGATCGACGATTCGAAGACGATTCGTCGCACCGCCGAAACGCTGTTGAAGAATGTGGGTTGTGAAGTCATTACGGCCATCGATGGTTTCGATGCGCTGGCGAAGATTGCCGATCATCATCCCGGCATCATCTTTGTCGACATCATGATGCCGCGTCTGGATGGCTATCAGACCTGCGCTTTAATCAAGAACAACAGTGCGTTCAAGTCCACGCCAGTGATCATGCTGTCGTCCAAGGACGGGTTGTTCGACAAGGCCAAGGGGCGCATCGTCGGCTCCGACCAGTTTTTGACCAAGCCTTTCAGCAAGGAAGAACTGCTTAACGCGATCCAGGCCCATGTACCGGGCTTCGCCGCCGTTTTGCCGCAGTAGGACACGCACAGTGACGCTCGGCCAGCGGGCCCGGCGTCGACAAGAATGGGGAAAACCATGGCACGTATTCTGATCGTCGATGATTCGCCGACCGAAATGTACAAACTGACCGGCATGCTGGAAAAGCACGGTCATGAAGTGTTGAAAGCCGAAAACGGCGCCGACGGCGTGGCCCTGGCCCGTCAGGAAAAACCCGACGCCGTGCTGATGGACATCGTCATGCCCGGCCTCAACGGTTTCCAGGCGACCCGTCAGTTGACCAAAGACCCGGAAACCGGGCACATCCCGGTGATCATCATCACCACCAAGGATCAGGAAACCGACAAGGTCTGGGGCACGCGCCAGGGCGCCAAGGATTACCTGACCAAACCGGTCGACGAAGAGACCCTGATCAAAACCCTGAACAACGTGCTGGCCGGTTGATCACCCGACCATGACCGAGTCGTTGACCGCCTTCGAACTGCTGCTGCAGATCGACCAGCGCTGTCGTCTGCTGGCGGCGGATCTGCCGTCGCAGCCAACCCGACAGGACAGTTGGAGCGGTATCGGTTTTCGTTTGGGCGAGGCGTGGTACGTCGCGCCGATGGGTGAAGTCAGCGAAGTCCTGCATGAACCGCGCTTCACCCAGTTGCCGGGGGTCAAGCCTTGGGTCAAGGGCGTGGCCAACCTGCGTGGGCGTTTGCTGCCGATGATGGATTTGAGTGCCTTCTTCGGGCACGAATTGTCGGCAGTGCGCAAGCAGCGGCGAGTGCTGGTGGTCGAGCATAACGAGGTGTTTGCCGGGTTGATGGTCGATGAGGTGTTCGGCCTTCAGCACTTTGCCCAGGACAGCCTGGAGCCGGTGGATAACTTGAGTGGCCCGATTGCACCGTTCATCAAGGGCCGGTTTCAGCGCGAGCAGAATTGGCAGGTGTTCAGCCCGTTTGCGCTGGTGCGGTCGCAAAGCTTCATGCATGTAGCGCTGTAAACGCGGCAACGCCGATCCTGTAGGAGCGAGGCTTGCCCGCGAAGAACGATAACGCGGTATTCCTGCAAGACCGCTTCGCCTGCTTCGCGGGCAAGCCTCGCTCCTACAGGGGCTTGGGTGAATTGGGTAGTACAGGCGAGGACCGATGATAAAAGCTAAAACAGGCAAGCCAGAAGGATCGCGCAGCCGCTCGCAGATCATCGCGCTGTTCATCGCGTTGATTGTCTTCATCATGCTGCTGTTCGCCAACTTCGCTTACCTCAACACCCAGGCCTCGTACGATAAACAGTACATCGGCCACGCCGGTGAGTTGCGCGTGCTGTCCCAGCGCATCGCCAAAAACGCCACGGAAGCCGCCGCCGGCAAGGCCGCGGCGTTCAAGTTGCTCAGCGATGCGCGCAACGATTTTGCCCAGCGCTGGGGCTATCTGAAGAAAGGCGACCCTTCCACCGGGCTGCCGCCGGCACCGTCCGCCGTGCGCCCGGAAATGCGCGCCGTGCAGCTGGATTGGGAGCGCGTGCTGAAAAACACCGACGCGATCCTCTCCAGCGAACAGACGGTTTTGTCGCTGCATCAAGTCGCCGCCACCCTCGCTGAAACCGTGCCGCAGTTGCAGGTCGAGTACGAAAAAGTCGTCGAAATACTCCTGCAACGCGGCGCGCCCGCCGCTCAGGTGGCGATGGCCCAGCGTCAGTCGTTGTTGGCCGAACGTATCCTCGGTGCGGTAAACACTGTGCTGTCCGGCGACGAAAATTCGCAACAGGCCGCCGACGCGTTCGGCCGCGATGCAGCGCGTTTCGGCCTGGTGCTCACGGGCATGCTCCAGGGCAATCCGGCACTGAAAGTCAGTCAGGTCGAAGACCACGATGCCCGTGCCCGCTTGATCGAGATTTCCGAGCTGTTCGAATTTGTCTCGGGTTCGGTGGATGAAATCCTCGAAACCTCGCCGGAACTGTTCAAGGTCCGCGAATCGGCAACCAACATATTCAGCCTGTCGCAAACCCTGCTCGACGAAGCCTCGCACCTGGCCTCCGGGTTCGAAAACCTCGCCAGCGGGCGCAATACAGACACCATTGGCGGCTACGTGCTGGGTCTGGCGGCGCTGATGTCGATCATCCTTATCGGGATGGTGATGGTGCGCGAAACCAATCGTCAGTTGCGCGAAACCGCCGAGAAGAACGAGCGCAACCAGAACGCGATCATGCGCCTGCTCGACGAGATCGAAGACCTGGCCGACGGCGACCTGACCGTGACCGCTTCGGTGACCGAAGACTTCACCGGGACCATCGCCGATTCGATCAACTATTCCGTGGACCAGCTGCGCGATCTGGTGGCAACAATCAACCTCACCGCCGGCCAGGTCGCCGCCGCCGTGCAGGAAACCCAGGCCACTGCCATGCACCTGGCGCAGGCCTCGGAGCATCAGGCGCAACAAATCAGTGAAGCTTCCACCGCGATCAACGAGATGGCGCAGTCCATCGATCAGGTGTCGGCCAACGCCGCCGAATCCTCGGCGGTGGCCGAGCGCTCGGTGGAAATCGCCAACAAGGGCAACGAGGTGGTGCACAACACCATCCACGGCATGGACAACATTCGCGAGCAGATCCAGGACACCGCCAAGCGCATCAAGCGCCTGGGCGAGTCTTCGCAAGAGATCGGCGACATTGTCAGCCTGATCGATGACATTGCCGACCAGACCAACATCCTTGCACTCAACGCCGCGATCCAGGCCTCCATGGCCGGTGATGCCGGGCGCGGTTTTGCGGTGGTGGCTGACGAGGTGCAACGGTTGGCCGAGCGTTCGTCCGCCGCGACGCGGCAGATCGAAACCCTGGTGCGGGCGATCCAGGCCGACACCAATGAAGCGGTGATTTCCATGGAGCAGACCACCACCGAAGTGGTGCGTGGCGCGCGTCTGGCGCAGGATGCCGGTGTGGCTCTGGAAGAAATCGAAGGCGTGTCGAAAACCCTCGCGGCGTTGATCCAGAGTATTTCCAACGCGGCACAACAGCAGACGTCTTCGGCCGGGCAGATTTCCCTGACGATGAACGTGATCCAGCAGATCACCACGCAGACCTCGTCCGGTTCCACCGCTACGGCCGAGAGCATCGGCAACCTGGCGAAAATGGCCAGCCAGCTGCGACGTTCGGTGTCCGGTTTCACCTTGCCGGCCGCCAAGGCGCAGACTGTGGATAAAGTGTGAGGCGCCCGAGGGCGTTCGAACGATGAACGGAGTGGTTATGGGTGATCGGCACGACTATGTGGCCCTCGAGTGGGTCAAAGGCGAGATTGCCGAAACACTGAAAGTGGCTCACCAGGCGATTGAAACGTTGCTTGATGACCCTCAGGCGACGCACGCCCTCAGTGAATGCCTGGCGTGCATCCATCAGGTTCACGGCAGTTTGCAGATGGTCGAGTTCTACGGCGCGGCCCTGCTCGCCGAAGAAATGGAACAACTGACCGCCGCCTTGCAGCAGAACCGCGTCATTCATCGTGACGAAGCGATCCACTTGTTGCTGCAAGCGATCGGTCAGCTGCCGATCTATCTCGACCGCGTACAAGGCGCGCGCCGCGACCTGCCGCTGGTGGTGTTGCCGTTGATCAACGACCTGCGCAGTGCCCGTGGCGAAAGCCTGTTATCGGAAACCAGCCTGTTCACCCCGCAATTACCGGACTTGCCGCCACTGGATGACGAGGCGCTGGCGTTGCTGGAGCCGGCGGACCTGCCGAACGTGCTGCGCAAATTGCGCCAGATGTTGCAGATGGCCCTGGTCGGGTTGCTGCGCGAACAGGATGACGACACCCATCTCGGTTACCTGAGCACCGTATTTTTACGCCTAGAAGGGCTGTGCGGGAATGCGCCGCTGAGCCCGTTGTGGCACGTTGCCTCGGCGCTGGTCGAAGGCATGCGCGGCGGCTCGATCGCCAACAGCCCGGCCCTGCGCAGCCTGTTCAAGGACGCCGACAAAGAACTCAAGCGCCTGCTTGAGCAGGGCATGTCCGCGATCAATCAGCCGGCGCCGCCGGAGTTGCTCAAGAGTTTGCTGTTTTACATCGCCAAAGCCGAACACCCCACCGGGCAGATGCTGACCATGAAAGATCGCTATGGACTGGACGATGCGCTGCCTGACAGCGCGATGGTCGACGAAGAACGGGCGCGGCTGGCCGGCCCGGACCGTGATGCCATGCGCTCGGTGCTGGCCGCGCTGTGCGAAGAACTGGTGCGGGTCAAGGAACGCCTCGACCTGTTCGTGCGCAGCGACCGCCAGCATGCCTCAGACCTCGATAGCTTGCTGGCACCCTTGCGGCAAATCGCCGACACCCTGGCGGTGCTCGGTTTCGGCCAGCCGCGCAAGGTCATCATCGATCAGCTTGCGGTGGTGTTGAGCCTCGCTCAGGGGCAACGCGAACCCAACGACGCGATCCTGATGGATGTCGCCGGCGCCTTGCTCTACGTCGAGGCGACACTCGCCGGGATGGTCGGCACGGTCGAGCCGGAGAGCCAGGAAGACAGCCGCCTGCCGACCACCGACCTGACGCAGATCCACCAGATCGTGATCAAGGAAGCACGCATCTGCCTGCAACAGGCCAAGGACATGATCGTCGACTACATCGACGCCGACTGGGACCGCCAGCATTTGCAACCGTTGCCGGCCTTGCTCACCCAGGTGCGCGGCGCGCTGGCGATGATCCCGCTGAGCCGTGCGGCGAGCCTGATCGACGCCTGCAACCACTTTATCCGCGAACATCTGCTGCTGGACCCGGACCAGCCTGGCTGGCAGGCGCTGGATAGCTTGGCCGACGTCATCACCAGCATCGAGTATTACCTTGAACGCCTGAGCGACGACGCTGAAGCGTCCGGTGAACAATTGCTCGACGTTGCGGAAAAGAGCCTGGCAGCGCTCGGCTTTTTCCCCAGCGAACACAATGTCCCTGTGCTGGATGAAGTGCTAAGCCCGAGTGAGGCGCAGGTGATGCAGGACCAGCAGGAACTGGACGATCCCGACGTCGTCCAGACCCTGGCCGATGTCCTCGCCAACCCGGTGTCGGCGGTCAATCCGCCCGCCCTGAATACGCCGGGCAGCCTGTTGCCACCGCCTCCGGGTGAAGAGCCGGTGGACGATGAACTGCGCGAAGTCTTCCTCGAAGAAACCGACGAGGTCCTGGAAATCCTCCGGGAATACTTGCCGCGCTGGGCGGCCAACCCCGAGAGCGAATCGACCCTGGGCGAACTGCGCCGAGCTTTTCACACCCTCAAAGGCAGTGGCCGGATGGTGCGCGCGTTGGTGCTGGGTGAGCTGGCGTGGGCCGTGGAAAACCTGCTCAATCGCGTGCTGGAGCGCAGCGTTGAACCAGGGCCGGCGGTGCAGCAATTGCTCGGCGATGTGCTGAACCTGCTGCCGGAACTGGTGGCTGAATTTGCCGGCAATGCTCAGCGTCAGCGCAACGACGTCGACCAATTGGCCGCCCGCGCCCACGCACTCGCCAAGGGTGACAAGCCGTTGGCCGATGAGGACGTGCAGGATGTCGCCGCCCTCGATCCGTTATTGCTGGAGATCTTCCGCAACGAAGCCGAAACCCATCTGGCCAGCCTCAACCGCTTCCTCGATCAGGCCGCCGAACATGTGCCGTTGCAGGCCAGCGACGAACTGCAACGTGCCTTGCACACGCTCAAAGGCAGCGCGTCGATGGCCGGCGTGTTGCCGATTGCCGAGCTGGCGACGCCGCTGGACAAACTGGCCCGTGAATACAAGGCGCACCTGATCGCGCTGGACCTCGACGAAGTCGAACTGCTGCTGGAGGCCGAAGGCGTGTTCCGCGTCGGGCTGCGACAGCTCAAGGTCGATCCGTTGGCCGAGATTCCCGGGGCCCGTTCGTTGATCGAAAGAACCCAGGCGCTGCTGGCTGAACGCCTGGAAGCCCTGTTGAGCACGCCGAGCATGGCGCTCAGAACCAAGCGCGATCCGCAGTTGATCAACAATTTCCTGGCCCAGGGCATGGACATCCTGCTGGACGCCGAAAGCCTGTTGCAGCGTTGGCAGCAGCACCCCGGTGAACGTCAGGAGCTCAGCGCGCTGTTGGATGAATTGACCACCCTCGGCGAAGGCGCGCACCTGGCCGATCTGCATCCGGTGGATGAGCTCTGTGAAGCTTTGCTTGATCTCTACGGCGCCGTGGAAGAAAGCAGCCTGGCGGTCAGCGAGGCGTTTTTCCATGAGGCGCAAAGTGCCCACGAAGCGCTGATCAACATGCTCGACGAACTCGCGGCCGGTCAGGAAGTCAGCCCGCAACCGGAGCGCATCCGGGCCTTGCGCGGCTTGCTCGATGAGAGCCTCGACCCATCGGCCATGGGCCTGATTCGCAGCGACGGCAGCCGCACCCTGAGCATTCGAGAACTAAGCAGCGCCACCGCCGAACTGGCACAAACCCCTGTAGGAGCCGGCTTGCCGGCGATGGACGTTAACGATGACGCGTTTTCCTTGGAAAACCGCGGCGCCTTCGAGCCCATCGCCGGCAAGCCGGCTCCTACAGTTGACCGCGTAGCGGATCTGGACGACGAGATCGTTTCGATCTTCCTCGAAGAGGCGGTGGACATCCTCGAAAGCGCCGGTCAGGCCTTGCAGCGCTGGTTGAAAGACCCGGACAACGCCGCGCCGTTGTTGTCGTTGCAGCGAGATCTGCACACGCTCAAGGGCGGTGCGCGGATGGCCGAAGTCGAGCCGGTCGCAGGCCTCGCCCATGAGCTGGAAAGCCTTTACGAAGGGCTTGTCGATCGCCGTTACAGCCACAACGAAACCCTGGCGCAGCTGTTGCAGCAGAGCCATGACCGACTGGCGCAACTGCTTGAGCAATTACAGCACCACAAGCCACTGGGTGATCCGGGTGAGCTGATCGAAGCCATTCGCCAGTTCCGCCGAGGCAACGCCAGTGCGCCAGAAGTCGTCGAGCCTGTGCGGGCCGAGGACTCGCCGGGGCATGATCCGGAGTTGCTGGAGATCTTCCTCGAGGAAGGTTTCGACATCATCGAAAACTCCGGCGCTGCGCTGGTTCGTTGGCAGGCCGAACCTGCCAATCGTCAGGAAATGGAAACCCTGCTGCGCGATCTGCACACCCTCAAGGGCGGTGCGCGGATGGTGGAAATCGGCCCGATCGGCGACCTCGCCCATGAGCTGGAATTTCTCTACGAAGGCTTGTCCGCCGGCGTGTTGAAACCGACCGCTGCGTTGTTCGGGCTGTTGCAAAGCAGCCATGACCGACTGGCGCAGATGCTCGACGCGACCCGCGCCGGTCAACCATTGCCACCAGCGGATCGGCTGATCGACGCGATCAGGAATTTCAGCCATCCGGAAGTGCCGGAAACACCCGTTGCCACACCGGTTGCACCCAAGGTCGAGCCGCTTGCGCCACAAGCCGATACCGGTGCCGACATGGTCAAGGTCTCGGCAGAGCTGCTCGACGACCTGGTTAACCTGGCCGGGGAAACTTCGATCTTCCGTGGCCGCATCGAACAGCAGGTCAACGATGCACGCGTGGCGCTGAACGAAATGGAAACCACCATTGAGCGCATGCGCGATCAATTGCGCCGGCTCGATACCGAAACCCAGGGCAGGATTCTCAGCCGCCAGCAAGTCGACGCCGAACGCTCGGGCTACGAAGAATTCGACCCGCTGGAAATGGACCGTCACTCGCAGTTGCAGCAGCTGTCGCGGGCGCTGTTCGAATCCGCCTCTGACTTGCTCGACCTCAAGGAAACCCTCGACCGACGCAATCAGGACGCGGAGAACCTGCTGCAACAGCAAGGCCGCATCAACACCGAATTGCAGGAAGGCCTGATGCGCTCGCGCATGGTGCCGTTCGAGCGGATGTTGCCGCGCTTGAAGCGCATCGTCCGCCAAGTATCCAGCGAGCTGGGCAAGGAGGTGGAGTTCGTGGTCGGCAACGCCGAAGGCGAGATGGACCGCAACGTCCTCGAACGCATGGCCGCGCCGCTGGAACACATGCTGCGCAACGCGGTGGACCATGGTCTCGAATCCGCAGACGTGCGCATCGCGGCCGGAAAACCGGCGCAAGGGCGGATCACCCTCGATCTGTCCCGCGAGGGCGGCGACATCATTTTCGACATCCGCGACGACGGCGCCGGCGTGCCGCTGGACGCGGTGCGGCGCAAGGCAGTCAAGCGCGGGTTGCTCGCCGCCGACAGCGACATCAGCGACCGCGACGTGCTGCAGTTCATCCTGCAACCGGGGTTCTCCACGGCCGAAAAAATCACCCAGATTTCCGGGCGCGGCGTGGGCATGGACGTGGTTCATGAAGAAGTCCGGCAACTCGGCGGCACGATGAGCATCGACTCTGTGGCGGGGCAGGGCGTGCATTTCCGCATTCGCCTGCCGTTCACCGTGTCGGTCAACCGGGCGCTGATGGTGCAGTGCGGTGAGGATCAATATGCGATCCCGCTGAACACCATCGACGGCATTGTGCGCGTGCTGCCCAACGAACTCGAAGGGCATTACCGGCTCGATCCGCCGACTTACAAATACGCCGGGCAGCACTATGAACTGTGTTACCTCGGTGAACTGCTGAAAACCAGTACACGCCCGAAACTGCTGGGCCAGAGCCTGCCGTTGCCGGTGTTGCTGGTGCAATGCAACGAGCGCCACATCGCCGTGCAAGTCGATGCCATGGCCGGCACCCGCGAGATTGTGGTGAAAAGCCTCGGCCCGCAATTTGCGGCCGTGCAGGGTTTGTCCGGGGCGACGATTCTGGGCGATGGCCGCGTGGTGCTGATTCTCGATCTGCTGGCGCCGATCCGCGCGATGCAGGCGCAGGTGCCGCAACGACGGCTGCTTCAAGACCCTGAACCCGAGCCGCACAAGCCCTTGCTGGTGATGGTGGTCGACGACTCGGTCACCGTGCGCAAGGTCACCAGTCGTTTACTCGAACGCCACGGCATGAACGTACTGACGGCCAAGGACGGCGTCGATGCCATGCTGCTGCTCGAAGACCACATGCCGGACCTGATGCTGCTGGACATCGAAATGCCGCGCATGGACGGTTTCGAAGTCGCCACCCAGGTGCGCGCCGACGAGCGACTGCAACACCTGCCGATCATCATGATCACCTCGCGCACCGGCCAGAAACACCGCGACCGCGCCATGGCCATCGGCGTCAACGACTACCTCGGCAAGCCGTACCAGGAATCGGTGCTGCTCGAAAGCATCGCCCTGTGGAGCAAAACCCATGCTTGAGCATCGCACCAGCAACCTCACCGGGCTGCTGCTACCCCTGGCTGACCGCAACCTGATTTTGCCCAACGTCGCGGTTGCGGAGTTGATTGACTATCAGCCGGGGGCGTTCGATCTCGATACGCCGCCGTGGTACCTGGGGCGGGTGAGCTGGCGGGAGCGGCAGATTCCGTTGCTCAGTTTTGAATCGACGTGTGGCGATAAAATCGTCATTGGCGAGCGGGCGCGGATTGTGATTCTCAATGCGCTGGGCGGGCGGCCTGAGCTGAAGTTCATTGCCTTGCTGGTGCAGGGGATTCCTCGCTCTTACAAGCTCGACAGCCAGCTCAGCTATGTGGATGTGCCGTTGTGTGCGCTGGAACAGGCGGCGGTGCAGGTGGGCGATCAAGTGGCCAAAGTGCCTGACTTGCTGGCGCTGGAGGAGTTGCTTGTGAGTGCCGGGCTGGTCTGACTGGCCCCTTCGCGGGCAAGCCTCGCTCCTACAATGGATCGGGGCGCACACAAAACCCCTGTAGGAGCGAGGCTTGCCCGCGAAGGCGTCCGTCCTGCCGACCATTACCCTAACCGTAACGATCCGTCTCTCTGCTTGATTGATACCCCCCACCCAACCCTCCTAAGGTGACTCCCACGACAGCGAACCCGTGGAGTGGTCATGACAACAACAATATCCCCCGACTCGCGATGGACGCGGCGGCGCAGCGAAAAGCAGCGGCGTCTGGCGTTGGTCAAGGGCCTGGCTGACGGTGTGGTGCTGCCCACCGACAACATCGTGGCCGCGCTGGAGGCACTTATCCTGCCCGGCGACCGCGTGGTGCTGGAGGGCAACAACCAGAAACAGGCGGATTTCCTTTCGCGCTCCCTGGCCAAGGCCGATCCTGCCAGGCTCCACGACCTGCACATGATCATGCCCAGCGTCGGGCGCTCCGAGCATCTGGACCTGTTCGAACGCGGCATCGCCCGCAAGCTCGATTTCTCTTTCGCCGGCACCCAAAGCCTGCGCATCAGCCAATTGCTGGAAGACGGCCTGCTGGAAATCGGTGCGATCCACACCTACATCGAGCTCTACGCACGATTGGTGGTCGACCTGATTCCCAACGTCGTGCTCTCGGCCGGTTTCATGGCCGACCGCGCCGGCAACATCTACACCGGCCCCAGCACCGAAGACACGCCCGCATTGATCGAACCAGCGGCCTTCAGCGACGGCATCGTCATCGTTCAGGTGAACCAGCTTGTCGATGACGTTACTGACCTGCCGCGTGTCGACATCCCCGCGTCCTGGGTCGACTTTGTGGTGGTGGCCGACAAGCCGTTCTACATCGAGCCGCTGTTTACCCGCGACCCACGGCACATCAAGCCTGTGCACGTGCTGATGGCGATGATGGCGATCCGCGGGATCTACGAAAAACATAACGTGCAGTCGCTGAACCACGGCATCGGTTTCAACACTGCCGCCATCGAACTGATCCTGCCGACCTACGGCGAATCCCTCGGCCTCAAAGGCAAGATCTGCCGCAACTGGACGCTCAATCCGCACCCGACCTTGATCCCGGCGATCGAAAGCGGTTGGGTCGAAAGCGTGCATTGCTTCGGCACCGAACTGGGCATGGAAAACTACATCGCTGCGCGGCCGGACGTGTTCTTCACCGGGCGCGACGGGTCGCTGCGTTCCAACCGGATGTTCAGCCAACTGGCCGGGCAATACGCGGTGGACCTGTTCATCGGCGCGACCCTGCAGGTCGATGGCGACGGCCATTCTTCCACCGTGACTCGCGGGCGCCTGGCCGGTTTCGGCGGGGCACCGAACATGGGGCACGACCCGCGCGGTCGCCGTCACGGCACGCCGGCCTGGCTCGACATGCGCCACGGCGATGCACCGGAACCCTTGCTCGAACGCGGTAAAAAACTCGTGGTGCAAATGGTCGAGACGTTCCAGGAGGGCGGCAAACCGACCTTCGTCGAAACCCTCGACGCGATTGAAGTGGCGAAGAAAAGCGGCATGCCGCTGGCGCCGATCATGATTTACGGCGACGACGTCACCCACCTGCTGACCGAAGAAGGCATCGCCTATTTGTACAAGGCGCGTTCGCTGGAAGAACGTCAGGCGATGATCGCCGCCGTCGCTGGGGTGACTGCCATCGGCCTGCGCCACAACCCGAAAGACACCGCCCGGATGCGTCGCGAAGGCTTGATCGCCTTGCCTGAAGACCTCGGCATCCGGCGCACCGACGCCACTCGCGAATTGCTCGCCGCCAAAAGCGTGGCCGATCTGGTCGAGTGGTCCGGTGGTCTCTACAACCCGCCCGCCAAGTTCAGGAGCTGGTAATGCACGCATTCAACCTGCAACCCAAACCTCTGTCGCTGGCCGAACGGCTGGCGGACCTGGCAGTGGACGCGCTGATCGACGAAGCGGACCTGTCACCGAAACCGGCGCTGGTGGATCGTCGCGGCAACGGCGCGCACACCGATTTGCACCTCGGGCTGATGCACGCTTCGGCGTTGTCGCTGTGGCCGGCCTTCAAGGAAATGGCGGAATCGGCCATCGCGTTTGGCGACGTCGGTGTACCGCTGCGCGAAGCGATTGGGCGGATTGGCCGGGAAGGCGAGCAAACCATGCTCGCCACCACGAACGGTGTGAATACACATCGGGGCGCGATCTGGGCGTTGGGCCTGCTGGTCACTGCCGCCGCGCTGGACTGCTCGAATACCCACGCAAGCACGGTGGCGTTGCGCGCCGCCCGACTGGCGATACTCGACGACCGTTTCGCCCCGCGTCCTCTGAGCCACGGCGCGCAAGTCGCCCAACGTTATGGCGCGCGTGGTGCCCGTGAAGAAGCCCAACTCGGTTTCCCTTCGGTGCTGCAACGCGCACTGCCGCAACTCAAGCGCAGCCGCGCCGCCGGTCATGGCGAACAGAATGCCCGGCTCGATGCGCTGCTGGCGATCATGACTCAACTGAGTGACACCTGCGTGCTCTATCGCGCCGGCGAACAAGGCCTGCACACCATGCAACTCGGCGCCCAGGCAGTGCTCGACGCGGGTGGCGGCGCCAGCCTTGCCGGTCGCCGGCGCTTGCATGAACTGGACGAACAATTAATCGCGTTGAATGCCTCGCCCGGCGGCGCTGCGGACTTGCTCGCAGCCTGCCTGTTCATCGACCGCATTGCGTCGGCTGACGGCATCAACCAGGGAGCGTTTTGATGGAAACCTTATCCTTTGAATTCCCCGCCGGGCAGCCGCCACGCGGTCGCACGCTGGTGGGTTGTGTCGGTTCGGGCGATCTGGAAGTGCTGATCGAACCGGGTCAGGCCGGCAAGCTGACCATCAAGGTGCAGACCTCGGTCAATGGCGCCGAACAACGCTGGCAGCATCTGTTCGCACGGATGTTCGACGGCCAGACACCACCGGCAATGGCCATCGATATCCACGATTTCGGCGCGACCCCCGGCGTGGTGCGCTTGCGTCTGGAACAAGGCTTTGAGGAGATCGGCCATGACTGACAGTGCAGCGATCCTCCACAAGCACAGCTTCATCGAACTCGGCGCCCGACACCGGGCAAAAGCCTTGCTCGACGCCGGCACCTTCCGTGAATTGCTCGACCCGTTTCAACGCGTCATGTCGCCGTGGCTGTCACGCCAGGGCGTGGTGCCGCAAGCCGATGACGGCGTGGTGATTGCCAAGGGCAGCCTCGGCGGTTTGCCGGTGGTGATCGCTGCCATCGAAGGCGCTTTCCAGGGCGGCAGCCTCGGTGAAGTCGGCGGAGCGAAGATTGCCGGTGCGCTGGAGCTCGCCGCCGAAGACAACCGCAACGGCATTCCAACCCGCGCCGTGTTGCTGCTGGAAACCGGCGGCGTACGGTTGCAGGAAGCCAACCTCGGGTTGGCGGCGATTGCCGACATTCATGCGGCGATTGTCGATCTGCGCCAGTACCAACCGGTGATCGGCGTGGTGGCGGGCAGCGTCGGCTGCTTTGGCGGGATGTCGATTGCCGCCGGGTTGTGCAGCTATTTGCTGGTGACTCAGGAAGCACGGCTTGGCTTGAACGGCCCACAGGTGATCGAACAGGAAGCCGGGCTTGAGGAATATGACTCCCGCGACCGTCCGTTCATCTGGAGCCTGACCGGTGGCGAGCAACGCTTTGCCAGCGGTCTGGTGGATCGCTTTGTCGCTGACGATGTGGCGCAGGTCCGGCAGCAGGTCAGTGAATTGCTGCAACAAGGCTTGCCGGAACAACAACGCAGTCGTCAGGCCGATCTGTTCCTGCAACGGCTGGCCCGCCTGGACGCCGAACCGCAAATCGATGCCGCGACGGTTCGCGATCTGTATCAAGGAGAGCGCTCATGAATTCGTATTCCCTGAGAGGTTTGAACTGGTTCAACGCCTTGAGTGCAGGCGCGAAACCGGTGGTGGGTTTGCCCGCGTCGCTGAAAGTCGCTGATGGTGTGGTGGGCGAACAACCGGTCCGGTTTGTCGCGGTGGTGGCAGATCCCGACAACCGTTTCGTCCGCGCTCGCAACGGTGAAGTGGGTTTGCTGGAAGGTTGGGGATTGGCCAAGGCGGTGGATGAAATCATCGTGGCTGACGCTGATAAATCGCATAAGCGCGCCGTGATCGCGATCATCGATGTGCCGAGTCAGGCTTACGGTCGGCGCGAAGAAGCGCTGGGCATTCATCAGGCACTGGCCGCTGCGGCGGACAGTTATGCCCGCGCCCGGTTGGCTGGCCACGCCGTGATTGGTTTGCTGGTGGGCAAGGCGATGTCGGGAGCGTTTCTGGCGCATGGGTATCAGGCCAATCGATTGATCGCGCTGCGTGATCCGGGCGTGATGGTGCATGCGATGGGCAAGGCGTCAGCGGCGCGGGTGACCTTGCGCAGTGTCGAAGAATTGGAAGCACTGGCCGCCAGTGTGCCGCCGATGGCGTATGACATCGACAGCTACGCCAGCCTCGGTTTGCTGTGGGAAACCTTGTCGGTGGACCAGATTGAGCAACCGACATCAGCAGATTTGGCGCGAGTGACGGAATGCCTGAATCTGGCGATTGGCGATGTTGCCGCAAGCGGTCGCGATTTGAGCAGCCGTTTGGGCGCGAGCAACCGCGCCGCTTCGAGCACGGTTCGCCAACTGCTGAGAGCACAGTGGTGAGCACGTTTCTCGCTCACGACCTGCTGTGGGGGATGACCCCGGAGCAGTTGCCTGCGCAGGCGCCTGCGTGGGTGATCGAGTCGATCAGCGCGGGTCAGCCGGTGGTAGTTCGGCGTGCGGTGAGTACGCCGGGTTTTATCGCGGTCGGTGTGCGTGGACGGTTGCGTGAGCAGCGGTATGCGACGGTGATGGCGGTCGATGCGGTTCAGCGTCGGGTCACACCGGAAGCGCTGTGTCATGTCTCGATCGATCGGGATTTGCCCGCCGTGCAGGCCCTCAACCAATTGCGGCCGTTGCTCGATGGTTGCGGCTGGGTGTGGGGCGTCAGCGGCAGTGCCGGATTTGAATTGGCCAGTGGCGTTGTTGCTTTGCATGAGGGCAGCGATCTGGATTTGATCCTGCGTACGCCGCAGGTTCTGGAACGGTTAAAGGCGCAGGAACTGCTGAAGATTCTGGACAGCGCCAAGTGCCAGGTGGACATGCAATTGCAGACGCCACTTGGCGCCGTCGCCCTGCGTGAATGGGCCGGTCCTGCGCGTCGGGTGTTGCTGAAAAACGCCAGCGGAGCCTGCCTTGTGATCGATCCGTGGAACCCGCTGGAGCAAGCAGCGTGAGCAGTTTGTTGGTGTTCCCCGGCCAGGGCGCGCAGCAGCCGGGCATGCTCCATCGTTTGCCTCGCGAGACGGTGATCGAGGCGAGCGAAGTGCTTGGCGAAGACGCATTTCAGCTGGATTGCGCTGAAGCATTGAAATCGACACGGGCGGTTCAGCTGTGCCTGTTGATTGCCGGTGTCGCGGCTTCGCGTCAGTTATCGATGACGCCGGATTACGTGGCGGGCTTGTCCATTGGTGCATATCCGGCCGCCGTGGTTTCGGGTGCCTTGAGCTTCAGCGATGCGCTGCATCTGGTCAGCCTGCGCGGTGAATTGATGCAGCAGGCTTATCCACAGGGCTACGGCATGACCGCGATCATCGGTCTCGATTTATCCACGGTGGAAGGCTTGCTGGCGCAGGTTCACAGCGTCGATACGCCGGTTTACCTGGCCAACATCAACGCCGATAACCAGGTGGTGATTGCCGGCAGCGACGGCGCGATGAAGGCCGTCGCCGAGTTGGCGAAAGGGCGCGGCGCAGGCCTGGCCAAGCGCCTTGCCGTCAGCGTGCCGTCGCACTGCCCGCTGCTGGATGCGCCGGCGAAAATCCTGGCCGGAGCCTTCGCCAATGTGAAATTGAAAGCGCCGACGGTGGGCTACCTGAGCGGCAGTCGCGCGCGGCCAATCATCAACATCGAAGCCCTGCGCGAAGACCTGGCTTACAACATGTGCCGCATCGTCGATTGGCGCGGCACGGTACAAAGCGCCTACGAGCGCGGCGTACGGCTACAGATCGAACTGCCGCCCGGTGCGGTGCTGACCGGGCTGGCGCGCCGGGTGTTCGAGCAGGGCACCGTGATTGCCTTCGACGGGGCTCGGCTGGACACCTTGCAGGCGCTGTTACGTGAGGAGGGAAGCCGCCAACTCTAGACCTCCGACTCAGGCCTTCGAACAACAAAAACAACATTCGACGATGCACTTTGAGGACTACAACAATGATTATTTACGGTGTGGCTCTGTTGGCGATCTGTACGCTGGCAGGGGTGATTCTGGGCGATGCGCTGGGCGTATTGCTGGGCGTCAAATCCAATGTGGGCGGGGTCGGGATCGCGATGATCCTGCTGATCTGCGCGCGGTTGTGGATGCAAAAGCGCGGCGGCATGACCAAGGATTGCGAGATGGGCGTCGGCTTCTGGGGCGCCATGTACATTCCGGTGGTGGTGGCGATGGCGGCGCAACAGAACGTCGTGACCGCGTTGCACGGCGGCCCGGTGGCGGTGCTCGCGGCCATCGGTTCGGTGGTGCTCTGCGGTTGCACCATTGCTCTGATCAGCCGGACCCACAAAGGCGAACCGTTGCCTGATGAACCTGCGGAACTCACGCCCGTTGGCACGCCAGTAGGAGGCCGCTGATATGTTGGAAGTCATCGAGAAAGGCTTGGCAACTAACGGTCTGGTCACGGCGTTCGCGTTCGTTGGCGTGATCATGTGGGTGTCGGTGGTGTTGTCGAAACGCCTGACGTTCGGGCGGATTCATGGCTCGGCGATTGCCATTGTCATCGGCCTGGTCCTGGCGTGGGTCGGCGGCACCATGACCGGCGGGCAAAAAGGCCTGGCGGACCTGACACTGTTCTCGGGTATCGGTTTGATGGGCGGGGCGATGCTGCGCGACTTTGCCATCGTCGCCACGGCGTTTGAAGTGCAGGCCACCGAAGCAAAAAAGGCCGGGATGATCGGCGTGATTGCGCTGTTGCTGGGCACGGTGTTGCCGTTCATTGTCGGGGCGAGCATTGCCTGGGTGTTCGGTTATCGCGATGCAATAAGCATGACCACCATTGGTGCGGGCGCGGTGACTTACATCGTCGGGCCGGTGACTGGCGCGGCGATTGGCGCGAGTTCCGATGTGGTCGCATTGTCGATTGCCACCGGGTTGATCAAGGCGATTCTGGTGATGGTCGGCACGCCGATGGCGGCGCGCTGGATGGGGTTGGATAACCCGCGCTCGGCGATGGTGTTTGGCGGGTTGGCCGGTACGGTCAGCGGTGTGACCGCCGGGTTGGCGGCGACGGATCGGCGGTTGGTGCCTTATGGGGCGTTGACGGCGACGTTCCACACCGGGCTTGGGTGCTTGCTTGGGCCATCGCTGCTGTATTTCATTGTTCGCGGGATTGTTGGTTAGTCCGGGAGTTGTAGCGAATGTTATGACGCCATCGCCAGCAAGCCGGCTCCTACAGGGTTATGTGTTGCCCCCACATTTTCGGCGCACGCCAATCCTGTAGGAGCCGGCTTGCTGGCGATGGCCGCGCCTCGGTTTCAAACCTGGCGATTGGCATACATCCGACACTCCGCCAGCAACGCCAGCAAATTCGGATCGCGCTCCTTGGCCTTCAAAAACACCACACCAATGTGCTGCTGCAACCGATACTTTTCCTGCAACGGAATCAGCTTCACCCGGTTCTCATACACCGCTGCA